>JAESUH010000064.1 GCA_016763155.1 Rhizobiaceae bacterium
GATGAAACAGGCGGTCGCTTATCTGCTGCCATTTATGGATGAAGAGAAGAAACGCTTAGGCATCGAAAAGCAATCATTCGCTGGCAAAATTGTCATGGCAACTGCCAAGGGCGATGTTCATGACATCGGCAAAAATATTGTCGGCGTCGTACTTCAGTGTAACAATTATGAGGTGATTGATCTGGGCGTTATGGTCTCGGCTGCAAAAATTCTGGAAACTGCGAAAGAGGTCAAGGCCGATATCATTGGTGTATCCGGCCTGATCACCCCAAGCCTGGACGAGATGTGCCATGTGGCTGCTGAAATGGAGCGGGAGGGCCTTGATATTCCGCTGCTAATTGGCGGTGCTACCACCAGCAAAATTCATACGGCGGTGAAGATTGATCCTAATTATAATCGCAATCAGACCATTCATGTGGTTGATGCCAGCCGGGCCGTTGGGGTGGTTTCCAAACTTTTGTCTGACACTGGCCGTGAGGATTATGTCAAAGAAATCCATAGCGAATATAAGGAAATGGCCGAGCGCCATGCCAGAACCCAACAACGCCCGAAAGTCCGCGCCAGTCTTGATCAGGCCCGCGCCAATAAGACACCGATAGACTGGAAAAATCATAAGCCGGTTAAGCCATCATTTCTGGGAACACAGGTGTTTGAGGATTATGATCTGGGTGAGATTGCCGGATATATCGATTGGACACCGTTTTTCTCCACATGGGAGTTGATCGGTACCTATCCACGCATTCTTGAGGATAATCAGGTGGGTGAAGCTGCCCGGTCCTTATTCAAAGATGCACAAATCATGCTGGAGCAGATGGTCACCGAAAAATGGCTGACCGCACGTGCCGTGATTGGCTTTTGGCCGGCGCACTCCAATGGTGCAGATGATATCGAAGTTTTCTCCGATGGAGAGCGAACGGACAAATTGGCCACGTTCTACACATTGCGCCAACAAATGCAGCGCAGCAACGGGCGACCCAATGCTGCTCTGGCAGATTTCATTGCGCCAAAAGACAGTGGCGTTGTGGATTACATAGGCGGTTTTGCTGTCTCCACCGGGTTTGGCGAAGATGTCATTGCCACCCGTTTTGAACGCGCCAATGATGACTATTCCGCTATCCTATCCAAAGCGCTGGCTGATCGACTTGCAGAAGCATTTGCTGAATGCATGCATGAACGGGTGCGTAAAGAGTTTTGGGCCTATGCTCCAGATGAAACCCTCACCAATGAGGCCCTGATTGGCGAAGGTTATCAGGGCATTCGTCCTGCCCCGGGCTATCCTTGCCAGCCCGATCACCGGGAAAAAGGTGCTCTGTTTGGTCTATTGGATGCAGAAGAAAAAGTCGGCATCAAACTTACCGAGAGCTATGCAATGCAACCGGGGTCTGCGGTTTCCGGTTTCTATTTCTCCCACCCTCAAAGTCAATATTTCGGAGTTGGCAAGATCGAGCAGGATCAGGTTGAAGACTATGCCATCCGACAGGGGGTCAGCCTGCGGGAAACAGAAAAATGGTTGGGTCCAATCCTGAATTACGAACCAAGTAGGGACGTTGCTTAGGCCATGATGTTTTGCTGCATTGCAAAATAGATGTACGTCTATGGTGCAACGCAAAATAAAGTCATAGACAAATTAAACTTTTTTGCTTGTTTGTCATGAGCACCTGCTCGAAATTATACAGGTTTTGCCCAATGCAGATTTGTGAATCAAAGACCAAAATCTTTGCACTTCAGACCAATTTTCGTAGAGATGGCGCTTCGATAGGTCTTGTTCCTACCATGGGCTATTTGCATGATGGTCATATGGAATTGGTACGTCAGGCACGCGCGGCCTGCGACCGTGTCATCGTCACCATATTTGTGAACCCGGCACAGTTTGGAGAGAATGAAGACCTTTCCAGCTACCCGGCTGACCTCGAAAGAGATTTAGCCATGCTGGAAACAGAAGGTGTGGATGCAGTTTTCACACCTCCCAGGTCAGAAATTTATGCCGCCGACAATGAGACAATTGTCGAGACTACCCGCCTGTCACGTATTCTGATCGGGCGCCTTCGTCCGGGGCATTTTCGAGGTGTCACGACAATTGTCGCCAAGTTATTCAATATTTGCCAGCCCGACCGCGCCTATTTTGGCGAAAAGGATTATCAGCAACTTCAAGTGATCCGCCGCATGGTACAGGATATGGATATCCCGGTGGAAATTTGCGGCGTACCTACAGTTCGTGAATCAGATGGACTGGCCATGTCTTCGCGCAACGTGATGCTTGGTAAGGAAGATCGACTGGCCGCTCCGGTTTTATCGCAGGCGTTGACAGCGGCAGAGGAAGCCTGCTCGAACACAAATATTACGTCGCGAACATTAGACAAAATTATCCGCTCAAAACTTGAGAGCCAACCACGCGCGCAAATCCGTTCAATCGATATCAGAGACGCGGCAACACTTGCCGCAATACGTGGAATAATTACACGCCCTGCTGTTGCCTTGCTGGCAGTATCATTCGGAACTGTTTTGTTGATCGATCAACGCACGCTGACACCATTGTCGGATAAACCATAGAAAGTATCGCCATGAGTACTCCCAAACCTGTTCGCCGGGTTAGCGCCCCTCAAATACAAAACCGTAAGGGCAAAGAGCCAATCGTCTCTTTAACAGCCTATTACGCGCATACGGCCGCTATCGTAGACAAACATGTGGATTTCATTCTGGTCGGAGATTCTCTGGGAATGGTAATCCACGGGATGGAATCAACGCTTGGCGTATCACTTGATTTGATGATTACTCACGGCATTTCAGTTGTGCGTGGTACTGAGCATGCCCTTATCGTTGTTGACCTTCCATTTGGGTCATATGAGGAAAGCCCGGAAGTTGCTTTTCGTAACGCTGCCCGGGTAATGAGGGAAACAGGCTGCGGAGCGGTGAAACTCGAAGGCGGGCAACGCATGGCTGATACAATCCGCTTTCTTACCGAACGTGGCATTCCAGTGATGGCTCATATCGGTCTTACCCCACAATCCAGTGCCGTCATGGGTGGTTTTAAAACCCAGGGTCGGGACAAAGACGAATGGGCAGCTCACGAAGCTGATGCAACAGCAGTGGCACAGGCTGGCGCATTTGCTGTGGTTCTAGAAGGCATGGTCGAGCCGCTTGCGGCAAAGATAACCAAACAAATAAACATTCCCACAATAGGTATTGGCGCATCTGTGGAATGCGATGGCCAGATACTTGTGCTGGAGGATATGCTTGGGTTTAACTCATCGCCTCCAAAATTCGTGAAGGTTTATGGCGATCTGGGGAACGCAATGGAACAAGCAATCAAAAATTATTCTGAAGATGTGAAATCCCGCGCATTTCCTGGTGAAGATAATATCTACAGTTAAGAATACGGGTGTTGGATTAACCTTTAGCCCATTCTACAGAATCAAGCGCCGCATATATCTACTCTCCTTTATAGAAAACATTGTTCGAGTTTTTTGGCGGATAACGGGTTTCTAATTGAGGCCATCATCGGCGCACCAGATGGGGTTATTTTGTACGATTCGCCGACGGTTGTTAATTGCCAAAAATGAAGCGGCCTTTGTAATAATCTTCAAGCTCAGTGCGGCAGACCGTACCCATGCGCTCCTCAATGCGAGCTCGTGAGGATTGCGCCATCTTAACTACCTCGGCGGCTGGCCGTTGAGTGAACTGCCCGGACCTTTTGATAGGACGCCCGTCAACCACCACAGTGTCGACTGTTTCACTTCAGCATTCATGAGACAGAATGGTAAGATTGTATAAGAGATGATTTTTGGTTCATCGTAGCCCCTAAGGAGCGAAGATGAGACATAAATCAGGAACCCGGGGATCGGGTTCAGAACAGATAATCCGCACGATCAAACGTAAGACCCGTCGTCAGTATAGCGCTGAGGAGAAGATCCGCATTGTGCTGGATGGCCTGCGTGGCGAAGACAGCATAGCTGAGCTTTGCCGCCGTGAAGGCCTGTCAGAAGGCATGTATTGCAAATGGTCGAAAGAGTTCATGGAAGCGGGCAAAAAGCGTTTGTCGGGAGATATCGTGCGCGAGGCGTCAACGGATGAAGTCAAAGGTCTGCGCCGTGAAGCGCGTGATCTTAAGGAATGCGTGGCCGACCTCATCTTGGAAAATCGCCTTCTCAAAAAAAGCATGATCGGGCCTCTCGGTGATGTAACCATCACCTGCCGGTAATAGATGGGGAGGATATCGAATGAGGTATCCTGCATTTGAGAAACTGGAAATCATCCGTATTGTCGAGAAGTCTCATCTGCCAACCAAGATGACGCTTGATAAATTGGGCATCTCGCGACCAACTTTTTATCGCTGGTACGATTTGCATCAGCGATTTGGGACAGCGGGGTTGGAAGATAGGCGTTCCGGTCCCAATAGAGCCTGGAACCGTGTGCCGGAGAAAATACACGCGCAAATCATTGATTTGGCTCTTGATAAACCGGACCTTTCTCCACGGGAACTGGCAGTAACTTTCACAGATACACAAGATTATTTTGTATCGGAAAGCTCAGTTTATCGACTTTTAAAGGCGCATGACCTGATCGCCAGCCCAGCCTTCATTGTTATGAAAGCCTCCAGTGAATTCAGGGATAAAACCACGGCAATCAACCAACTGTGGCAGACAGACTTCACCTATTTGAAGGTCATTGGCTGGGGATGGTTCTATCTGTCGACAATCCTGGATGATTACTCGCGTTACATTATCTCGTGGAAGTTGTGCACCACCATGAGCACGTCAGATGTGACTGATACATTGGAAATGGCTCTCCAAGCTTCTGGTTGTGAC
>JAESUH010000065.1 GCA_016763155.1 Rhizobiaceae bacterium
GAAAGAATGTCTTCCTTGCGCAATACACGCACGGTATCTTCGGCGTCCAACTGTAGGCGGATATTCATTTTAACGCGGCCAACAGCAGAAAGATCGTAGCGTTCTGAATCAAAGAACAACGATTTGAACATTGCTTCAGCAGTGTCCATTGTTGGCGGCTCACCGGGACGCATCACACGGTAGATGTCAAACAAGGCTTCCTGACGGTTGCTGTTTTTGTCCGCAGCCATGGTGTTTCTGATGAACGAACCCACATTGATGTGATCGATATCAAGCACATTGAGTGACTTGATTTTATGTTCATCAAGCAGCTCGATTGTCTTTTCATCAAGCTCGTCACCGGCTTCCATATAGATTTCGCCGGTTTTCGTATTGACGATATCTTCGGCGATGTACTTGCCGTAGACCTGCTCATTGCTGGCCTTGATATATTTCAGACCGTTTTCCAACAATTGCTTAATGGTGCGAGCGGTGAGCTTTTTGCCCATCTCAACAACAACTTCACCAGTATCTGCATCAATCAGATCTGCTTCAGCTTTTTGGCCCTTCATGCTTTCGCCGTCGAATGGCATACGCCAATCATTCCCATCACGCTTCAATTGTGATGAAGTGTAGAAGGTTGACAGAATTTCTTCCTGATCAAGGCCAAGCGCCATAAGCAAGGTGGTTACTGGCAATTTGCGACGGCGATCGATACGCGCAAAGACGATGTCTTTGGCATCAAATTCAATATCCAGCCAAGAGCCGCGATAAGGAATGACTCGTGAAGCAAATAGCAATTTGCCGGATGAATGGGTTTTGCCCTTATCATGATCGAAGAACACGCCAGGTGAACGGTGCATCTGGGAAACAATCACACGCTCGGTGCCATTGACCACGAAAGTACCACTATTGGTCATCAAAGGCATGTCGCCCATATAGACGTTTTGCTCTTTGATATCCTTAATGGATTTCGCACCTGTATCTTCATCGATATCAAATACGATCAAGCGCAGCGTCACCTTAAGTGGTGCGGAATAGGTCATGTCGCGCTGGCGGCATTCCTCTACATCGTATTTTGGGGGATCGAATTCGTAACGAACGAACTCCAACATGGATGATCCGGTAAAATCGGAGATCGGGAATACGGAATTGAATGCAGTTTGCAGGCCTTCATCGCCGCGACCGCCTTCTGGTTCCTCGACCATCAAAAACTTATCATAGGACTGTTTTTGAATTTCGATCAGATTTGGCATTTCTGCCACTTCTGAAATATTTCCAAAGAATTTTCTTACGCGTTTACGACCGTTAAAAACATGGGTTTGAGCCATGGTTGCTCCTTGATATGTCAGCAGCTTCCGCTCGGTACCGGTCTCTGGAAAGCCCATCCAATCGGCTTTCGGGACACAGGTTCGGGCGTCAGTCTGTCATTTTGCGCCAAGAACCGCTGGCAAACGGTTCGATAATTACTAGCCAGTACTCACTTAATTTATGCATATTTGGTGGAAATCCTGTTTCCAATATTAAATATGCGCCCCCTGCTTTCCTAGTTGGAAACCTCCAACTTCTTTGACAGGGAAGGCCCCGGACGAATCCGAGGCCAATTTCTTAATGCGACCCACGAGGGTCGAAAAACAAAAATTACTTGAGTTCGGCTTTTGCGCCGGCGTCTTCAAGTTTCTTCTTGATTTCTTCGCCTTCAGCTTTAGTCACGCCTTCTTTAACTGCTTTTGGAGCAGCTTCGACGAGATCTTTAGCTTCTTTCAGGCCGAGACCTGTGATGCCGCGAACTTCTTTAATCACGTTGATTTTAGAAGCGCCGAATTCTGTCAGAATAACATCAAATTCTGTTTGTTCTTCAGCAGCTTCGCCAGCACCAGCGCCTGCAGCTGCAGCAACAGCAACAGGAGCAGCAGCAGAAACGCCCCATTTTTCTTCAAGTAGCTTGGAAAGCTCAGCAGCTTCCAATACTGACAAGCTTGAAAGCTCGTCTACGATCTTATCTAGATCAGCCATAGTTATTTTCCTTTAAGTTCAAACTTCGATTTGATTGCGCGACCTTACGCCGCTTCGTCCTTTTGGCCATAAGCCCCGAACACACGCGCCAATTGACCGGCAGGTGCGTTGATAACTTGTGCGATACGGCTTGCAGGCGTTGAAATCATGCCAACAAGTCTACCACGCAGTTCATCTAGTGATGGCAGTGCAGCCAATGACTTCACACCATCAATATCGAGGTTGGTAGCGCCCATTGCTCCACCAAGAATAACGAGTTTTTCGTTAATCTTAGAGAACTCGACCGCTATCTTGGGTGCAGTAACCGCATCAGGGGAATATGCGATCAGGGTTTGGCCCTGAAATAAATCCTGAATATGCTCTGCATCCGTGCCTTTAAGAGCGAGTTTGACGAGGCGGTTTTTCGCGACTTTTACAGTTCCGCCTGCTTCTTTCATGTTTGCACGCAAGGCGCTCATGTCAGCAACAGTCAGACCGGTATAGTGAGCAACAACCACAGCGCCAGAATCCTGGAACACAGTATTCATGGATGCAACAAATTCACTTTTTTCCGCTTTATCCACAGTCTCTCTCCGTTATGAATCCCCACCAATATGGCGGTTCATCGGTTAAGTGTTGTTTGCGTAACTTGCGCTACTCAAACAACGTTTCGAGGTCCTGTCCCCTGATAGACACCCCACAAAAGCAGGATTGCCACAAGGCTTACGAGTTTGAACTAGGGACGTTAGTCCCGGGGAGGCATTCGCCTCAAATTCGTTCTCACTCCCATCTATTGCAGGCCTATGGTTTCAAAAACTTCAGTTCTTTTCAGAACTTCATTTCTGTCCCCAAGGATTAAGGCACCAACCAAAAGGCAGGCCACCCACAGTCTCGGACAGGTATTTTTCAAAATGCAAAACGTTAGTTTTGGGACTTTCATCCTCCTGAACTTTCGCTCAGAATATTTTGAAATCCCGGCGGCGAGCCGCCGAAATCTTTTTGGCTTTTTAAAAAAGCCTTATTCGGTCATTGATGCCGGATCAACTTTGATGCCGGGACCCATGGTCGAAGAAATTGCAACGCGCTGGAGGAATGTCCCCTTTGCGCCAGTTGGCCGCGCTTTGACGACTGCGTCAGTCAATGCACGAATGTTTTCTTCAAGTGCATCAGCACCAAAAGAAGCTTTGCCAATGCCAGCCTGAATGATGCCAGCTTTTTCAACGCGAAACTCGACTGAACCACCCTTGGCAGCTTTAACCGCAGACGCAACATCCATGGTAACCGTGCCGGTTTTAGGATTTGGCATCAAATTGCGGGGACCAAGCACTTTACCCAGACGACCAACAAGCGGCATCATGTCAGGGGTAGCAATGCAACGGTCAAAATTGATTTTACCAGCCTGAACATCAGCCATCAAATCTTGTGCACCAACGATATCAGCACCAGCAGCTTTCGCTTCTTCGGCTTTATCATCCTTGGCAAATACAGCCACACGAACCGTACGACCTGTGCCATTTGGCAGATTGATAACACCACGAACCATTTGGTCTGCGTGACGAGGATCAACACCCAAATTCAAAGCAACCTCAATGGTTTCGTCGAATTTAGCAGATGAATGCTCTTTGACCATGGCAACAGCCTCAGTCAGGGGGTAAAGTTTATCGCGGTTAATATTTTCGCGAGCAGCTTTATATCTTTTTCCAACAGCCATCGATTAGCCCTCCGTTTCCACGCCCATTGAGCGGGCGGAACCTTCAACAATTTTCATTGCGGCTTCGATGGTGGTTGCATTGAGATCAACCATCTTCTTTTCAGCAATTTCCTGAACCTGTTTGCGGCTCAGTTTAGCAACAACAGTACGACCAGGCTCAGAAGAACCTTTGTCCAAGCCAGCAGCCTTTCTAATGAAGAAAGACATTGGCGGCTGCTTCATTTCGAAGGTAAAGGACTTGTCCTGGTAAATGGTAATTACAACAGGAACCGGAGCGCCCTTTTCCATTTCCTGGGTCTTGGCGTTGAAGCCTTTACAAAATTCCATAATGTTTAGGCCACGCTGACCAAGTGCCGGACCAATTGGCGGCGAAGGCGATGCGCTTCCTGCAGGAACCTGAAGCTTCAGGTATCCATCAATTTTTTTAGCCATAATTCACTCTGCTATTTGCAACACCTACCCGAAGATAAATGATGCCGTTTAAATTAACCGAAGCTGGAACAGCTCCGACGGTTGCAGTTGTGTGGTAGGCCTGAATTAAACCGGCAAAGTTTAACCGGCTCCCACACATATTTTATGCACCCCTACCCATCGAATGGAGGCACATTTACAATGCTCAGGTTTTTTCAACCTGACCATACTCAAGATCAACCGGAGTTGCCCGGCCGAAAATAGAAACTTCCACTTTAAGACGCGCCCGCTCCTCATCCACTTCCTGGACAATACCATTAAAGGAAGCAAACGGACCATCGGAAACGCGAACACTTTCGCCCACATCAAACATGACGGAAGGCTTAGGACGATCAACGCCCTCCTGCACCTGATTAAGAATGCGCTGCGCTTCGCGCTCCATAATCGGCTGCGGCTTGTGATTAGAACCAAGAAACCCGGTTACTTTCGGTGTATTCTTGATCAAATGAAATGCCTCATCGGTCATTTCCATTTTCACAAGCACGTAGCCTGGAAAAAACTTCCGCTCAGCATCTACTTTGCGGCCACGACGAACTTCGACGACTTTTTCAGTCGGCACCAAAACGGCTTCAAACAGATGCTCAAGCCCTTTTTGCTTGATCTGTTCTTCGATCGATTCGGCCACTTTCTTTTCGAAATTCGAATAAGCGTGAACGATGTACCAGCGGTGCGCCATTTATTATTATATCCTTATAATCCAGCGCTTTGACTAAAGCCGGACTAAACCTCGTTTTACGTACCCGTATTTTCAGGAACCCGTTTTAAGATCCAAGTATCATTCCAACACCCCAACCAAGCAACTGGTCTAGGGCAAAGAAAAACAGCGCCGCAATAATCACCATAATAAAGACCATAATGGTCGTAATAACGGTTTCACGCCGGGTCGGCCATGTGACTTTTGAAGTCTCGGAACGAACCTGTTGAAAAAAGGTGAATGGATTAATTTTGGCGGCCATGTGTCGGAACGCTTTCGCTCAGAAATTGAACTCATTTAATTTTACACTGATCAAGGCAAATAACAGATACCAAATTTGCAGATAACCTACGGTTTTTCCACACAATTTAGCGCGTACAGCCGAATCTCTCCGCCTTACACGCCTTGCTCAGAGCCCTATACATAAAACGTTGATGTCGAAAGTGCAAGGGCCAGTCCGGGAGATTCCATTACTTTTACGTTAATCCAAATAAACGGGGTGGCAAAATCACTTCCACCACCCCAAAGCTATTTTATTATGTGTAGAGACCCTGATTGCAGAATCAGGAACTCATATGAAAACCGGGTGTGGATTTTGAAAGAGCAACTTCCTCTTCGCTCATGCCCTCTTCCACACCTTCAAACAATGGCGAAGAAAGATAGCGCTCGCCTGTATCCGGCAACATAGCCAAGATTACAGTTCCAGGCTTTGCCGTTTCAGCAATTTTCATTGCAACACCGAAGGTTGCCCCACCGGTAATGCCTGTGAAAATGCCCTCTTTTTGCGCAAGCTTCTTTGCCCAGCCAATACCATCAGGTCCGGCAATGGGAATAAGCTCATCATATAGATTGTTATCGATTGCTTCCTGCAACACTTTTGGAATGAAATCGGGGGTCCAGCCCTGCATTGGATGGGGTTCAAAAGCAGGATGGCTTTCTGCTGGCGATCCATTGGCGTTGCGGGCCTGAACATGGCCGCTACCTATAAGGCCAGCATTCGCAGGTTCTGACACGATGATTTTTGTATCTGGACGTTCCTTGCGCAAAACCCTTGCCACACCTGTAAGCGTGCCACCTGTGCCATAGCCGGAAACAAAGTAATCCAGATTGGACCCTTCAAAATCTGCGAGGATTTCGCGGGCAGTTGTATTTTCATGGATCTTGGCGTTTGCTTCTGTTTCAAACTGGCTTGCTAGAAACCAGCTATTTGCCTCAGCAAGCTCCACGGCCTTTTGATACATGCCGAAACCTTTGGCTTCTTTGGGAGTAAGCACAACTTTTGCGCCCAGAAAGCGCATCAATTTGCGCCGTTCAACCGAGAAGCTTTCAGCCATCGTCAATACGAGCGGATAGCCCTTGGCAGCACAAACCATAGCAAGGCCGATTCCGGTATTGCCCGAAGTGGCTTCCACCACTGTCTGTCCGGGTTTCAAATCTCCACTGCGCTCGGCCTCTTCAATGATAGAGATGGCCAACCGGTCTTTGACCGAAGACGCGGGATTGAAGAATTCGGCCTTCACATAAATGCTCACGCCTTCTGGCGCCAAATTATTGACGCGGATGCAAGGTGTATTACCTATAGTCTCCAATACACTGTCGTAAAGCTGGCCCCTGCCCTGAGTGCTGCGTGGATCATTTGATGCCATAACGATATTCCTCCTTTAAAATTTGTGTTCACAGTAAACCCACACCTTGCGGTTAGCCAGAGCCCGTTAGGAGAAAATTTGTGCGGGTAAGGCGTATTAAATAGTCAGGAAACCTATTGTCAGCGAGCAGGTTAGGTAATGCTTCCTACCTGCAAAGGCGTGCATTTTGGATAGCCAAAATCACAGCTTGCATCTCGGTGTATCCGATTATTCAAATAGGCATACTGTATTATTTTCCGGCATTTTGATTGAAGTTTTCTTGCCAGTCGTTCGCCATTATTTCTACTTTTGATATCTGTTCAGGCGTCACTTCTTTTTCTATCACCCTCCAGAGATTTTTGGCGTCTTCATTGCCCTGGCTCGTGGCCAATTTTATGAACATAAAAGCAGTCAAAGTGTCTTTTGGCACGGAATTGCCATTAAAATACATCAGCGCCAGACTGTGTTGCGCGGCGGCATGGCCGCTATCAGCAGCGGCTTTGTACCATTTGAAAGCCTGTTTTGGGTCTTTGGCAACGCCTTTACCTCTGAGATAAAGTAGAGCCAATCGACTTTGCGCCAATAAATATCCCTGTTCTGCTGCTTTTTCATACCATTCAGCCGCAAGTTTGTAATCCTGTTCCTGTACCTGACCATTTTCGTAGAAAAAACCAAAATTATACTGCGCATTAGACAACCCTTGATCGGCAGCGAGCTTGGTCCATTTGACTGCTTGGGTTAAGTTTTTTGCTACCCCGTTTCCATGGTAGTACATAAGCGCCAAATTATACTGAGAACTGGCGTACCCCTGTTCTGCTGCTTTTTGGTACCAAAAGACTGCCTGTTTATAATCTTGTGCTACACCTTCGCCACCCGAATAAACATCGGCCAGATTATGCTGTGATATCGCAAGCCCCTGATTTGCGGCCTTACGATACCATTTAAAGGCTTGGTTGAAATCTTGAGCAGTGCCCTGGCCCTCGCTGAAATTTAAGGCCAGATTATACTGGCCAAGCGGGACCCCTTGTTCTGCAACATTTTGGATAAGCTTGAATGCTTTTATTTGATCTTTGGCAACACCCTGTCCATTTTTATAAAGGAGTGCCAAATTAAGTGTTGCTTCCAAATACCCATGATTGGAGGCTTTCTCATACCAAGTTGCAGCTTTTTGATAGTCCTGCTCAATGCCAAAACCATTTTCCAACATAATACCCATATTAAATTCAGCTTTGGGATAGCCTTGTGTTGCAGATTTTTGATATAGCTCGACGGCCTTTTTCAGATCCTGAGTAACGCCTTGGCCTTGGTGATACATGACACCCAAATGATATATGGCGACGAAATCCCCATCATCTGCTGCTTTGGAAATTTCTTTGAAGGCTGTTTCAAAATCTTTTTTTACATAAGCATCAAATCCCACGTTGAAATCAGCAACACTAAAATAAATCAAGTACACAAGGAAAACTGCGGATAATAAAACGCCCCCGACAACACGCTTCATTACATAACCCCTTGCTATTACATAAAGTATTATTCAAAATTTTACGCAAACATGAGACGTAAATTCTTTGCACTTAAGCAACGCCCTGTTACTACCAAATCTATACTAGTTCAAATGTCTTAAGAATTGAGAAACAGTTTGTGGGTATAATAGCAATTGAACGTGATCTTGTATTGAATTTCGTGGAACCCAATGGCGCATTATCTTTACTTATTTGCCGCATTTTTATTTACGATAGTTGGCCTCACCTGCGTATATCTGTGGGCTGGCTGGGTCGGCTTTGCGAGCTTTTTCGTATTCTTCCTGATCAGCAATTTTGTCAGCAGTGGGCTATTCAAACGCTTCACCTCCCTTGAGCAGATCAAGCAAGTGTTCAGAACAAACAATAACGACTGAGCTTAACGAGCCTCACCATTATTCAGCGCCCAATGGCATCATCCATATTTTCAACGAGCGTATTTGCGTTTCCATTTTACCTTTGGGAACCTGCCGGAGGCTATCAGAACCGGGTATGCGATTGCGGTCAAATGGCTGTTAATCCGTTTTAAGTCCCGCAAAACGTCGATATGGAGGGAACTGGTGCCAAGGCTATCCGGCTGACCGGAGCCGATGCGATCCAGATGAGTGCCGAAAGATTTTCGTTCTATCTCTCTAATTTCAGCTTTCTTGGAATGCAAAAGCCTTGCCAATTCTTCATCCTCAGAAACAAAAGTATTCACCGACAAATCAAAATTGGTAACTACTGCTTCGTGCAATTTGCTGATTTCTGCCTGCCCCTCATCTGAAAACTGTAATTGCAGCGCAGATTTTTTGCTGGCAAGTTCCATCAGGCTACCATCCACTATGTCGCCGATGTGCTCCAGATTAGCGGTGAAGCTAAGAAGGTCGAGCGCTTTTTGGGTATCCCGTTCGCTCAATTCATCCTGCAGGATACGGGCCATATACAACTTGATTGCGTTGAACAGACGATCCACATCATCATCCATCTTGACGACTTTTCGGCGTAAATCATCGTCGTTTTCCCGCAAGACCGGCAATACGGAAAGAACCATTGTTTGGGTAATATCCGCCATAATCAGTGCCTCGCGCTTGGCGCATGCAATGGCAGTGGCTGGTGAATTCAGGGCATCCTGATCCAAATGCCTGGGTTCAATCTCCTTATTGCCCTCAATATTTACGGGAAGAATATTCGATGCAAAACGAAGAATTTGGGATGAAAAAATTAGTCCGACAAGGGCAATCAGGATATTCAAAGCCAGATGAAAGAGCGGTGGAAGCATGGCCGGAGAAAGATACGGCACGGAAAGCGCGCCATAGGCTTCGATCACCTGCCCAACAAATGGGAAGACCGCAAACACGCCAATTAGCCTGATCATGAAATTTGCGGTAACGGGCACGCGCGCTTTGAATTTGGCATTCCAGTTTGCAACCACCGGCAATGCTGCACCACCAAGGTTGGCACCCAAAACCAAATATAAACCGCTATCAATGGTGAGAAACCCTGATGTAATAAAGCCAATTGCCAACAATACGATCGCCAGACTGGAATGGGCGACATAGGTCAACAGCACTGCAAAAAACATCATTATCAGCGGCTGGCTTTCAAATACCCCAACAATAGTAGCAAACCCATCAAGGGTTGAGAGTTGGGTAGCTGTATTAGAAATGATCGAGAGGGCAAGCAAAATCATGCCAAGCCCGGAGAATGCGCGAAAGATACTTCTTCGTTTTGAATTCTCGGTTGAAAGAAACCCGAACACACCAATACACAATAAGAAAGGAGCCAGTATGGTGATTTTCTGCGATGCAATTAATACCGCAATTGCGGTGCCAATATCTGCGCCTAGCATTATCAAAAACGCACTGGCTACGCTAACAACGCCCTGACCGGAAAAAGAAGCCGCAATCATGGCGGTTGCGGTGCTACTTTGCAGCAGTGCTGCAACACTCAACCCAGCCAGAAAAGCAGGAACAATGCGCCCCTCCGCCCTGCTGGCCAGACGTTTCAACTCTGTACCATAGGCGCGCATCACACCGGTGCGTACCATTCGTAGGCCCCAGAGCAAAAGCGCTATAGCGCCCAAAAGTTCAACAAATACGTTCATCTATATTCCCGATTGATCAGCCCCCGCTCACCTGATCAGTTCAAATAGTAATCATTGGGGCTAAATCCAATACCGAAAATTCACGCTCAACCCGTTAACTCCAGCACTTCACCCTCTTCGCTCAAATGCAGGTTTGTCAGAGTCGGTTCGTCATGCACCATCCGCCAACTTAGCATCTTTTCAGCATATTCAATAATCAGCCCCTGATAATCAGGATCATTTGCCAGATTATGAAACTCGTTGGGGTCATTCTTTAGATCGAAAAATAATGCGGGCAGTCCGGCGAAGTGAACGTATTTATAGCGCTCTCCGCGAATGACATTTACCATGCATCTTTTCATATCCAGACCCAATGGTGGCTCTTCATCAGCATTATAGGGGCTTCTTAGGTCGAACTCTGCGTGGTATTCCTGTCGCCAGTCTGGCGGTGTCTCGCCACGGCAAAATGGCAATAATGAGTGGCCGTCACATTGGCGCGGGATTGGGTGCCCAATGCTATCAAGAATTGTTGGCATGATATCGACAATCTCGGTAAAGTTCGAGATCTGCGTCCCACGAGACTGGTCTGCTTCATGCGATGGGTGACGAATAATCAACGGCACGTGAAATGCCTGATCGAAATAACAAAACTTGGACAGCATCCAGTGATCGCCCAACAAATCACCATGATCAGATGTGAATATGATCAATGTGTCTTCATAAGTTCCGCTCTTTTTGAGGTAGTCGATTAATCTCCCGATCTGCGCATCCACTTCAGACATCATACCGTAATATGTGGCCCGAATTTGCTTCAATTCTTTATCGCTGAGAGAGAGATTGTCGGCTGATTTTTCGCCCGCTGTATAGCCATCTCCACGCTGGTTGAACAAGTAATGAGTCAACCATGGGTGCTGTTCTGCTTCTTCTTCGGGGCTTGCACGGCGCACGGGCGGAGGCATTTTTTCGGCATCATATTGAGCATTATAAGGTTCAGGCGCCACGTATGGAGGATGGGGTGCCAAAAACGACATATGCACAAACCAAGGGTCATCCTTGCGTACTGACAAATATTCTATGGCCTCATCAACGAGGAATGCGGTGCTGCTGTCTTCGGCCCTGAATTTGGCGGGAGTATAGGTTTTACCGCGCTTTAATTCGTCTGGAGAGGAAGCACGGGGATGCAGCATTTTCGAAGCATGATCCGGCACCTCGTATCCCTTGGCCGTTAGCCTTGCCAGCCACGGTTTGCCAGCACTATCTAGATGAGCGACCGGGCTCATTCCCGGTAACACGCCTTCGTAGGAGTAGAGGGTTTGATCATCAGGCTCGCGGTTACGCGGATCAAGGCTTACGTCTGTATAGCCAAACAAAGCTGGCTGATAACCGGCTTTTCTGGCTTCCAATGCCACATTGGTATGCCTTGCATCCAACGGCGTACCATTGAGAAGAGAGCGATGGTTTTGCATATACATGCCGGCATAGAGACACGCCCGCGATGGGCCACAGGGGGTGGCCTGAGCATAGTGGTGTTTAAAGGCCACACCATCCTTGGCAAGTGCATCAAGGTTTGGCGTTTTTACATGTGGATGATCAAAGGCAGAAAGGCATTCGCCTCGCCATTGGTCTGCAGTGATGAAGAGAATATTCATGGGGATCCCCCGTAATCAATGGAAGGTCAGTTGGGACTACTAGCCCATAAGGGCAGAGACTCGCTTTTTTTCTCGCTCGCGGAAAATCACATAGATTGTCGCAAACGTAATTGTCAAGAATACAAAGATAATACCAATCACATTTACCGCCGGACTGAGGCCAAAGCGCATGCGTGAACCAATTTCTGTAACCAGTGTATGGGAACCGCCGATGGCGAAAATTGTTGTATTGTAATTTTCGAAGGATTGCAGGAATGCAATAACAGCAGCGGTTAATATGGTTGGTTTCAAAAATGGCATGGTAATACGCCTGAAAACCTGAGTATGGGAAGCCCCAAGATCAAGGGCAGCCTCTTCTAAAGTTACATCTTGCCGTTTGAGGCGCGCCATGAACATCAACATTGTATATGATGATATATAGGTGGCTTGAGCAACTGCGGCCGTAAATAGCCCACCCGACACGCCGCCTTCTCGCCAAAAAATCAATGTGGAAATGCCAAGGATAATCCCAGGTGTCAGCAAGGGCGACACCATGATTCCATAAAGCAATCCATTGTACCGCGATTGAAGCCTGGTAATTAGGAAAGCACCGGCAAGGCCCAATGGCATGGAAACGATAATCACACCTACGGCAATGAGGATAGAATTAACCAGCCCCGACCACATGCGGTCATCTTGCGCCAACACGCCAAACCATTTCCAGGTAAACCCTTTCCAGGTTGTGACGGATGGTGTGTCAAATTCATTGAAGCCTGCTGCCACCATCAAGATCAATGGCAAAAACATATAGGCAAAGAAGATCACCAGATAGACATTCAGAATAATCTGACTGCCGCGACCAAAGGAAGATGAAGAAACATTACTCATTTGGCGATGTCCTTAATTCCGACCCCAAAGAACCTCATCATCATGAAAATAAAGACGATACAGGCAATTACCAGGGTGAAGGCATAAGCAGAACCGGTGTTCCAGTTACTTGATTCAAAGAATTTGTTGTAGATCAGCTGGGTAAACCATGGCTCGGCAATGCCGCGTGTCATGATGTTTGGCACCGCAAAGGAGCCGGCTGAAAGCATAAAGGTCATGATACAACCCACAGCAATACCCGGTTTGGCATGGGGAATAACAATCTTTCGATGTATTTGCCAGGTGGACGCGCCCATATCCCGGGCAGCTTCAATTTGGGAACCGTCGAGGGTTTCGACCGTGTTATAGATCGGAAACACCATGAACAGAATATAGGCGTAAACCATGGCAATAAAGACGCCGGAACCACTGCCGAGGAAGGGTATGGATTCAAACCCAAACCAGCCCAGAATAAGGTTCGCCACGCCGTTATTATCAAGGATCATCAACCAGGCAAAGATGCGTAAAAGCTCATTGATTGAATAGGGAATGATCAAAAACAGCATAATCATGGCTGCTTTTCCAGGCGTCGCCACCTTGGCGACAGCAAAGGCAATTGGATAACACACAACGAAAGCGATAACGGTCACAGCAACTGCAGCGGCAATTGTTTTCAAAAATATGAAAAAGTGGCTCGCCCCCATCAAGGTATAGTTCCTGAAGGAATAAACCTTTATCGGTTTAACTTCAGTGGCTTCCAGCTCTGTGATGGTTGATTTTCTTGTGTCAATTTCCGCAGTAATTGCGGCAATTTTTTCGGTTCGGTCGGTCGATTCATCCAGCGCTTCGGCATCCGATTTGTCAAAAGCCAGTGTATCGACTTCGTTATACAATCTATCAATTCTGGTGGAAATTTGGGCTGCTTCGCCGCCAATTTCCTTATTCCAGAGAGATTGCTCGACCATGATCAATTGGGGGCCAATAATCATGCCGACCACCCACACGCCAACAAGGCCCATGATCACCAGAGAGAGTACAGGTCCAAATGAGCTGCGAAGACTATTCATCAGCCAGTTCTCCGTCGGGCAATATCATGGCCGCCCGCGCATCAAAGCCGATGGTGCACTGATCGCCTTTATCGAATGACTTCAAATCAACATTGGTTTGGTGAACCGTGAACTTATTATCTTCCCGTTGGAAGTGAAGATTGACAAATGCACCTTCCAGATCGCGACGTTCATATGTCACATCAATTGTGTTTTCTGCCTTTTCCTTACCAGATAGGACAAGGGTTTTTTCTGGGCGAACAAATAATATCGCTTCGCTACCCGTGCTAAGGTTTTGCGGGTTGGTGCCACGCAGGAGGCCGTATTTGGTCTCAATTTCCGCCTCGCCTTTTGAAGTTTTTGTAATTTTTCCTTTGAACATATTATTCGCGCCAACAAAGGTGGCTGCAAAGGCTGTGGACGGTTCATTGTAAACCTGATCGGTAGTGCCGACCTGTTCTATCACGCCAGCTTTCATCACCGCGATGCGATCGGACATGGTTAGTGCCTCGCCCTGATCGTGGGTGATGTAAATAAAGGTCACGCCGGTTTTGCGCTGAATGTCTCGAAGTTCAGAACGCATATGTTGGCGTAATTTCAAATCCAGTGCGGAAAGGGGTTCATCCAGCAATAGCACCGCTGGTTCCACTGCAAGCGCTCGCGCAATCGCCACGCGCTGTCTCTGTCCGCCGGAAAGTTCATCGGGTATTTTTTCGCCTTGGTCGCCAAGCGCCACAAGATCAAGCAATTCTTGAGCTTTGTCGTTGCGCGGTCCTCTTGCCATGCCACGCATTTCAAGGCCAAAGGCCACGTTTTCACGGACGGTCATCAAAGGAAATAATGCAAGGCTTTGGAAAATAAGAGCCGTTGGTCTTTTGTCGGGACCGATCCCGGCCATGGATTGGCCACCGATCAATATCTCTCCGCTTGTGGGGTTTGAGAACCCGGAAACCATACGTAATATGGTTGTCTTGCCGCAACCGGATGGTCCAAGGATTGAGAAAAACTCACCGGCATTAACTTTTAAATTTGTAGGATAAACGGCTGTAAAGTCGCCAAAGCGTATCGATACATCCTTTAACTCGATGTCCATTCCCCGCATAGTATTCTACGCCTTCCCCAAGTTTCCTAGGTGCCATGAAACCAGCACACTTATTGTATGTGGAGGCCAAAACCCAATTTGGATTATGGCCTCCACAAATTTATACCGCTTAGAGTGCAGTCATTTTTTCTACATATTCCTGACGAACGCTTGAGAACCAAGGTGTAGACATTGGCCACCACCATAGATTGTCAATTGCACCTTCAGGATAAGCAATTTTGAAAGCAGCCTTGCTTGCATCTGTCAGATGAGCAGAAGAGCCAATGGCCGCTGAATTGTAGCCGGTGTTGTTGGCAAACATGCCGCCAATTTCCGGTGTCATCAGGAAGTTCATCAGTTCATAAGCCTGATCGACATTGGTAGCTCCTGATGGGATAGCCATTGTATCCATCCAGCCAAGTGCACCTTCTTTAGGTGATGTGTAGATCCACTTTTTGTCTACATCATTGTGCAATTTGATGCCGGTTGTATCCCATGTCTGGCCAATCGTGCAGCCACTATCAGTGAATGCTGAAGTAGCTTCGGTAGCATTGTTCCAGAAAGCACCAATGTTTTTCTTGTGTGGCTTCATGAACTCAAGGCAACCATCCATTACACGGCGCATATCGGCTTCGGATTTATAAATATCCATGCCACGGTTTGATGAAACCTTACCAATTGAATCGAGATAGATTGCAAGAGTGATAACCAGTGATTTTTGACGTCCGGCAACTTTACCATCCAGACCGTCTTCCCACATAGCTCCATAGGACAATTCACCAGGTTTGAAGCTGTGAACTGAGCTGTCATATGTCATACCCTCTGTGCCCCAATCATAAGGAACAAGGAAGCGTTTGCCGCGTCGGGCTGCACCAAGTTTAAGCGAAGAACGCCAAACAGCAGGTTCAATCTGATCAACCTTGACTTTAGACTCGTCAATTTCTGCCAGAAGGTCGCCTTCATCAAATTCAGGACGGGTATCAACTGATGGGAAAACCAGATCAAAACCCTTGCCGCCAGATGCTTTCAGCTTGCTTTGAAGTTCTTCATTTGAGCCGAATGTGGACAGGTTGATTTTAATTCCGGTTTTCTTTTCGAAAGCATCAGAAATATTGTCTTTAATATAATCACCCCAGGCGAAAACATTAACTTCGCCAGATGAGGCGAGAGAATCGCGAATAAAGAATGGAGTTGTTGCCAATGCACCGCCAGCCACGGCACCTTTTAGCAAAGTACGGCGGTTAAAATTCTTGGCCGCAATTTGCGTCAGTTGGCTGGATATTTTAGATTTAGTAGACATAGGATGGTTCCTCTCAACGGTTTTATCACGCTGTAATTCTTCCAGCGCTTTTTCATCTCACTTGTCGCAATTGCGTTCATATATCCCTTTTGTGTCACTTTTGTTTCAAACATGTAGCTGTGGAAAACAAATTTTCTAAATAGTGGCAGGAGTTTCACACCGGCTTCAGTTTTTCCAATCACTGAGCCCTTGAAAATCCGGATGAATATAAGCGCCATCACGGCAAAGATAAGCAAAAGCTAAACCCTGTTTGGCATTGATGTGAATAACCAATTGTGACATGTTGACCATACCAATTTTAGTAACACACTCGATATTGTATGGGGTTAGATGAATAAGCAGTTGGGAGTCGTGCTTTTTTCTTTTTTAGATTTGGATAAAAGCTCACCAATTCCCTTATTCCAGCAAATGAATACACAAATCCGTCAGGCAGTACTTTCCGGACGGTTGCCTTCTCACATTCGCCTTCCCTCCAGCCGCGTATTGGCACTCGATATTGGTGTGTCACGCACCACCGTAGTAACGGCATTTGAGCAATTGATTGCAGAAGGTTACCTTGAAAGCAGAGTCGGCGCCGGAACCTATGTGGCTGGGGATTTGGCAGAGATTATCGGCTACCCTCCCTCCCGTCCAAATTCCGGGGGAACTGATAAGATAAGACGCGCAAGCAAGCTCTCCCGGCGTGGCACATTATTGGCGAAAACCATATCTTATGAAACGCCGGTAAAGCCTGGTTCTTTTTTGCCAAACCAACCGGCATATGACCAATTTCCTTTTGCAATCTGGTCGCGGTTTGTGGCGCGAAAAAATAGAAATCCATCCTATGAAAGCCTGAATTACGGAAATGCTGCGGGGTATCTGCCCCTGCGTCAGGCTATCGCTGATCATTTGCGCCATGCGCGTGGGATAAATTGCGATTCGGGCCAGGTCATTGTGGTCACCGGAGCACAAATTGCGCTTAGCCTCTCCACCTGGGTATTGATGGACCCCGGTGATGAAGTGATTATGGAAAATCCGAGCTTGTTGGCGACCCGCGATATGATCATCGGTTTTGGCGGCAAGGTTGTTAATGCTTCTGTTGATAAAAACGGGATGAACTTTAACGCCGCCATTTCAAAAGCACCCAATGCTCGTATGGCCATTGTTACCGCTTCCAACCAATATCCGCTGGGGGTAACGCTCAGCCTTTCCAGACGCCTCGAAATGCTCGCCTGGGCGAACCAAAAAGAGGGCTGGATAATCGAGGATGATTATGACAGCGAATTTCGGTTTTCCGGCGCACCGCTTGAACCCATGCAGACAATAGACCAAAATGGCCGGGTCATCTATGTCGGGACTTTTTCCAAAGTCCTTTTTCCTTCTCTGCGCATTGGGTATCTGGTGGTGCCGCCTGATTTGGCAGATGCTTATTGTGCGGCCGTGCATTTGCTTAACCGCAGCGCGCCAACACTTGATCAGGCGGCGTTGGCAGAATTCATCAATAATGGGCATTTTTCGGCTCATATTCGCCGCATGCGCCTGATCTATGCCGAACGTCAGGGAGCAATTGTTGCGGCACTTCGCAAAACCCTTGCTGGCCTGCTCGAAATTTCAGCTACCCAGACCGGACTAAATGTCATTGGCTGGTTGCCTCAGGATATGAGTGATGTTGTGGCCGTTCAACAATTGCGGGCGCACGGAATATTGAGTGCCCCCATGTCCCCTCACTTCGCGGAACAAAACTCGCGACAGGGTTTGCTATTGGGGTTTGGCTGCACGCCGGTTGATGAAATACAACCATGTGTTGATAAAATGGCCCGAGCTCTTGGCGTTTGATATGAAATCAAGAAAGCGGTTTGTTTAGATTATCCGCATCACCGTCGAATGAATGGATCAAGGTGATATATATAAAATCCATTGGTGTGACAGTCAGATCACGGCCTGATCGCTTTGATTAGCCCATTGAATTTCGTATGCAATAAGTGATGAAATTGCACCGACAGTAATTGGAGGAATTATTTTGGAAGACGCAGACAAAATCATCCAGAAACTTAACCTGAAGCCCCATCCTGAAGGTGGCTATTATTGCGAAACCTTTCGCGATGTATCGTTGAATGACCGGGCGCTTTCGACAGCTATTTTATATCTGCTGAAGGCTGGCGAAGTCTCGCACTGGCACAGGGTAGATGCGACCGAAATCTGGCACTGGTACGGTGGTGCGCCACTAGAACTCAGCCAATCTTCCGGCAATGGAGCGACTGTTTCAAATGTCCTTGGCAGTGATGTTATCGCTGGCGAGCATCCTCAAATTATCGTGCCAGTAAATGTCTGGCAATCCGCCAAGAGTTTGGGGGAATGGACACTGGTGGGCTGCACCGTATCACCGGGATTTGAATTTAGAGGATTTGAAATGGCGCCCAAAAATTGGGCGCCATAGAATACTTTAACTAGGTTCTAGACCTAGCGGTTATAGGCTGTTTCGCCGTGATGGGACAGATCGAGGCCTTCGATCTCATCTTCTCTACGTACCCTAAAGCCGACAACGGCCTTGGTAATATACACGATGATCACCGTGGCAATGATTGAATAAATAGCGACAGAAACAACGCCAATAATTTGTGTTACCAACTGATCTGAGATGGTGACGCCTTCAGCAAGCCCTGTACCACCGGTTCCAACCGCTGCCAAGAATACCAGCAGAATAGTGCCGGTCGCACCGCCCACACCGTGAACGGCAAGCACGTCGAGTGAATCATCAACTTTGAGACGAATTTTGATCAACTCAACCGCCAAATAACAAACAATGCCGCCAGCCAGTCCAAGGATTACAGCGCCCATTGGCCCGACTGTGCCAGAGGCAGGTGTGATGGTTGCAAGACCTGCGATAGTGCCGGTCACAATACCGATAAGGCTGGACTTGCCATATCTGACTTTTTCAATCACCAGCCAAACCAGAGATGCGGTTGCAGCTGACAAATGGGTAACCAGCATGGCCATGCCAGCATCCTGATTGGCAGCAACGGCAGAACCTGCATTGAAACCGAACCAGCCGACCCACAACAGACCTGCACCAATCATCACCATCCACGGAGCGTGGGGTGGTGGAATTCTTTCCGGGTGGCCAGTCCTGGCACCAAGCATAATGGCAATTACGAGGGCCGAAACACCTGCTGTAATATGCACTACAATACCGCCGGCGAAATCAATCACACCCATTTCAGCCAGCCAGCCGCCGCCCCAAACCCAATGCACAACGGGTACATAAACAATCAGCAGCCAAAGGGCTGAAATCATCATCACCGCACCAAATTTGATACGCTCAACAAAAGCACCAACCATCAGAGCCGGTGTGATGATGGCAAATGTCATCTGGAACATCAAAAAGAGCGATTCGGGCAATGTGCCAACCAGCGTTTCGCGGTTGACTCCCAATAGGAAGAACCGGGAATAACCGCCAATCCAGCTATTTCCCTCGGTGAAGGCAAGGGAATACCCAACGCCAAACCAGAGCACTGAAGCAAGACATGCAATGGCAAAACAATGCATCAATACCGAAAGCAGATTTCGAGACTGGACCAATCCGCCGTAAAACAGAGCTAGCCCCGGCAGGGTCATTAACAAAACAAGGGCGGTGGAGGTTAATATCCAGGCGGTATCTGCGGCGTTCATTGGTTTTCCTTAAGCAAAAGAGACTTATCTTTTAGGGGGATGCGCCGATATTTTCAAGTTGCAATAGACCATGAAAAGGGTTTTGCACGGACAAAGCGTTACAAATTAACGACTCTCCTCCACCAATATTCAAACGACATTCATGGCTCATTCTAGGGATATAGTTCTCACCCAATATCAGGCCGACTATTTTCACAGGATTGGACCTGTTATGTCTAATTTTTACTAAATGGGCGATCGGGAGCAATTGAGATGAGCGCAGACAAAGAACCAAACCACTTGCCCCGGTTAAAAGTGCCAGCCGGTGCGTGTGATACGCACATGCATTTTTACGATGCGAAATATCCAACCGCTCCTACCGCTGTATTCACTCCACCTGACGCTAGCGTCGAGGATTACAAAACAATTCAAAAACGTCTGGGTCTGGAGCGTGTTGTTGTTGTTCAATCGACAACTTACGGGATGGACAATGAATGCCAGTTAAATGCAATGGCAGAATTTGGCGATAATGCTCGTGGGATAATGCTTGCAGATCTCAACACCAGCGATCAGGAATTTGAACGCCTGACTAACCTTGGTGTGTGTGGCATTCGCTTTCATATGTTACCCGGAGGTCCCCTGCCCTGGGAAGTTTTCGAAGAGATGGCCGCCAGAGTTCATAATTTTGGTTGGCATGTTCAGTTGCAAATGAACGGGCATGAATTCCCTGAGCGACTTGCCATGCTAAAGCGGCTGCCGGGTAATCTGGTAGTGGACCATGTTGGGCGGTTTATGGATCCTGTATCCACGGATCACGAAGCTTTCAAAACATTACTGGGGCTGGTTGAAGCTGGAAGGTGCTGGGTAAAACTATCGGCACCCTATGAATCCTCATTGGACGGATTACCAAGATTCGACGATGTCGCCATTCTAGCGCGTGCGCTGGCAAAAGCTGCACCCGAGCGCATGTTATGGGCCAGCAACTAGCCGCACCCAAATCAGCCACCAATTTTTGATGAAGCGGATATGCTTGACCTTCTGCTTGACTGGATTGATGACGAGGCGGTGCGGAACCAAATTCTGGTTGATAATCCGGCAAAACTTTACGGGTTTTAGCACTGAGACCACGTGTGTCGAGGCAACTGATTAGAGCGCATGCCGTATGGTTGGAATTTAGCTGAGTGTTGCACTTGGGGTGGGCCTTACCGTCCGATCCAATTCAATTGCTGATGCTTTCCGCAGCAGAGGGTTTTGAATTTCTGCGACTTATAGCTGAATGGGAGTATTGGAAGTACATCGACATACAATACGCAAAAAACTCAGCGCACATCTTCCCCGCTAGCATAACATTTACAGAACTAACCGGCAGATCGTGCGACCTATAGGATAGAAAAGATGAAAGGCGTCAGGCCTAAGTGTTCAGTGCTTTAAGGCTCTGAACATAATCCTTCGGCAGAAGAATTTTACGAGGAACCTTGAGGTTCATTTTCTTGGCAATGGTGTTGATATAACCCAAGCAGTTCATATCAAAGACAGGAGCATACCAAAGTTTGTTTTTTGCTTTTTGCCGATGAACGATTGCCACAACCTTGTTGAACTCTCTCTTGGTGAGATTAATCCGATAGCGGGCGGTTACATAGATGTCTTCAAAATCCCCGTCACTTGGACCGGTTTCAGCTGGAACTGGCACTACATGGCCAACGCTCCACGGCACATTACTTGCCGTTGCAGGGTGTAGACCTGAAATCTGCACCATTTTTGGGATTAGAACACCTTTTTTATCCACAGGAACTTTGCCACGTCGGTCTAATTTTCCGAAGACTACAGTAGCATGTCCATAGGTCTGGGCGCTTCTGGCCCGAAATTCGATGAAGTAAGGTTTGCTGACTTTCCTAGAGGACTTTGCGCGGTTCGGCGCGAAAGTCGAATAGGCTGACACAGAATTAAGTTTTGATACGTTGTCATTTGCCAAGGCTGACGTGAACGTAGTGTCGTAAGTCTCGATTAGAGAGTTACACCCACTGAGCATGATTGCGAGAAGTGTGAATACTGCCGCGCGAATATACAAAGACCAAGCCATGCATCAAAAGCCTTTAAACAGGATTGTTTCAAATAAATAAAAGGGGAAATACCCTAAAGGCTTCCCCCTTTTTGAAAGACTGAACTAGCCGTTTGTTTCGACTGGTGCTTTGCCTTTGCCGATGCTTTCACAACCAGAGAGTGAAACCATTGCAACCACAACAAGTGCGGCGATAAGTAGATTTTTCATAAGATACCTAACTAAGTGTAAGATGATGAATACGCAAAACTATAATAGAAGATCACCCTAAAGCAACCTTAAATGACTATCCGCCCCCACAACGATTCGTACTAGTGTAAAAATGCAACACTCTATGTTAAATGATGACAACAGGGTTTACATTGTTTTCTATGAACATTCCCCCTAGACAGCTTATCTGAGCGTAATAGGACCTTAACTTATTTGGTCTATGGTAACCAATTGTTTAGTCGCAGGGTTTCTGCGCTTGTGGTACATGTCAATGTACATTTTATTTTTGGGAGTAGATGCATTATGCGTTTTTTGAACTATTTGTCGGCTTTTGTTATTGGTCTTACCGTTTTAACGATTTCGCCGATTGTAGCCGAAGCTCGTTCAGTCGTTTCTTATAAGGGTATAGCAAGAGGTTCTATAGTAATCAGAACTTCTCAGCGTCGTTTGTACTTGGGTTTGGGAAATGGTAAAGCCATGCGATATTCTGTAGGCGTTGGCCGCTCCAACAAGCAATGGACAGGCCAAAAACGAATTTCCAGCAAGCGCATCAAACCAGCATGGAGCCCAACGGCTCAAATTCTTCGTGATAAACCCGGCATGGTAAAGGTCATTGCTGGTGGATCACCGAGCAATCCTATGGGCGCTGCAGCCCTCCTTCTATCGGGAAGAGGCCAATACGCCATTCATGGAACCAATAGACCCGGTTCAATTGGAGGATTTGTCTCCTATGGCTGCATCCGCATGTTGAACAAAGACATCCAACATCTTTATAAGCGCGTTAGCATTGGCACCAGAGTTACAGTTACCAGGTAAAACCTTGCAAACGGGCTTGCCCACATATTGAGAGGTCAAAGATTTTTTAGAATCTCTGGCCTTTTTTTTTGGGGGGGTGAGATTACTGAATCAGCGCCTCATCTAGACTTGGGAATCAATACCCTGCCAGTCGCTCGAGCTTTTAGTGATGATGTCTTCAAAGCGGTTCAAGAAAAGAGACTGGCCCTCATCGGGCAGTTGAACGAAACTTGAATTGGCAAATCGTTTTTGGATTTGGTTTGCGTCTTTCGCGGCGTTGACAGGGTCCGTTGCGCCGTGAAGAAACAGGACGGGTACATTGATATTGTCAGCATCTGCCCAGACATTATGTGAGCCCAACAACACATCATTGATCACTGACCATCGCGATAGTCGATAAGATTCCGACATCCATGAATGTCCGAGCGAACTGGACAGAATGGAATTAAATATCTCCATATCGTTTGGAGAGTTTTTGTAGGCCGAGTGCAACACATCTCGAAGCCCATCCTTAGTGCTCATCTTGCCAAGATATCTATCATATATCTGTTCGAGGAGCAGATTACTGCGGGCAGCGAGGTTCATAAACCCCTTCACCACGCCATCAATCAGCCTGTTATCATATTTGCCCAGATAAGCGGATGCACACAGCATCAGTTCACTGATCAGTTCAGGGCGCGATTTTGCCAGATTTATCGCGTAGGCAACACCAGTAGATTGTGCGACGATCTTGGCCTTTCCACCACAGAAAAATTCAATTGCATCGGCCAGATCAACGGCGCCAGATTCAAGATGTTGCGAAGTTGATTTTGCACTTTGGCGGCCCCCCAAAAAACCGTCCCTGAGAGGAATGATTAGGCGAACATTTTGCTCTTTTAGCCATTCGCAATGGAGCTGATTTGGATGTGGGAGAGTTTGACTGTGCGCAAAAACGATGGGCGTGCCAGAAAGGGGGCCTGTTTCGGCCACTCGTAAAACCCTGCCTGCTGCAATTGAAATCTTATGAAATCTAAAAATATCAGGATAGTACAGATTGAGGAATGCCTGCTCGTCATTGGTTTCTTTAGCGGCTTCCTGGGCTTCGTCAATATGGGTGCTACCAACGCTATCTAGAACATGGGCGTTCAAAGCCAGGAGCGAATTGCGAATGACTTCACTTTGAGTTCTAAAGCCTGTTCGCAAAGACAGGGATTTGAATTGGGAGCGTTTGGTCTCATAAGAAACGTTATCTTTCTCTGCCGCTTCCTTGAGAGAATTCCCACTCAATATCTGCAATAACAAGCGCAATTCGGCATTGGATAAATCGATATCCGGCACAACATCGCGCAATATTTCCATTACCGAAGAATGGTCTATCGATACCAGCCGAATGGTTTCCCTCACGGTAGAAAGAACAATCAAGCTGTCACGATAAATCTCAACTGAAACCTTGTCGCTGGGAAAATCTGCCAAAGAGGTTTTGGATACGAAACTTTGACATGTTCCCGTATCGCCATATGACCAAAGCTCTTCGCCATTCATGTTGAGATTTAAAATGCCCAGACATGGCTTCCATTTATCTTCAGGGATATCGGCCGCGCGCTTCTTAATAGCTGTGTCACCTGTATTTATCAGGCTTAAGCTCTCTTTGTACCAGGAATCGCGAAATACCTTGTCATCGCGGTCTTTTGTGCGGCCTTTTGCTTGACCATCTTTTTTGTGCGTCGGGTATTCCATTATACTTGGGAGAAGTAACCTCCCGTTTTCCAATCAAAAAAAACCTGCATTTAGCCGTATTCACCCAATTGGGTGAATACGTGGCACACGAATACTGCATATACTGGAATATCTTGTGCGCGTTTGGTGATGTGTTTCGCATAACGCTTGCACCAATGCCACTTCTTTTTGAAAGCATCGAGGCTTCCTTATGAAAAAAATCCTGATACACGCGTCTATTTTGGCACTTTTGGCGACAGCTGGAAGCATCTCCAGCGTCAATATTGGTAATGCTGCATCCATCAGCAATCCAGACTGCCGCAAAGGACTGCGTACAGCACAAAGTGGTACAGGCCATCAGGCATTTGCAATGACGCCAGGCGGCGCTCATTGTGGCTGGACTATCCATGGCCACAGCACCCAAAGCAAAGCAAACCGAGCCGCAATGGACATCTGCAAACGTTACGCTGCAGGTTCTCGGTGTGACGTCGTTTGGCCTAACTAAATAAATCTAAACGCGATGCGGGCCTGTATTGGCCCGCCGCGAACTATCTGGAACCAAGGAGACGAATACAAATGATCAGGCCAGTTATGCTTTTTGCATGCCTTATTTCTTCGTCTCTTGGTTCTAACTATGCAGCCGCCTTTTCTCCTGGACCGGCTGCTCCGCTTCAAGCGAAAACCCCCTGTTCGTCCATCAATGAACCATGTGTGCAAACCGGGAATACTCACTGGCTTGCACCAATTCTTGCCAGTGCGAAGAAATCTACAAAAACACCTAAATGTTTCATTTTTGATGAAGCTACTCAGATTTTCAAATCTGCAAGTTGGTGTGTAAGCAGTTTTCTGCGCTCACAAGGTAAAAACACCTATGGCCCTAGAAACCTCACCAGTGACGGCGCTTGGTGTGAAGGTGTTAAAGGCTATGGCATTGGAGAGGCTGTAATGCTAACCTTTCAAGGCTATCCCAATGACGCCAGGCCACCATCATATGACCGTTTGGTAATTTCAAACGGATATGACAAAAGCAGCAAAACCTTTCTTGAAAACTCGCGTGTTAAACAAATCGAGATTAGAATAGATTCCGGAAAGTTCTGGATACGAACGCTAAAGGATGAAACCGGGCCTCAGGAGATATCTTTGGGAGAAGAGATTGCACCATTGAGCGTTACGATCACCATTCTCGATGTCTATCCGGGAAGCAAATATGACGACACGTGTATTAGCGGCCTATACGCCGATTTTGGAATGTAAATAACTGACGCCAACTGCGTTCGTTAGATTGACTAATTTTAGTCCCGAGGGAATTTTGAATGCGACACCTAATTTGGCTTTCAGCCTTGCTGTTTTCTTTTCCGCTGCTTCTATCATCTGCCCTTGCCAGTCAGTGGGACACTCAAACGGGCAAAGACCGCAACGGCAAAGCGTATGTCAGCTTATCCCTTGAACAGCACGGGTTTTATTTCGCACTCAGTTGCAAAGGAAAGCAGAAAAAGCATGATCTACAAATGGTGTTGGTCAGTGATTCTTTTCCAAACCTCTATTCTGTAGATGATGCGGAAGCCAAACTCACCTTCCGTTTTAATTTGCCCCACGGCGCAACTTACAATGCCTCAATGAAGGCGTGGTATTACGCAGGGGACAAAGCTTGGACCGGGCCATTCTCCGTGGATAGCGGCACTTTGACCTTTTTCGCCGATGCCAAAAGCCTGACTTTGCTAAACCCTGAAGGCAACGAAGTCGCGACCTTCACAATGAAGGGCTCATCCACCGCCGCGAAGGCTGTGCGACGCATATGCATGAGTGACCTTAGATAGTATTTGGTTGAGCTTGTTGGATGCTGTTACACGAACCAATTGCCTACAAATCCATATGAATCGCGCAAGAAAGGTGGATGATGGTTTGCAGGTGTCCATATTTCCTCTCCGAGCTGTTTGACACTGCCCCACATGCCAACAGAATATCCAGCACTTGGTGGCAATGGCTACGGCAATCAGGGAGCTGGAACGGGTACTGTTAGCCAGTAGGTTGCAACATGTGGCGCATCCAATTCTCAGATGGCATTTTGACAATATCGTGGTTGAGATCGATAAGGCCGGAAACAAATCATTCCACAAAGAGAAATCAACCGACCGGATTGACGGGGCCGTTGCCTGTGCAATGGCGGTTGGTCGCGTCTATCATGGTGAGGGTGACACGCGGTCTTGGTGGGGTTTGAGGATTGAGGCAATTCGCGAAACAGTCCGCACTCAAAGTTTTATTCGGCCTCCAAACGATGATGGCTCATATTTATTTCTTAGATTTTTGTCATTTAAGCACTCAAAATCAACATTTTTAAGAAGACCGTACTCTTCTACCAATGGCTTAAATTTTGCCGCTCCATTTAATGAAAGGCAATTGTAGAACAAGAGAGACGTTTCTGGGTCGGACAACTGTGCTCTCAAGATATTAGTATAGAACTTTTTATTTCCTACATCGGAATTGTTCACAAATTTCACAATATTATAAATGGTCCGAAAATAATGCCCTAACTCATGCCCGTTTTTTTCCCAAAATTTCTCATACGATTTCTCAAATTTTTTATCTCCAAGCATCATAACTGCCTGCGTCTTATATAGACCTCGAAACCTCTTCAAGAAAACTGGAAAAACATCCTTCCCGCTAGTTGTTATGGGGGGAGCATCAGGACTTATCCGCCTTTGCATATCAATTTGAGAAACTCCGGTTGTAAGCAACTCCAACAAATGAAAGAAAGTAGCTTCGAAAGCCTGCTTCTCAAGTTGTTTGTTTTGATCTAAGATGTGCTGGTTTTGTGCTCTGGCCGTTTCATTTGTTTTAATGAGTTCCTCTCGTTGTAATTGCAACTCATGCTTCTGCATCAGAACAGTAATTATTATCCACAAAAAGGCTAAGGCCCCGGCCAAGCCAGCAAATGTGTCTCCCATTTCATTTGGAGGAGATTCCAAGAACCAACCCAAGTTGTTTTGGCAAATATATACGTTGGCAATAGTTTGGCAATTTTCTTGATATGCCAGATAACCACAAAACAGCAAAAACCCGATGGTTAAAAAAACACCAATATAAAAAGGGGCTGAATTGCCATCGTCTGGTTTTTTCTTTTTCGATTCTTTCATGCCAAATATTGGCACAATTACAACCAGTGAACAAATATGCCTAATAGGGCTCAAATAGTGAATTTAGGCGCTGTTAATTCAGAACCCAAATGGAACCCCAATGTTGTCTGACACACATAACTGGAATAACCGGGAATAGGTGGGAACAAGTGGGATTGTGCGAAAAGAGTAAGGAATATAAAGGCTTGTGAGGAATTTTTGACTTTTTTGTGAGTGATAAGTTTGACAGGCAAGTTTAGAGTGAATGCACAATTTTTAGAATTTTGCGGGAAGTGTGCATTAGGTTCAAATTGCTCTCAAATTGGATTTTAAAGCATTTTGGGAAAACCGGCAACGTTTTGAAACAACACAGTAAAATCATTTGAGCCGAATTGAGAATTGTCATTAAATCGGTTGGCAAGATGGGGCTAAATTCCAAAATCAAGATGCGCCTTTGGAACATCTTGATGTGCAGAGCCCCAACCCAGATATAAAAACCATGAAAATCAACTAGTTAGCACACGAAAAACACAATGGGCTCAAAATCATAACATTGATTTAAGTTGCGCCTACAAACTCAATATGCGGATGGCCTAGTGTGTATGTGAGTTACTACGGATATGCGCTCGACATCGTCAATGTGGACAGTTTCCCAAAAAAGCTCTTGCGATTGTTTGGCGTGGCTTGCTGCTGATAAGCTTTCCTTCAATGGCATATAGCCAATAATTTCATATGCGCCATGACCGATCATACCGAGCTTTTTGATTGTCAGTGAAATCTCCCCATCATCTCCCTTGCGTTCGACGCAAACGATATCACCTATCAGCAATTCTGTGGCTGGCGAACAATAGCACAGATAGCCTTCGTAAATTCCGAAGGGCTGCATTGATTCCCCTTTTGAAATAACAGCAAAGGCGTCCGGGTCATTCTCGATTGATTTTGGAAGCTCTGCACGAAACTTTGAGCCATCCATTCGCGCCCAACCGTCCAGGCCGCAACTGGCCAAGCCGAGGACTGGTGCATTTTTGGCGTTACGGCGACCGGTGTCTTGGTGTTGATTATTGACGAACTGAACAGGTTTGGCCGGCTCATGCCCTTCGCCTGTCAAAAGCCAGTTTAGGTCAACGCCTGTTTTATTCCTCAAACGTAGAAGAAAATCTGTCGACGGTTCGCGATCCCCTCTGACGTAGTTTCCGATAGTCCCGACAGCCACGCCAATCCTCTGCGCAAAGTCGCCCTGCTTCTCGCCGGGATACTGCAATGAAATCAAACGTTCGCCAATTCCAGGCGCTGTTTTCTTAGGTCTACCCATTATTAAATCTACAAACGGGGTTTACTATAAATCCCATTTGTGTATATTCTCCATGAACAAGGACTACACACACCGAATAAAGACGCTCTGCAAAAGCGCCTGTATCCGAAACGGAAGCGATCAATGAACCCAAAGCGCGCAAAAGCCCTAATTAACGCAGCCCAGATTGTAAAAAACAAACTGGAGCAACGCGGCTACACACTTGCGGCGGTTGATCGCCAATTCAAATTACCTGTCGGGACAGCCGGAGATGCACTCCGCAATCCCAACAGGCGTGGGGAAGAGGCGATAGCTGCTGCTCTCGGTGTCCAGCCAGTATTACTATGGCCATTGCGCTATGAAGCGGTCACTGGTCAGCGGCTTTCGCCTCAACCTTCTCAAAATTATGAACGACCACCGACGATTCTGCAACGTCGAAAATTAGCAGGAGCGCAGACATGAAAAGTGTCAATGGCTTCCTACCTCGCAGACAAAATAGATTGCCCGAACATGACCGTCTTTTGATCGCTGGATTGCTGGTTCCTTTGTTGGTGGCAATGAATGCATTTCTCATTGTTTTTTTAGTTTGGAGTTGAACATCATGAGTGAACAATACCCATTTCTTGCCTTGTCGAAAAAATACAATTCCAGCGAGGGGTTTTCATCTTTTGCTCCCGATGGAAATACTGAGCCGGAGGTTCCTCCCTCGACTGCTGGTCAATCGTCTTCGGCTCAGTACCTGCCTCTTGGCACTAGTGAGGTGCATGCGCTTTATGATGCGGCCCTGACAGGTGTCCAGGACAGTTTCAGCCACCTTTCAAAAGATGACATCGCCTACCCGCCACACCAATGGCTTGATGCACGGCTGGCCCGACAAATTGCACTGCACATGATGAACGATCACTTCGGCATTCCACGCCGCAAGATTGTTCTTGAGTTGGAACGGTCGCGCACATCGGTTGCGCGAGCCATGCGGAAGGTAGGAGAGCGGATGGGAAGCATGGCTTTTGCCGATGCTTACGAGGTTATGACCGAAGTCGCTGACAAAGCTTTGGAAGAGGATGGGGCATGAGTACTTTTAAAGCTATCGAGATTTCTAACATTCACATTCCTAAACGATTGCGTGCTGTCGAAGAAGGTCACGCGGTTGCGATTATGAGTTCGATTTATGAGGTTGGTCTAATCGAACCCATTACAGTGCGCAGTACTCCCAATGCAAAAAATGGAGCGAAACCGTACACACTGATTACCGGTGCGCACAGATTACGCGCAGTTGAAATGATGGGTGAACCGAAAATTGAGACATTGGTTGTCACAGCCAATGCTGTTGACGCTCAATTAATGGAGATTGCAGAGAATGTTTTTCGCAACAATCTATCAGCTATGGACCTTGCAATTTTCATTCAGTCCTATCGCGACATTTGGGAAACAAAATACAAAAAAATATCAGCAGGAAGGCCAGCAGATATTAATTCCGCCAACTTGTCGCAATTAATTTCAGAAGAACAAGAATTAGGGTTCTCCGCTCATGTAGCAGACCGCCTCGGATTGTCGAAACGTTCCATTGAACGGTCCAACCAAATCGCCAAAAACCTACCCGTATCCCTGCGCGATAAACTGCGCGGCACACCAGCTGCTGACAATCAATCAGTTTTGCTGAAATTCGCCAAACTGGCCCCTGAAAAACGCACCAAAGCCGCTATGGCATACGACAAGGCCGAAGGTGATATCGCCAAGGTGTTTGATTATCTGGAGGATAGCAAAAAGGCCAAGCCTTCCAAGCAACAACAAATTCTTGACCGCCTGATTGATGGTTGGGGACGCGCTGATAAAAAGACAATTACGGCATTCCTAAAACATGCAGGTCTCACAGCAGAAAAGGTCAGCAAATGACCCTCTGCCCTCACCCCGATTGTCATGAAGAATTGAGAGGCCGCAATGCGTTTCTTTGCCCTAATCATTTTTTCATTCTGCCATCACGTGAGGCCCAAACTCTTATTCGCTTAAAAGTAGCAGCAACCAGATCGCCGCACGGTGACATTCGCGAACATCTGGAAAGCCAGCTTGTCGGATATATCCAGATTGCAATCAGGCGCGCAATTGCCGCCAAAACACCCATTAATCAGCAGGAGAATTCATGTGTCTAGTATCTCCCATCCATTTCAAAATGATCTTTTTAATAAGCCAGTATTTGAGAGCCGCCAACGGGTTGAAAAACTTGATTTGGACAGGTTCAGAAGCCGCATGAAACGCGGCATGTCTTTGGCTCTTACTGAATGCGATTTGGAGCGGCGCGAAGTCGCTAAAATCATAAGTGCAATGCCGGGTGCTGGCACCATGTCGAAAGCCATGCTGGATGCCTACACATCTGAGGCGAAATCAAACGACATTTCATTGGTTCGGTTCAAGGCGTTTATTCGGGCCACCGGAGCCATTCAACTATGGGATGAGGTGGTCAGTGATGAAGGTTTGATTGTGCTGCAAGGGGATGAAGCCAGACTGGCCGAGATTGCCCGTTTGCAGCAAGAAGCGAGAAAAATAGGCAAGGTACTGCGTGAGTTGCGCATGGTGCCTGTGGATATCAAGCGGGGGGCGGAATAGTGATTGATGCAAAACCATATCGCCCATCAAATGGTACGGAGGGTGATAGTTTTATAGCTTCTTGGTGTAGCCAATGCACTCGGTTTAATGTGAGTGAGCCTAATGAGGGCTGCGAAATTGAGTTGCGCGCATTGAACCATTCAATTGGCGAACAGGAATACCCGGTCGAATGGTGCTATTTTGACGGTATCCCTGTTTGCACGGCTTACCGTCACACTGCTGATGATTTGAAAACATACATCCCACGCTGTGCAGGCACTGCCGATATGTTTGAAGATCGGGACAGCAAATAATGGAGTGGTTCAGCCTTGATCAGATAATTGCTGCTAACCGAGGTGAATTGCCTATCAGCATCGGTGGATTGAATAAATCAATTGCCCGTGCTGGTTGGCGCTTGCTGAAAGGCATGGCTCGCAAATCACCCAAACGAGGCGGTGGCTGGCTCTATCATGTTTCATTGCTACCTGAAACCATTCAGGCGCGCTTGTCATTGAATGTAGTTGTCGAGACCACACCAGAAGTCACAGCAGAACGCCAAGCCCTGTGGCATCGGTATGACGGGCTTTCAAAGGCTCAAAAAAACGTATGTGAAACCCGTTTAAAGGTGGTTTTAAGCGTTGATAAATATCTGGCTTCCGGCATGGGCCGCACAGCAGCTGCCAGAGTGGTAGCAGCTGAAAATAATATCTCAATGGCAAGCCTGTTCAACTGGAGGGCAAAACTGGCAGGGTTTGACCAGTCGGACTGGCTTGCCGCCCTTGCATCAGAACCCAAAAAAACCGCGGACCGCATCGAATGTCACGAACAGGCATATATAGCCCTCAAGTCTGATTTCCTTCGCCCGGAAAAACCCACTTTCACCAGTTGCTATCGACGCATGGAAAAAGCCGCTGGAAAAAATAATTGGGCACCAATTCCCGGCGAACGCTCCATGCGCCGCCATCTTGATCAAGACGTACCCAAAGACGTGCAGAAAATGGCGCGTGATGGCCGCGAACGCACTAAAATATTATATCCAGCCCAACGCCGTACCCGCGAGCATTTCCACGCCATGCAGGCGGTCAATATGGATGGTCACAAATTTGATGTGTTCGTCAAATGGCCCGATGGCCGTATTGTTCGGGCAATGCTGGTCGGCATTCAAGATTTGTATTCCGGCAAAATCATTGCCTGGCGCTTATGTGACAGTGAAAACAAAGAAATGGTTCGCCTTGTCATTGGTGACATGGTCGATATGCACGGCATCCCCGAAGTTATCTATCTTGATAATGGGCGCGCCTTCGCCAGCAAGTGGATTACTGGCGGCGCAAAAAACCGTTTCCGCTTTAAAATTCGTGAGGAAGAACCGCAGGGATTAGTGGTTTCTCTCGGAATGAAAATCGTCTGGACTACTCCTTATTCTGGTCAGTCCAAGCCCATCGAACGCGCATGGCGCGATCTGGCAGATACCATTTCCCGGCACCCTGCTTGCGCGGGTGCATGGACTGGCAACAACATTGATGCCAAGCCAGAAAATTACGGCAATGCTGCAATTCCGTTGGAAGATTTTCGCAATCTTGTTGAACAGGAAATCATTGAACACAATGCGCGCTCTGGCCGCAAAGCCACAGCCGTTCGCGGTCGCAGTTTTGATCAGGCATTTGAAGAAAGCTTGGCGCTGGAAACAACAATTGTAAAATGGCCAACCGAAGCACAGCGTTCTTTGTGGTTACTCGCGGCTGAGCAGATTAGAGCGCAACGCGGCAGCGGAGAAATACACTTTTTTGATAACCGCTATTGGTCCCCTGCCCTTACCGCATTTGCTGGCAAGAAAGTCACAGTGCGGTTTGACCCTGATGCTCTGCACGATGGTGTTGCCGTTTACGATATCGATGACCGCTTTATCTGTCAGGCCGAATGTCTTGAAGATGCTGGCTTCGATGATGTAACCGCCGCGCGTTCCCACAACCGCGACAGGCGAGCCTATTTTAAAGCCGTCAAGGATCAGGAACATCTACACCGCAAAATGAGCGTTGAAGAATTGGCGCGCCTTTACACCGACAAGCCAACCAAAAAATCAACCGCTCCCAAACCACCTACAAAGGTTACTCGCCTTGCGAATGCAGCGGCAGTCGCAGTCAAACAACCAGAAGAGATATGGGACGACGAGGCCGAAGCCAGTTTTTCAAGAGGGCTTCGGTTGGTGACCAAAGACGAGATTTAGAAATTTCTGTCTGCTCGATTGTATGAGCAGCAGGATCACTACCCGCCCTTTGTATTGCGTAGGCGGTTTTCCAAAAAAAACGGCCAGAGCCCAAAGGCATCTGACCGAAATTAGTAAAGCAAAGGGAATATAGCATGAATGTAGACATTCGCACAAGTTGGGACATTCCAACCTTCGACAATGAACCTGTATATGGACAAGGCAGGCAAAAAGAAGATTTCGGTACACGCGAAGAATTGATTGTAAAAGTGGCTGCAATCGGCCAGCGCCAACGCTGGACCAAGCAGGCCATGGCCGACCATATCGGCCTTTCCGAAGGAATTTTTAGCGGCTGGTTTTCCAGAAAATACAAGGGCCGCTTCGATACATCAAACAAAAAAATTGAAACATGGCTTGATGGTTTTGAGGAAGCCCAAGACGTAGAGTTTGCATTGCCCGATAGTCCCGCTTTTATCGAAACAAAGATCGCCACCGAGATCATGGACATGTTGCAGGCTGCGCGCGTTTTACCCGCAATGAACCTGATTACGGCAGATGCAGGCATCGGCAAAACAATGGCCGCTGAACACTTCATGGCAAACAATTCCAATACTTGGATGGTGACGATAAGCCCTCATACAAAAACCATTCATGGCATGTTGTTGGCGATTGCAGATGCTGTTGGGCTTGTTCAACCTAATATGGCCCATTTGGTTACGGGTATCGGAAAACGGGTCCAGAAACGCAGTGCGCCATGTTTGTTAATTGTCGACGAAGCGCAAAACCTGACCGATGACGCCATCAATCAGCTTCGTCATTTCACTGACCAATACAAATGCGGCATTGCATTGTTGGGCAATAAGGAAAGCTACTCCCGTTTTGCAGCATGGGGCAAAGGCACAAAATACGGGCAGCTTTCACGGCGCATCCTGAAACGCCTGAACAAATCCACATCCTACGAAGAGGATTTGAAAGCGTTCATTCGAGCTTGGGGAATTACTGACCCAAAAATGACAACATATTTAATAGGTATCGGCAAAAAATCCGGCGCAATGGGTCAAATCGATATGACTATCAAACTGGCCAATCTGATGATCATGGATGAAGGCCGCCCAATCAATCTTGCAGACGTAAAGCGCGCCTGGTCAAACCGCGATGTGGAGGGTTGAACGATGGATGAACTGCCCACCGATAATTTGAGTGAACACCTGACTTGGCTGCGAACCCATTTTGCCAAGCTTGAAGCTGGGGAAAATTTGGGAAAGGGAGATTTGGAAGCGATAGTTCACTCACTGGATACGGCAATCACACTTTCCGAGATGCAATTTAGAGAACTCAACGTTCACCGGTCAATGCATGTCAGCAGCTCCAATCTTGCCGAACGTATCGGCCAAATGAACTGAACAACGAGGAAAATATCATGACACTTGAACAACATTTAGAAACTGAAAGCCGAAACATTGCCTATCACAGCCCTTTGATTGAAGTGCAGGGAAAAAGCTACATGAATGATGCCAAGGGCAACTTGACGCCCGTGGAACTGGTGAAGCCAGCGAAGAAGCTCGAAGACGATATGGTTCGAAAAATCATTGCCTTTGCAGTTGATCTGAATGATCAAATCAGCCGTTTTCAGGGCCATTGTTTTGAAGATATTGGAGCGTTCGAAGCCATTCTAGCAGAAGAATATAATGCTAGTGTTGGCGGTCGTAAGGGCAATATGAGCCTGATGTCATTTGACGGTTGCATGAAAGTGCAAGTGCAGGTTTCAGATCTGATTGATTTTGGACCTGAATTACAGATTGCAAAAAGTTTGATTGATGAATGTTTGAATGAATGGACAGTAGACAGTCGCCCAGAAGTTCAAGCAATCATCACCCGCGCCTTTAACACTGACAAGGAAGGCCAAGTGAACCGTTCTGACGTGTACATGTTGTTACGGCTGGATATTGACGACAAGCGCTGGCAGAGCGCCATGGATGCTATCCGCGATGCAATCCGGGTGGTTGGTTCCAAAACATACATTCGATTTTATCAGCGAAAAGAGGCCGCTGGCAAATGGCAGGCA
>JAESUH010000066.1 GCA_016763155.1 Rhizobiaceae bacterium
GCAGGCTATGGCGCATATAAAATGTTGGTGCCACCTCCAGCGGAGGTAGGATTTACACTCTCCCAGCCTGAACTGGATGCAGCGCGGGTATTGCTTAAAGCACATCCGGCAGTGGATGTGCATTCCCATCCCGGTCGCACATTTGTTGATGGTGCCAAAGGCCTGCCATGGAAACTCAAGCTCTACGCCTTACGTGGCACTTTTGAAGAACGTGTGGTTGAAGACATGAAGGCCGGAGGATTGGCGGCCGTTGGTTTTTCCGCAGTTGCAGATTTTCCAGTGCTTGATCTTGGCAAGAACGGGCTTTCTGCTGCCCGCGAATTCGAACCGGGGGAAGCATGGAAATATCATCTGGCACAAGTAGCTAATTTAAAGAAGCTGGTTGATAGCGGTCTGGTGACACCAGTTCTCGTGCCTGATGATGTTATTCAAGCGCATAATTCCGGCAGACCGGGGGCTTTCTTTTCTGCTGAGGGCGGCGATTTTCTTGAAGGGAAAATTGGGCGGGTTGAAGAGATATTCAATCAGGGCATACGAATGCTCACCCCAATGCACTATCACAGTAATGAGATTGGCGACATCATCACCGCTGCCCCGGTTCACGGAGGACTGACAGGTTTTGGCAGTGAGGTAATCGGCGAAATGAACCGCCTCGGCATGATGATTGATGTTTCACATGCCTCAGAGAAAACAGCCTTAGCTATCATTGCAAAAAGCAGTAAGCCGGTTAGCGCAACCCACACTCATGTGAGCGGTCTTGGCATGGATCATCCGCGTTTTATCTCAAAAGAATTGGCGCGGGCTGTGATTGACAATGGTGGATACCTTGGCGCGTGGCCTGCCGGTATCGGCATTTCAACCTTAAGCGATTTTGTCGGTCGTATTGAACAATTGATCAAATTTGCCGGGGTCGATCATGTGGCCATCGGCTCAGATATGGATGCAAATTACAAACCGGTCTATGACAATTTTCGTAACCTGCCATTGATCGTTGGAGAAATGCTAAAGCGCGGCCACAAGGAAGAAGACGTGGCCAAGGTGATTGGCGGCAACTTCATGCGGGTGTTTGCAGCACACCTTGGATGAAAGGTTTAGGCCAATCTACTTTCAGTTAGCTGGTTCATAATCAAACGCTTGGCAGGCTTGATACGGTTGCCCAACCTTAGCAGTGCACGACGAGCAATCTTGGCTGGCAGCCGTTCATCTGTATAAAGGCCGACCAGTGCATTTGTTCCGTGATAAATAGGAGCTCCCACACGACGATGCTTGTTGCTATAGCGCTCCAATACCGCACGGGATGCATAGTCCCGCCCGGAACTCAGGGCCGTCTTAATTTCGCTGGCTAGTGTATGCGCGCCGCGCAAACCAAGGTTAAAACCGTGGGCGGTAACTGGATGCATCCCAATCGCTGCATCGCCAATGATCGCAAAGCGGTTCGCACAAAACTTATTGGCAAGAGTTGCGACCAATGGATATGGGAAAAGCTTGCTGCTGAGTTTCATGGCACCCAGACGCCCTTTAATGCGACGCTCAATATCACTTGCAAAACTTGCATCACTTTGAGAAAGAACTTCGGCGCTTTCCTGAGATTTGAGCGTGATTACGATTGAAACCTGATTATTATTCATCGGCAAAACTGCCAGAGTGCGCCCGAAATGGAAATACTCATAAGCAGTATCATCATGTGGTAATTCGCAACTCATGGTGCATACGATGCAGGTACGGCCAAAATCCAGCATGGGTGTGGCAATACCCATCATGCGGCGAGTGGTCGAAAACCGACTATCAGCCGCAACGATCAGCGGCGCTTCCAGCCGCTCTCCATCCGACAGTGTCACCCATCCTTTTTGGTCGTCCGTTCCCAGAGCAGACACTTCTTTTTCATTGAGGATTTGAATGTTGTCGTAACCGGCAATCGAGCGATAGGCCGCTTTTCGAATATCCCGATTGGAAACCAGATAGCCAAGATTTTCTTCGCCTGCTTCCTCATGGGTAAAACTCAAAGCGTAAGAAGAATTGCCGTTGAGCACTTTGGCATCTTTGATCAGAGAAACCCCGTCTTCGCCAAACAGTTCCCACATCCCGAGGTTATCAAGCAGCCGTCGGGAGAAATGCGTCAATGCTATTTCCCGTCCGTCATAAGGCGGGTCGTTCAACGTGCTTTCAGGACTTTTTTCAAGCAGGGTTACATTCAGACTTGTATCTGCTATTTCGCGGGCAAAGCTCAACCCTGCCGGTCCCGCACCAATTACAATTACGTCGTGTTTCATCACATAATTCCAATTTTTGAATCGGGTATTTTGACCATTCTAGCAGCACCGCCAGAGGAAAAGACTTGATCTTAGTCAACAGGTTAGGAAAATAACGCCTCGACCCTACAAATCTCTGCAAATTTGAACCAGGAAATCCAGAAAGGCTCTGGTTTTTCCAGAAATTAATCGACGACTTGGATAGGTTGCTGAAAGTGCGGAGGCAGAAGAATCAAAACGGATATTATCAAAAACCTTCATGAGCTCACCATTTTGCAATTGCTTCTTGCAGTACTGACTGGGCAAAAAGGATACACCGCAGCCCTGGATAACGGCCTCGCGAACGGTGATTGGATCATTCACGTGGATGATGTTGCTACTGTTCAAATCGATGTGCTTCCTGTGCTCATTCAACCTGATTTGAAACCGCCCCTCTGCATAGCGTTTTTCGCAAATCTGGATATGAGACAACAAATTATCAGGCGACGTGCCCAAATTGTTTTGCTTCGCATAGTCCGGGCTCGTTATCCAAAGCAGCTCACCTTCATGGATTGTTTTGACAATCAATTCGGAATCATCAAGCGAACCAACCACAACAGCAATATCAATTTGGTCGCGAATGACATCCACCGCATGGCTGGTGATGATGATCTCTAGCTCAATCTGTGGATATTGCTGATGAAAACTCCGCAAATTACCCGCGACAATTTCCCGGCTGAAGGCCATTGGAAGGGCAACAACAAGTTTGCCGCTGGGGATAGAAGTCAGACCAACCATTAGTTCATTTGCTTCATTCACTTCCTCCATGATCAAAAGGCCATGGCGGTAAAATGCTTCACCTTCACTGGTGATACGAATGTTGCGTGAATTTCTATCGAGCAGGCGAACTCCCAACGCATTTTCCAATCGCCTGAGGGATTTGCTGACAGTGGATTTTGATATGCCCAGACGTAGCGCTGCGGCTGATATCCCTTTTTGTTCAACCACCGCAACAAATATCGGCACGTCGTCAATATTCCACCGCATAGACATCACCTTTTGTTCGTTCGCTTTTGGAAACGATTCGTTTCATATTACTATCTTGTTTCCATTTTGTGAGATCAATAGGTTCGCTCTCACGAAAACAGAATTTTTTATCTGAGAAGAAATCAATCAATTTTCACCCGATGAAACATCGCAAGTGAACTGAGTTAAAAGGGAATAAAACATGGCCAAAATTGTTGGAGGGATTGGTGCTTCACATTCACCGACCATCGCCTTTGCCAAAGATATGAATAAGCAGAATGACCCGGCTTGGGCGCCTATTTTTGAAGGGTTTGAAGTGATCCAGAAATGGGTTGTGGAAAAGAAAGTGGATGTGTTGTTCATGATCTTTAACGATCACATCACCTCCTTCTTCTTTGACCATTATTCACCGTTCACGCTGGGTGTGGATGATCGTTATGAAACCGCCGATGAAGGTGGTGGCCCTCGCGATTATCCAGCAGCACGAGGACATGCTGAACTCTCAAGACATATTGCAAGCGCTCTTGTCGCTGACGAATTTGATATGTCTTTCTTTCAGAAAAAAGCGCTGGATCACGGCTGTTTTTCTCCCCTTTCCATGATTGCAGCAAGCGAAGAGGGGTGGTCAGGAACCATTGTTCCACTACAAATTGGCGTTCTACAAATCCCGATCCCCAATGCTAAGCGTTGCTACAAACTCGGTCAATCCCTGCGCAAAGCGGTGCAAAGTTTCCCGGACGATGATTTGAGGGTGGCTATTGTTGCCACTGGCGGCCTTTCCCATCAGGTGCATGGCGAACGCTGTGGATTTACCAATGAGGAATGGGACGATAAGTTTCTCGATCTGCTTGAGAAAGACCCGCAAAAATTGGTTGATATGCGGCTTGCAGAATATGTCGAACTGGGTGGCATGGAAGGCGCTGAAGTCATTATGTGGCTGGTTATGCGTGGAGCACTTTCCGAAAAAGTCCGGAAGGTACATTCAAGCACCTATTTGCCTTCAATGACCAATATCGCAACCGTGATTTACGAAGATTTGGGAGACGATCCTTCAAAAGAAGAGATGGATGCTTATCGTGAACATATTGGCTATGAGCTGGCGGGTGCCGAAAAGCTGGAGGGAACTTATCCGTTCACTCTCGAAGTAAGCCTCAAGGCATATCGGATTAATGACTTTCTCCATCGTTTGATCATTCCTGAACACCGGGAACGTTTTGTGAGTGATCTGGAAGGCCTGTTTGAAGAGTTCAAACTAACAGACGTAGAACGCACCATGATCCGGGACCAAAAATGGCTCGAAATGATCAAATACGGCACCATCTTCTTCATGCTGGAAAAAATGGCGGCTGTTGTCGGGGTTTCCAATCCGCATGTTTATGCCGCCATGCGCGGGGAAGATCTGGAAACATTCCAAAAATCCCGCAACGTGGCCATTCAATATTCTGTTGCAGGTGGTGCTCGCGCAAAGGATTTTGATAACAATTAGAGAGCACTCTTTTTGGTAACCTATCGGCAAACGGCCTTCTAACCAAAAGTTAGAGGGCCGTTTTGTTGTTAGCTGAAGGATGTTCTAGAGGGTTTTTGAAGTCTCAACAAATCCCGGTCTGATAATTGCTCGATTTACAATATTTGCCACGTACCCTCTACCAAGGTGACGTGTCTGGGTGCAGCGGCATAGGAGTGCCCTTCTCTATGGTCAGCTGTGACAGTTGCTTTTGCAGAGATTTGAACACGTTCTTCATGATCCTCTTCGTCAGGGCTATCGCGTCCTGCGAAGAAAATTCCGATGGTGCCAACCAATAGTAATGCAAAGACTTTTGCGAATTCCACGTAGATGTAGATCGTATGGAGATTGCTCTCTTCGACGGAATTTCCAGCAATAATCTCCAATGCTCGAGCATCAAGAATTGGCATCATGCCCAAACGTTGTATGGCAAAAAGGATGATTGGCACGAGGGAAATACGCCATGAAATTCCACCAAATGCGATCACCGAAATGATGAAGATCAAGCACAATACCACCTCTGCAATGCCAACCCAAAAGAAAGTTACCCGTCCAATTTCAAGTGCTGTTGTGAGCGCTAGAGATGGGGCAAGAAACTTTACCGGAGTGGCAATCAGCGTGGCACCGATTGCAACGCCTGCCCACAGGAACGCGATGACGGGGGCGAGTGGTTTCAAGACTGCAACTCCGGCAGAGCCGGGTCACCAAACATCGATAATTGCAAGCTTTGAGCGATGCGCTCGGCGCGCTCCATAAAATAGGGAATGGCCGCTTCACTTGGTGCCGTGTCTTTGAGCGTTTGTTTGAACAGAGCAAGCCAAAGGGTGAAATGACGAGGCTCGACCTCGCTGGCCAGTTTCACATGAGCTGGCACAGGTTGCCCGGAATAACGCGAAGAATGCAAGGCGACAGAAGACCAAAAATCTTTCATCTTTGGCAAATGAACATCCCAATTGCTTATGTTCTTAGCAAAAATCGGACCAAGGATTTTATCCTCCTTCACCCGATTGTAAAATGTTTCCACAAGGCAAGAAATATACTCATCATCAATGCCCATTTCGGCAGCGCGTGTCTGAATTTCTGCACGTCTTTCAGAGGTGGTACGGTATTTGGATTGAGTTTGGGTCATCAAGCAGCCTCAAGATTTAGCAGATTGCGCAAGGCGGAATTATCCGCCACCAAATCTGCGATTGTGTATTTATCTAGCACGGCCATGAAGGCCTCGGTGGCCTCTCCCAATACGCCTTTCAGACGGCATACCGGTGTAATGAGGCAATTGTTTTTGCCCTCCTGAAGACACTCGACCAACGCGAAATCCCCTTCAGTTTTCCGCACAACGCTGCCTATTATGATAGAGCTGGCATCATGCGCAAGTCGCAGACCACCTGAACGACCGCGCACAGTCACGATAAAGCCTTCGCGGCCCAGTGCATTGGCAACTTTCATCAAATGGTTTCTCGATATGCCGTAACACTCGGCAATCTCAGCGATGGTGAGTAAGGAGTCCGTATTAACTGCGAGTTGCATCAACAAACGCAGGGCGTAATCGGACTGAAGATTTAGGCGCATGGCAAATCCTTTAAAGATGAATTTAATATGCACCTTTAAAGGATGATTGCAACACAAACTTGACAACAATTATCATCTTTTATTTGAGCACAAAAGATTGGTCCAATCCGCGCCTCTCACACACTCAATGAAGCATGAGTTCGTTGCCCAATAATTTGAATTCCTCATCCCGTGGAGAAGACTTACGCCAAACGAGACCTATCTGGCGCGAGGCGGCATCGGCCAGGGGAATGAGTTTGATATCCGTTCCTGCTGTGATGTTTGCATCAATTGCTATTTGCGGCAGCAGGGTCAAACCAAGACCGGCGGCCACCATCTGCACCAATGTATGGAGGCTGGTAGCTTCAAATTCTTTTAGTTTTTTTTGCCCCCCGAGGCGGTAAGCATTGAGAATATGCCCGCGAAGACAATGTCCTTCTTCAAGCAGCATCAGGGACTGGCCCGTAATTTCCGTTCGGGAAATTTGTGATAGGCTTGCCAAGGCGTGTTTTTTCGGGCAGGCAAGCTGGAATTGGTCTTCGAAAAGAACATGGGATGTGAACCCTTCGATATTGTAGGGAAGCGCTATAAGAGCAACATCAATTTCTCCACTGCGAAGCTTCTCAAGTAGATTGTCCGTGCGATCCTCAAGAAGAAACAAACGCAATGCCGGAAACTTTTCATGCATAGCAGACAGGGTACGGGGAAGCAGGAACGGACCAATTGTTGGAATTACCCCAAGTCGCATATTTCCAGTCAACGGTTCATTTTGCGAGGCAGCCAGCTCCATTATGTCTTCAGCATCACGCAATAGAGAGCGTGCCCGCGATGCAATTTCCAGACCCAGAGGCAACATCAATACGGATCGTTTGGTGCGTTCAGCCAATAGCGAACCCAGCAGATTTTCCAGTTCACGAATCCCCGCACTCAATGTGGAGGGTGTAACATTGCACCGGGCCGAGGCTTTACCAAAATGCTGCTCATCGGCAAGTGCTACCAGATATTCCAACTGTTTCAGACTGGGTAGGGTTTTCAACTTTTACGATCTTTCAATAATTCGTATTTTCCGAATAGTACATCAATTATATGTTAATTTACTACATTAACGCAACGTCCTATATTTCTTTCATTGGTCAAGAGGACCAGTTCAACGAAAGGGAGAAATGATGAGTAAAAAATCTGAAACATTAACGACCGCGTCAGGCAGCCCAATGGCAAGCAATGACCGCTCACTCACCGCCGGCCCCAATGGCCCACTTCTGGTGCAAGATTGGCAGTTGTTTGAAAAACACGCCCATTTCAACCGGGAGCGTCTTCCCGAACGGGTGGTTCATGCTAAAGGCTCTGGCGCCTATGGCACTTTGACAATCACCAATGATATTAGCGAATTTACAAAAGCCTCGATATTTTCTGAAATTGGCAAAAAGACAGAAATGTTCCTTCGCTTTTCGACCGTGGCCGGAGAACGTGGTGCAGCTGACGCCGAACGCGATGTACGCGGCTTTGCCATGAAATTCTACACGGATGAGGGGAACTTTGATCTCGTTGGCAATAATACGCCAGTGTTTTTTATCCGCGATCCTTACAAGTTTCCGGATTTCATTCGCTCCCAAAAACGCCATCCAAAAAGCAATCTGCGCAGCGACACGGCCCAATGGGATTTTTGGTCATTGTCTCCAGAAAGTACCCATCAGGTAACGATCCTGTTTTCAGACCGTGGGCAACCTAAAAGCTATCGCCATATTAATGGCTACGGCTCACACACCTATAGCTTTATCAATGCGGATGGAGAGCGCCACTGGGTGAAATTCCATTTCAAAACCCAGCAGGGTATTGAAAACAATGTCGGTACAGCCAAAATCATTGGTGAGGACCGGGAAAGCCATCAGCGCGATCTTTATGAAAACATCGAGAAAGGCAATTTTCCGCGCTGGGATATGAAGGTGCAGATCATGCCGGAAGCCGATGCGGAAAAAACGCCCTATAATCCATTTGATTTGACCAAAATCTGGCCACACTCGGATTACCCATTGATTGATGTGGGTGTTTTAGAACTCAACCGGATGCCGGAAAACTACCATGCGGAAGTGGAACAAGCTGCATTTTCACCAGGAAACATGGTGCCCGGAATTTCTCAAAGCCCGGATAAAATGCTCCAATTTCGCATTTTCGCCTATGCTGATACCCAGCGTTATCGCCTCGGTGTCAATCATGATCGTCTTCCAGTAAACGCCCCTCGATGTCCCATGAATTCCTATCACCGCGATGGGCAGATGCGCTTTGATGATAATGGCGGCGGTTCAGTTCACTATGAGCCGGACAGCTTCAACGGGCCATCACCGGACGAAAATTCCAAAGAGCCACCGCTTAAAATATCGGGAGATGCCGATCGCTATGACCCGCTAGATGGGCAAGGGGTGGACGATTTCCAACAAGCTGGTGATCTGTTTCGTTTGATGTCAAATGAACAGCAGGCCAGCCTGATGGATGCAATTGCAGGTGCGATGGCGGATGTGCCGGTGGAAATTCAATGTCGACAAATTGAACACTTCACGGGAGCCGATCCTGATTATGGTGGAGGCGTTGCAAAGCGATTGGGTATAACGGTTTCCTAATCTGATAAGACTTCAAAACATGCAAACCGCCCGGTGAAACGTCATCGGGCGGCAGTGTTAATGGACGCTGCATTATCCTGTTTCGGATTAATCATGGGTTTTTGACCCGTAATTTTTAGGGACTGGAAATTGGCTTTTTTACACTGTAGGCTCGCGGCGAGTTTAAAATCATGGATTTTGGTTTAGGTCGTGACCTAAGCTCTGGGAGGCAGCATGGCGATTGAGGTGATACATTCGCCTCTATTGGTTTTGGGCTCGTTGATTGTTGCAATCATGGGGGCGTTCACTGCTTTGCGCCTAACATCAAACCTTCGCAACGCTTCAATTGAAAAACGAAAAATCCGGGTTTCCCAAGGTGCCTTTGCTCTTGGTACCAGCATCTGGTCAATGCATTTCATCGCCATGCTGGCGGTGAACTTCTCTGTTCCAATCAGCTATGATTTGCTGCGAACATTGGCATCAGCCTTGATTTCCGTGCTGGTTGTTGGCTTGGCGTTCCTGTCATTGCACTTTGGCGTGAGAACAAGAAAATCCATTTTGGTCGCAGGCATTCTGACTGGCTTTGGTATATCGGGGATGCACTATCTTGGCATGAGCGCGATATCAAAAAATATCATAATCACCTACAGCACCTTCGGCATTGTTCTTGCAATCGGCGTTGGGATATTGGCATCAATTGTGGCGCTTGAATTGGCCTATGGTGATCGTTCGCTCTTGAGCATCACTATCGGCTCGGTGGTTCTTGGTATTGCAATCACTGCAATGCATCACACAGCAATGCACTTCTCCGTATTCTCCGAAAATGTGAATGCGGCAGATATTCCTCCCTCTCCTTTGAACAACGAAGCGCTGGCTTTGATTGTTATGGTATCTTCATTCGTCTTGTGTGGATTATTCCTCCTCATGGCATTTCCCTCAGCGAACAAGACTCCGGAAAATGATGGGGCAGCAATTTCATCAACTGTTTCAGGAACTGATATTGCCGATAGTTCGAATTTTGTTGGAGCTTCAGAGGCTGAAAAACACGACGATGCGGATGCGACGAAATCGATAAAAATACCTTATGAACAAAACAATGTGGTCAAGTTCATTTCGGCTCACAATATCCACGCGATCGGTGCCGATGGCCATTACACCAGTCTATACATTGGTGCAGATAAATTGTTTTGTCCGTGGTCCATATCCCGCATAAAAGACAGTCTGGACCCAGAAGAATTCATTCCAGTTCATCGTAGCTTTCTGGTGAACAAAAATCACGTTGTCGGATTGAAGCGAGACAAGAACAAAACATTTTGCGTAATCGGCGAGAATAGTGAGTTTGAGATACCCGTTGCGCGTTCTCAAATCGCCAAACTCCGAACGCTGCTGCAATCAAGTTGATTTCAAAATCCTGATTTTGCAATTGGTGCAATATACGCGCATTTCGTGCAAATAA
>JAESUH010000067.1 GCA_016763155.1 Rhizobiaceae bacterium
GCAATGAATAGACCATCACTCATTTAGCTTCTCCCGCTTTTTTGGGGGTTCTTTTGCGCGGCGCTGCCGGTTTGGGGGCAAAGGCCGGATGAACAATCTTTCCACCCTTGGTCAAAAGGGTCGCAGATATCAGCTCATCATCCCAATCTACATTCAGCTTACCGGTTTCCTTGTCGACCATGGTCTCAAGAAAAGAATAAAGGTTTTTGGCATAAAGCAGAGAAGCTGAAGCAGCTATGCGTCCAGCCATATTGAGATATCCAACGACCGAAACATTTCCGACTTTGGCAATTTTTCCGGCAATGGCGCCTTCAACATTGCCACCACGTTCCACCGCCAAATCCACCAATACAGAACCATCGCCCATGGCAGACATCATTTTTTTTGTAACCAGTCTGGGTGCCGGACGTCCCGGGATCAGCGCTGTCGTGATTACGATATCCTGTTTGGCAATATGTTTTGCCACAAGTTCCGCCTGCTTTTCCTGATATTCTTTGGACATTTCCTTGGCATAACCTGCCGCTGTTTCGGCCTGCTTGAACTCGTCATCTTCTACGGCGACAAACTTTGCACCGAGCGATTCTACCTGTTCCTTGGCAGCCGGACGCACATCAGTTGCTGTTACGATTGCTCCAAGTCGGCGAGCCGTGGCAATAGCCTGAAGCCCGGCAACTCCTGCACCCATAACAAACACTTTGGCCGCAGGAACAGTTCCCGCCGCCGTCATCATCATAGGCATGGCACGGTCATAAACCTCAGCTGCATCAATAACAGATTGGTATCCAGCGAGATTTGCCTGGGAAGATAGAACATCCATCACCTGCGCACGAGAAATACGCGGCATGAACTCCATTGCGAAAGCGCTCACACCAGCTTTGGCGAGGGCAGCAACATCAGATTCAGCGCCAAAGGGGTCCATGCTGGCAAGCACCAGTGCACCCTTTTTATAGCTTGCTGCCTCTTTCGGGGTCGGGCGACGCACCTTTAAGATTACATCCGCCTGCCCAGCACTTTTCGCAGTGCCAATGGTAGCACCAGCTTCAACAAATACTTTATCTGAAATACGAGCACCGCTACCAGCTGATTTTTGTACACTGACCTCAAAGCCTAATGCACAAAGCTTCTTTACAGTTTCTGGAGAGCCCGCGACCCTTGTTTCAATTGCATCATTTTCTTTTGGAATGTGCAACTTCATGCGCATGGCTCCTTAAGCGTAGTTTCTTGTCTCCACGTTAGACAAAAGTAGGAGCCTTGGCAATTCGGACAAGCGTAAACAATTTGGAAAAATAGTGTCGATCACCAACTAAATGGCGAAATAGGCAATCACCATCAAAATAATCAGCAACAATGTACCACCGAATAATCCACCACCGGCAAAAAAGCCAAATGACATAGCGACCATAAGCGCAACACAAAACACAACACCCCATTTGGTCAGCGAAATGAATGCATCATAGGTTTTTTCATGTTCTGAATAATCCATTGCATTTTCCGGTGTACTGGATTTTGCGTTCTTGGCCATTTGTTTTTCCAATTAATTTGTGGGTGCCTGAGCTTGGCTGATTCAATTAATTCCATGATTTATACAATTGTTGCGCTGATAACAACAAGACAGACGATAAACTGCCGATACTTTTTGTCTCATAGGCTGTTGATGTGTGATCTACACCAAATCAACCACCGCGTATCAGGCTGAATTGCTTACCGCTTTCATCAACGCAACTCATGGTATTGGCATTGGGTTTGGTGCAATCAGCTGAATTGAATTTTCCAGAAACATTGCCGCGCCAGGAAATTCTCAACGCGGTTTCAGATTTCACCGTATAGGTTCCCTGAGATAAAACCTCGCCAGTATCATTAGCAATTGAGCGAAACGTTCCATTGTTAAACTCTGCTTTATACACTCCGTCAGATGCGGACCATAAGCCATTGGCTATTGGTGCCCCTGCTGGCTTCCCCTTGGTTTGACAACCAACAGGAATTACCAGACAAGCGATGACCAAGCATCGCACCCAATTGATATTTGCCCCGAAATTAATCATAAATCTGCTCCATTTTGCGCGCCGTCGCAATAAAAATCATGAATTGCACAATCAGCAACGGTCTTGTCAAGATGCCCGTACAAAATGGCCAAATTTATGACGCTTGCTGATCAAGCCCTTCCAGCTCATCAATCAGGCCCTCAATCATGCCCAAACCTTTGAACCAGAACTGAGGGTCAGATGCATCCAGCCCAAATGGGGCCAGCAATTCCTTATGGTGTTTTGTGCCACCTGCCTTCAGCATTTCAAAGTATTTTTCCTGAAATCCATCCCCTGAACTTTCATAGACAGCATAAAGCGAGTTCACCAGACAATCACCAAACGCATATGCATATACATAAAAAGGCGAATGGATAAAATGAGGGATATAGCTCCAGTAGGAGCGATAATTATCATCAAAATTAAACACATCTCCAAGGCTTTCGGCCTGAACCTCAAGCCAGATATCGCCAATTTGTTCTGAGGTGAGTTCGCCCTCGCGACGTGCCAGATGGATTTTCCGCTCAAACAGATAAAACGCAATCTGGCGCACAACCGTATTGAGCATATCCTCAACCTTTTGCGCCAGCAAAGCCTTCCTGCTCTCAGGGTTATCGCTAGATTTAAGTAAAGAGCGGAAGGTCAACATCTCGCCAAAAACGCTGGCTGTCTCTGCAAGAGTCAACGGCGTTTGGGACATAAGCGCGCCCTGTTTACCAGCCAAAACCTGGTGTACTCCGTGGCCAAGCTCGTGGGCCAGCGTCATTACATCACGCGGCTTGCCCAGATAATTCAACATGACATATGGGTGTACGCTTGGAACAGTTGGATGGGAAAATGCACCAGGGGCCTTTCCCGGCCGTGTCGGTGCATCAATCCAGTTTTCATCAAAAAACCGTTTGGCGATATTCGCCATCTCAGGCGCAAAACCATCATAGGCCGTAAGCACAATATCGCGCGCCTCATTCCATTGAAAAACCCGGTCTGCTGCTTCTGGCAAAGGAGCGTTTCGGTCCCAATGTTCCATGGTTTCAAGACCCAGCCACTTCGCTTTCATGGCATAATAGCGGTGAGAAAGTCTGGGGAAAGATTGTTGAACAGCTGAAACAAGCGCATCCACAACCTCTCGCTCCACCCGATTTGCCAAGTGTCGGCTATCCGCCACATCTTCAAAACCACGCCAACGGTCGGAAATCTCTTTGTCCTTGGCAAGGGTATTGGTAATCAGCGTATAGGTCTGCTCATTGCTTTTCAGCACACGGCCAATTTCCGTTGCAGCCTCCGCCCGCACTTCACGGGTTTTATCCTGCAATAAGGATAAAGCCGTCTCGACCCCAATTTCCTTGCCGCCAATATTAAATTGGGCAGATGCCATATTATTATCGAACAGGCGGTTCCAGGCAGAACGTCCGGTCATCGATTTTTCGTGAAATAATTGCTCGATCCGGTCTTCAAGCTGGTACGGCTTGTCCAGGCGCAAATCCACAAGCCATGAACGATAGTGGTTTAACGCCGTTGATTTTTCCATGGCATTATCAAGCGCATCATCATCCAGACGGTTTATCTCAAGAGTAAAAAACAGCAATGGTGAACTGGCATTGGTAATTTTTTCCTGCGCATCCCCATAGAATTTCGCACGCTCGGGATCAGTGGTATTGCCGTTATAATATAGCCCGGCAAAAGACATGATACGGCCCATGCGCTCTTCAATTACTTCATACGCTCTGATTGCCGCTGCAAATTCATCGGGATTATCCGAAACCAAACCAGCCAGTTTTCCGGAATATTCCTTACTGAAAGCGTTCGCATCGTCCTGACAGGAACGCATATCTTCCAGATATTGTTTAGAATTCACGGATTCATAGAGATCCGCCAAATTCCACTCCGGTAATTCGCCAAATTCGGTTGAGACAGAAAGCTTGGCCATTTTGGATGATTCCTTTCACGAATCCCTACGTAAAACCCTTGAAATTAATGCCTTGTCGGAACCCTCGCGTAAAGGGTTTGTTAAGCGTGTCGATTAAGTAGGTATTCAACAGATTTTGTTAAGGTGTACGGGAATTAAAAATAATTGTTAAAAATAGCGACAATTTAAGCGCAGGGATACCTTAGGCACATGGCAAAATACATTCTTATCGTTGATGACGATCCGGTTCAGCGTCGCTTGTTGAGCGGAATGGTCGAAAAAATGGGTTACTCACCGCTCTTGGCAGAGGGTGGGGCCGAGGCCATCGAACATTTATCCGGTAAAAATGTTGAGCGTATCTCTCTTATTTTTCTTGATTTAATCATGCCAGAAATTGATGGCATGGCTGTGCTTGCAGCCATGAGCGAGCGCCAGATAAATATCCCGACAATCGCACAAACAGCCCAGGGCGGCATAGAAACAGCCGTAGAAGCCATGCGGGCGGGCGCTTTTGATTTCGTGGTGAAGCCCATCTCACCTGACCGGGTAAGAATTGCGATTGCCAAAGCATTGAAAGTCGGCGCATCCCAGATCAAACACAAACGTAGCAGCAAAGCAATTCCCGGCACTTTGACCTTTGACGATATTATTTCTTCAAGCCCTAATATGGCCAAGGTCAAACACTTTAGTGAGAAATCTGCTCAATCCAATATCCCCGTCCTGATTGAAGGGGAATCCGGGGTCGGCAAGGAATTGATTGCCCGCGCCATTCAGGGCGCAAGCAGCAGAAAAGCGAACAATTTCGTAACAGTAAACTGCGGCGCATTACCGGAAAACCTGGTTGAAAGTATTTTGTTCGGCCACGAAAAAGGTGCGTTTACCGGTGCCAGTGAAAAACAAATTGGCAAATTTGGTGAAGCCGATGGAGGAACGCTGTTCCTCGATGAAGTGGGTGAATTGCCGCTGGAAGTGCAGGTAAAATTATTGCGTGCAATTCAGGAAGGCGAGATTGACCCCGTAGGCGCACGCAAATCTGTGAAAGTGGATATCCGACTAATCTCAGCGACCAATCGTAAACTGGCCGATGAAGTCAAGGCAGGAAAATTCCGCGAGGATCTCTATTATCGGTTAAATGTTTTCCCAGTAACGGTCCCTCCTTTGCGCGAACGCCGCGAAGATATACCCGACCTAGCCCGCCATTTCGTCAAACGAATTTCCGAACAGGAAAACCGCGCAAAAACGTTGCTGATATCTCCTGAAGCCCTAGAGCTACTGGAAGCATTTGACTGGCCCGGCAATATTAGACAGTTGGAAAACGCAATTTTCAGAGCCGTCGTATTGTGCGAAGGCGATACGCTCACACTGGAAGAATTCCCACAAATTCAGGCTCAACTTTCACAATTTGAACCAATTTCTCCGGCGGCCCCTCTGCCAGAGGTAAAAGCCCCAAATCTGGCACCTGATTTATCGGACACCACCAAACCAATCACGCAGCCTCAATCACACAGCGATAAAGAGGCTATTTCCCTATTGGATGAAAATGGTGAAATCCGCGACCTCGAAGCAATCGAGCGCGATGTCATTGCCTTTGCACTGGAACTCCATGGTGGGCAAATGTCCCGGATTGCCCGGCAATTGGGCATTGGCCGCTCTACGCTTTATCGCAAGCTCAAAGAACACGGTCTGGATGACGCAGAACCTGGCGCCACCAAGCAAAGCGGGTAAATTTATTTATTTAGCAATAACAATATGATGCCGGCGGTGACGATTAGTATTCCTACTATTTCCGAGCCGGTTATCTTTTCGCGAAAAGCGAAATAAGACACCATAAATGTGAAAATCAGCTCCACCTGCCCTAGTGCCCGCACATAAGCTGCATTTTGCAAAGTCATTGCGGTTACCCAGCCGATTGAGCCCAATAAGCCAACCACGCCGACAATGCCTGCAACACGCCACGCTCTAAAAACAGCCGTGATTTGCCCGGGCTCTCGAACCCTCATATAGACCGACATGACGATCGTTTGAAATACAGTTGCAAACGCCAAAGTCAGCGCTGCACGAACGAAAAACTCACCATTATCCAATGCCAATGATGCTGCACGATAACTCACTGCAGACAGGCCAAAAAAACCACCTGACGCAATTCCAATCAAAGCGGCAGGTTCCATACATTGCCTGAGAAGATCACGCATATTCAGGCTAACACGCGTCACCGCAATCATAATCACTCCAACCAAGCTGATTAGAATTGCAACGATCGCCCAAAACCCAACACTCTCCCCAAGGACAATGATGCCAAACATCGCGGCTTGTATGGTTTCTGTTTTTGAAAAGGTGGTTCCAACGGCGAAATTTCTAAGGGCAAAAATATGCACTAGCAGCGCCGTTGCTATGATCTGGCCTGCCCCGCCAATGGTTGAGAATATAAAGAACCTGGTATTTGTACCAGGCCAGTCATAGCCACCAATTTCCACCAATGCAGCCAGATATAACAGCGCCAGCGGAGCGGCATATGCAAAGCGCGCGAAGGTTGCGCCGGAAGTGCTCAATTGTCCCTTCAAATATTTTTGCAGGGAAGAGCGCACATTCTGCATAAAGGCTGCAAATATGGTAATGGGAATCCAGAGTTCCATTCCCGCTTTATTGTCATTGTTGGCTGATAGGGCAAGGGCTTTGTAAATAGATATTGCGAAAACTTATATTGTTTATGAATTCATGACCCGGCATAAACTTGAACCATGACAAAAGACCACCCATTACTGGGCATGGCCCTGATGGCAGGGTTTTGTGTCCTTGCACCATTGGCTGATGCGATGGCAAAATTGCTTGGCGGTACAATTCCGCTGGGTGAATTATTGATGGTGCGGTTTGCCCTGCAAGTCTTGTTATTATTGCCGCTTGTGTGGTGGAACAAATATGAAATCGCCATGACGAGACGGGTATTCAGCCTGACCCTTGTCCGAACTGTTTTTCAAATCATTGGTATCGGCGCAATGTTCACCTCCCTTCGGTTTCTGCCCCTCACAGATGCAATTGCGATTGTTTATGTCATGCCATTTTTAATGCTGCTTTTAGGGCGCGTGGTGTTGGGGGAAGAGGTTGGCCAAAAACGCATCATCGCCTGCGTTGTTGGCTTTACAGGAACATTGCTGGTTATTCAGCCAAGTTTTGAAGCCGTTGGCACCTTAGCGTTTATACCTTTACTGGTTGCCGTTGCTTTTGCATTTTTCATGCTGGTAACGCGCCAGATTGCCAAAGAGGTGAACCCCATCAGCATGCAACTTGTTAGCGGAGTTCAGGCAGTAGTGATTCTCGGATTTGCTTTCATTTTCACCAAGGGAATGCAGTTTCCTGCGTTCGAGATAATAATTCCCGACCTTAATGATAGTTTTTTACTATTCTTGCTCGGATTAATTGGTACTTCTGCCCACTTGCTAATGACATGGGCACTACGTTACGCACCATCTGCAACATTAGCACCGATGCAATATCTTGAAATCCCATTTGCTACCCTCATAGGATGGCTGATTTTCAAGGATTTCCCCAATAATTTAGCGGCGCTGGGTATCATAATCACAGTATGCTCAGGCCTCTATATCGTGTGGCGAGAACGCCTGAATGCTACCAAATCCACCCAAAAACTGGCTGGCGGGGCTGACTATTAATAATTTATCAACCATAAAACACAACAATATAACTAATAAGATTCTTGCCACTCATTCACCGCAATTTCGTGTTGGATGTGCTATATAAGCTATTGGCTGTTATTGATTTTTAATGGGATTGGCTCGGGCGAAATTTTTTGAGACCATCGGGACAAATCAGGACCGCGGAATTGGACAACGGTCTAATCAAGGTTATTAGGGGATCCATCCCCACATTGGGTGCGTTAGGTCGCGTCCTGATGGTGATTTTTTGTGCCTTGTTCGTCCTTGCCGCAGCCATGGGTTCCCAGAGTTCAGCTCAAACCCGCAGCCTCAAACTCTATTACCTTCACACCGGCGAAAAAGCTACAATCGTCTATAAGCGCAACGGCCAGTACGTTAAAAGTGGCTTGAAAAAAGTGAACAAGTTTCTGCGTGACTGGCGGCGTAATGAGCCAACAAGAATGGACCCGCGCCTGTTGGATTTGATCTGGGAAGTTTATCGGGAATCCCGTTCCAAAGCCTATATCCACGTAATATCCGCTTACCGTTCTCCCAAAACCAATAACATGCTGCGCCGTCGCGGACGTGGTGTTGCCAAGAACAGCCAGCACACATTGGGCAAGGCAATGGATTTCTTCTTGCCTGACGTCAAATTGAAAAAACTGCGCAATATCGGGCTGATCAAACAGGCGGGAGGGGTTGGCTATTACCCAACATCTGGGTCACCCTTCGTGCATTTAGATACTGGCAGAGTTCGGCATTGGCCGCGCATGAACCGCAAGCAATTGGTGAGAGTTTTCCCCAATGGGCGCACCTTGCATGTTCCTTCAGATCAAAAGCCTCTGAAAGGCTATAAAGTAGCCAAGGCAAATTATGCCAAATATAAGCGCGGGTCTGGCAAAATTGTCATCGCCAAAGAACCAAAAACCAAAAAAAAATGGTCACTATTCGCTCGCTCCGATAAAGCTGAAGAGAACGAAGATAAGATCGCAAATACAACTCCTCTGCCGAAGCCTGTAAAAACTGTAACAACACCGGTGGTCATGGCCGGCTTGCAAGTTCAAAATGACCCAATCCAGCCTGAACAGACAGAAACTGCCCAGCTACCGCTACATATTCCCATACCATCCGTTGCGCCGCGTCCGCAGGTCGCCACCGTGGAAATTGAAGACGTTGAGATTCCCCAAACGGTTGAACCCGAAGTCATTCCAGTGACCGAGCCACCAGAGCTTGAAATCGTTCCACTGGCAAAAGAGCAAGAGCTCGCTCCTGCAGTATTCCAACAGCAGGAAATTGTCGTTGCCTCTTTGGATAATCAACAAAATAACAGTACCGCATTCACAGCAGTGGGGCCGGACGGCCTGCCTATAGATAGCGCTCGCCTAGCCGGCGGGGATGAAACCAACGATACGTTGCAAACGCTGACGGCAATTCCCGCATTACGGCCACAACTGCAATCTTCAAACGAAGCTGGAACCTTGCTGGCTTTAGCCGATCCCGTGGAAAGGGATAGGAAAAACGGTATTATTCTTAGAGGGTTAGCCTCAAGTAACTCTCCAGAACAGCCGGAACTTTTAGAAACGGAAGCACCAATACCTTCCTTTAGGGTTGCAGCCCTTTCTCCATCTGAAATTGAAGACCTTCGCCGCCAAGTTCGCCCGGTCTCTTCCAGCATCAAGCCGTTTGAGGCGCCCACATTGGTGCGGAGCCTGAGACCTGTCGTGGACGTTCCTCAAACACCTGAAATTATTTCTGATGCCCTGCCCGAACCTGTAATTCCTGACCCCGCTCCGAAAAAGGAAGAGTTCAAGCTGGTAGAAACTCCGAAAGAGGAAATCTCTGAAATCACGGTCGCCTCTTTGGATTTGATCGAACCGGGCACAAAATTAAACGATCAAATTGCCATACCGAAGGCTAACCCTAACCGGGAGGTTTCTACCTCCGAACGGTTTGCGACACCTCAGGCGAGCCCGGGGTCTGATTCTGAGAACATAATTCTGGCAAGTCTCGACAATTCGGTGACCGCAGCAATTCCGACTAGAAACCCACGATTGTCCTCACTTCGAAGCACTGTGGATACGCCGTTGGAAATTACGACGCCTCAGATAGAAGATACGCCGACCAACATCAGGCCAGCAAAAAAACGGTCACAATCTACAAAGCCGCTTTCTCACTTCACACTGGCAAATTTGGATGAAAATGCCCACGGCAAATGGACCCTGATCCGAAAAGCCAGCGTTAGGGAAATTGCAGAAATCAGACCCCCTGCCTATGGCAGAAACGCCATCCGCGAATTATCGTCAATCATCCTGACAGCAGGTTTTTCTCGCGACATCAACGGCCGTTCATCAGATCAATTCAGCGGAAGTTCAGTTGAATTTTTAGCCTTTGCGAAGTTTGAAAAATAGCAAAAATTCTACATCGCAAAGAAAAATCTTGTGATTCGCGCTCATAATTTCTGCCAACACATTAAGCCAAACCTCATTTTTAAAAGCAGCATACGTATCTTTCTGATTTTACAATCAGATTACGCGGAGCCGTTCATTTATTCGACAATTTGCAAAAAATATGATTCACTGTTGGTGTAGGACAACAACATGGAGGTATTTTTATGGCGATAGAGGCCAGAATTGACACCCTAGAGCAACGTCACCAGCAACTGGAAAGTGATCTGCTGGCAAAACTCAAAAGTCCAGGTTCTAACGACAGTGAAATCGCTGATCTAAAGCGACAAAAACTGCAAATCAAAGACACCCTGGAACAATTGAAGTCGGGCGACCCACTGCATTAGGTCTGTTCGCTAGAATATATGTTCGAACGGTCTCGTTTGAAATTATGTAATTGGCCGTTCGGCATACGGTTATGCCAATATATTGGACGTTGAAAATCCATCCCACAATAATTTAAGGCCTATAACAAACATCACTGTGTAGGTCAGACGGTAATATATATCCTGCGAAACCCTTTTCACCAGCCAAACCCCAAGCAATACAGCCAATATTGCGACAGGCATCAAGGTGAATGACGCATTGAGATTGTCTGCTGTGAATTGACCCAGCGCAAAATACGGCACCAGCTTCACCGCATTCATAATCGAAAACATCATAATGCCCGTTCCGGCAAATATCATTCGGTCCATCTTCAGTGGAAGCGTATAGGCATTATATGGTGGACCGCCCGCATGGGAAATAAAGCTGGTAAAACCAGAAACAGTTCCCCAGAAAAGCGCCATCACCCTATTGGGCTTTTTGGCATCAAGTTTCCTGATTTCCCTGATAAACATATTCAGCGCAAATACTATAGCAACAGCCCCGACCAGCAACCGCACCATATCTTCCGATACAATCGAAGCCGTAGCCCAGCCAATGGCAATCCCCATCAACCCACCAGGCAACATTTGACGAATGATCGCCCAATTGACCTTGTTACGATAATTGATAAGGCCAATGACATCCATCAGGATCAATACTGGCAGCATAATTGCTGCCGCCTGAATGGGAGAAATTGCAAGCGCAATGATCGGTGTGCCAAGCATACCCAGACTGCCCCCAAATCCTCCTTTGGCAATTCCCACCAGCATAACCGCAGGAATTGCAACGTAAAAGAATGACCAGTCAGTTAGCATGATGGTTACCAGATGAAGCTATGTTTTATAATAAATTATCGGTGCAGAATTAAATCTAAAATATCAGGAACTTACTAAATGAATAAGCGCCTGCTTGACCTTTTCGCTTTCATGCCAGAAACAGAACCCAAATAACAGTACTATTTTTCAAGAAGGCACCAGCCAATGGGTAGCACAAAAAACCAAACAGCTTCGCAAATCAATCATTGCCAACTAGTTCTGATTGCATCAGTTTCAGCCTGTACCACCTCTAAACTTAAATCAGCTTTGGAGGATGGAGGCGTCGCAAGCCTGATCATTATGGCAGATGAAGCCAATGAGGGAACGTTCGCAGAAGTCTGCAATGAATGGGTCGAGATTGCCCAAAGCAATGATGTCGCAGCCCTTATTGTTGCAGATACGCAAATTACCGGACGCTCTGAAGCTGACGGTATTTTCGTTGAAACCGGCATGGAAGACCTTGATGCAGCTCTCGCCAGTTTTTCGCCACAAAAAATTGTAGGATGTGGAGGATTGAAAGATCGGCATAGAGCTTTGCAAGCTGGAGACAAGCAACCTGATTTCGTGTTTTTTGGAAGATTAAAAGGCGACATCAAAGCCATGCCCCACAAGAAAAACCTGGCTCTGGCTGAATGGTGGTCAAATCTAATCGAAACACCATGCATTGTCATGGGTGGCAACGAGATTGACAGCGTCATTGAATGTGCCGCCAGTGGCGCAGAATTTGTAGCTTTGAACAAGGCCATATTTGAACATGAAGACGGACCGAAAAAAGCGGTTCAACTGGCTAACAAACTGCTTGAAGAAAATGCACCTGAATTTGAAGAGGCTAAATAGTGATAGCAAAACCTGGTTTTTTCCAGTGCTTCAGAAATAAACTAATCGGCCTTTTTTGCGGGCTGATAATTAGCCTAATCGTGCCTTCCATTGGCCTGGGTGAAGAAACCCAAAACCAATCCGGCAATCCTGAAAAACCAGAAACACCCCCGCTGACAAATACCGAAACAGCCCCATTACCAAATCAGGCATATGGCGCCTATCAGCGTGGGCAGTATCTAACAGCCTTTAAACTGGCACTACCACTCGCAAATCTTGGTGATCCAGCCGCGCAAACCCTCATTGCCGAATTGTATGAAAAGGGTTTGGGCATCGCCCGCAATAAAAAAGAGGCAACAGCATGGTATGAGATTGCCGCCAATGCCGGCAATCGCGAGGCGCAGTTTTCCTTTGCTATTAAATTGCTTGAAGGCAAATATATCAAGGAAGACCGAAAAAGGGCCATGAAACTCATGCAGAGTGCGGCTGACGCTGGCCATTCTGTTGCAATGTATAATTATGCCCAGCAATTGATCAGCAATAATCCCGGATCAAAAGGTTTTAAGGCAGCAATTCCCTATCTGGAAAAATCCGCCAGTGCCGGTGTGGTCGATGCGTATTACGCACTTTCCCAGGTTTACGACAGTGGCATGGGCCTCAAATCGCCTGATGCCGCTAAAGCCAAAACCTGGCTACTCAAGGCAGCGCATGGCGGCGTGGATACCGCCCAAATCGAATTGGCTCTCCAATTGGCAAATGGCAAAGGCGAAAGCAAGGACGAGAAGTCTGCTCGAAACTGGTTTCAGCGCGCAGCCCTTACCGGCAATGTGATTGCACAAAACCGGCTTGCCCACATGCTGGCCCGCGGCATGGGGGGTCCGGTTAATGCGGTTCAATCTGCAAAATGGTATATTCTGGCCCGGCGCGCAGGCCATACGGACTTTCGACTGGATGATTTCTTAGATTCTCTCAGCCGCGAAGACCGCGCCAAGGCATTGGATGCCGCAAACCATTGGCGTCCGCGCTAGGCCATGAACCTATAAATTGAATCAAATACCCTCAGGACTTGCAACAATACCCGTTTTGTGGTCTTGAAGCGGCTAATCTGTTCTGGCGTTCAAATCGGAACCAGCACCCAGATCAGAATACCTATATTTCTTTAAAACCAGAGACGTTTCAATGAAAATCAACGGCAATGAAATTAAACCCGGCAATGTTATTGAACATAATGGCAGCATTTGGCTGGCGGTTAAAACCAATGCAGTAAAACCCGGCAAAGGTGGCGCATTCAATCAGGTGGAAATGAAAAATCTGATTGATGGCACTAAAAGCAATACAAGATTTCGCGCCACAGAAACCGTTGAACAAATCAGGCTGGAACAAACAGATTATCAATTTCTCTATGCAGACGGCGACACTCTGTTTTTCATGGATAATAACACTTTCGAACAATTGGAACTTCAAAAATCTTTCGTTGGCGACCGCGCTGCCTTTCTGCAAGATGGCATGAAAGTAACAGTTGAAAGCCATGAAGAAAGAGCCATTGGCATTCGTCTACCCGATCAAGTGACCCTGGAAATCACCGAAGCTGATCCCGTGGTCAAAGGACAAACAGTCTCTTCATCCTATAAACCGGCGGTGATGGAAAATGGCCTTCGGGTTATGGTTCCACCTTTCATATCTGCGGGTGAGCGCATCATTGTTGATACCAATGAAGTGACTTACATCAAGCGCGCCGACTAACCTCAAAATCCGGCATTTAAAATGGCACGTTCAGCACTCCTGCAAATAATGACCACCACCGCTTTTCGCGCGGGCAGATCTTTGTCTCGCGATTTTGGCGAGATCCAAAGCTTGCAAGCCTCGGTTAAAAGCTCCAAAGAATTCGCTGACGCGGCAGCGCGCAGCAGCACCAAGATCATTCGCGAGCAATTAGTCAAAGCACGACCAGATTTCGGCATGATGATTGATGGCGCGGTTGAACAAGTCGGCAAGGATAGAAACCATCGCTGGATTGTTAATCCATTGAATGGGAATATCAATTTTGCCCATTCCCAACCTTATTTTGGCATCTCGATTGCCCTGGAGCACGAAGGCCAAATTGTTGCCGGTGTAATTTATAGCCCGGTGCTGGATGATTTATACGCAGCGGAAAAAGGTACTGGCGCTTTCCACAATGACCGTCGGTTAAGAACTGCCAATCGCAGTCATCTCTCCGACAGTCTGCTCGGCATGGGCAATTCTTCAAAATCCTCTACCTCCAAAACTCAGTTTTTGAAAAACCAGGCCATGCTTAGTGGAGAAGTTGCCGACATCAGAATTTTCGGATGCACATGCCTGAGCCTTGCTGCAATCGCTGGTGGCAACCTTGATGCCAGTTTCGAAACTGGCATAAATTATTCCGGCGTTGCCGCTGGAATAGTCATTGTTCGGGAAGCTGGCGGTTATGTCACCAACGCTTCAGGAGACAAAAGCCTGATTGATCAAAGCACGGTGGTCGCTGGAAACTCGGCAATCCACCAAAGATTGCTTAAAATTCTGCCCTAGAACACCATCTAAGCCTTTTTGACGGTTTTAATTCACTAAATATCAGGTTAGGTTTCGCCTAATTGATTTGATATGGTGCAATAAAACCATGAAAGGCTCGAAGACCTTGGCCAAACGATTTGATCCACAGCGGCTTTCTAACCCGCGTATCTTCTTGATGAGCATGGTCATATTTTTGATCATCATCGGTTTTCTTGTAGCAATATTATACAGTCAGATTGCAACAGCATTCATCACTAATCCCGGCCTGAATGGCCTGATTGTATTCGTACTTGCCTGCGGCGTTCTCTTGGCACTCATACAGGTATTCAGGCTGGTACCCGAAGTTTCCTGGGTAAACTCCTTTCGCGAAGGTGCACCAGATCTTGATGGCGCCCGCGAGCCGGTAATGCTGGCACCAATGGCTGCCTTGCTTGGTCAATCCAGGCAGGGCGTTTCGATTTCCACCCTTTCAATGCAATCCATGCTCGATTCAATTGGCAACAGGCTGGACGAATCCCGCGATACCTCGCGCTATCTGATCGGGCTTCTCGTCTTCCTCGGCCTGCTGGGCACGTTTTGGGGTTTGTTAGGCACCATTGGCTCAATTGGCGACACGATCCAATCTCTTGACCCAAAATCAGGTGATGCAAACGACGTGCTTGATGCCCTAAAGGCAGGTTTGAAAACACCGCTTGATGGCATGGGCACAGCCTTTTCATCCTCCTTGTTTGGATTGTCGGGATCTCTGGTTCTTGGTTTTCTGGATTTGCAGGCAGGACGGGCACAAACAAGATTTTATACCGAACTTGAAAACTGGCTTTCATCGGTAACCGATGTGCGTGCGGATGGATCAGCAATAATCAGCGGAACAGATTCTGGTGTCCGCGAAGAATTGGAAAACCTTTCCCGCAAATTACAAAAAGACGCTGGAAGCCCAAAGGCTGCCATGGCCATGGCAAATCTGGCCGAGGGCATTCAGGGGATGGTTCAGCACTTGCGCACAGACCAAAAATTTATGCGTGAACAAATTGAGCTGCAAGCCAAGCAACAAAAGGAAGTGACTGATTTGCTACGGCGATTGAACCGCTTCTTTGAAAAGGCCGAAGAAGAATGATGGTCTGTCCAGTTTCACTAAATATCTCCCTGAACAATCCGGAGCTCCATTAGATGGCTGTTTCTCGTGGCAGACGCAGGGAACGTGAACTGAATTACTGGCCAGGCTTTGTTGATGCGCTGGCTACCCTGTTGCTTGCCATCATGTTCCTGCTCTCGGTATTTGTCATCGCGCAGTTTCTGCTGTCGCAGGAAATAACCGGAAAGGATGCAGTTTTAAACCGGTTGAATTCCCAGATTGATGAATTGACCTCCATGCTCGCTCTGGAAAAAAGCAGTTCACAGGATATTCAGGACACCCTGGCAAACCTTCAATCCTCTCTCAGTCAAACTGAACGCGAACGATCACGGTTGCAGGAACTGCTCTCTGCCGGTTCCGGCCAATCCGATGCTGCAAACACAGCCATTAGTTCTCTACGCACCGAACTGGATAGTGAAGGGCAAATCAGCCAAAGAGCGCTTGCACAGGTAGAATTGCTAAACCAGCAAATATCCGCCCTTCGCAGACAAATTGGTGCGTTGGAAACAGCTCTTGATGCATCAGAATACCGCGACAAGGAGAGTAACACCAAAATTGCTGACCTTGGTCGCAGGCTCAACGTTGCGCTCGCTCAACGCGTGCAGGAGCTTAATCGCTACCGATCAGATTTTTTCGGAAGGTTGCGTGAAATTCTCAGCGATCGTGCCGACATTCGAATTGTTGGTGACCGGTTTATTTTCCAATCTGAAGTGCTGTTTTCCTCTGGCGGTGAGCAGCTGAACGAGACCGGAAAGGAATCCATGCTGAAAGTTGCACAAGCCTTGTTACAGATCGGCAAAGAAATTCCTGACGATATTAACTGGGTATTGCGTATCGATGGTCACACCGATGATATCCCCCTCAGTGGCAATGGCCCGATTAAAGACAATTGGGAATTATCCGCTGCCCGCGCCATATCAGTGGTTCGTTATTTCATATCCGAAGGCGTTCCCTCCAATCGGTTGGTCGCAGCAGGATTTGGCGAATTTCAACCACTGGTAGACGAAGATAGCGATGACGCACGATCCAAAAACCGACGTATTGAGTTGAAACTGACAGAACGTTAGGAACAAGGTTTGAGCACAACTTATGATGCAATCATAATTGGAGGCGGCCTTGCGGGGCTGGTAGCCGCTTGTGAGTTGGTTGATCGTAAAAAGCGCGTTCTGATCCTTGAGCAGGAAGGCGAAAATTCCCTCGGTGGACAGGCCTTTTGGTCTTTGGGCGGTCTGTTCATGATTGATACGCCAGAACAACGGCGCATGCGGATCAAGGATAATCATACGCTTGCCAAAAATGACTGGATGGGTTCAGCGCAGTTTGATCGGCCAGAAGATCACTGGCCCAGAAAATGGGCAGAAGCTTATCTCGATTTCGCAGCAGGAGAAATGCGCCCTTGGCTTTATGAGATGGGTATGCGCTGGTTTCCCGTGGTCGGTTGGGCCGAACGTGGCGGCAGCTTTGCCGATGGACACGGTAATTCCGTCCCTCGTTTCCACATCACCTGGGGCACCGGCCTTGGCGTATTAGAGCCATTCATCGCACGCATTCAAGAAGCTGTTACGGCTGGCCATGCTGAAATTAAATACCGCCACCGGGTAACAAAACTAACTACCAAAAACGGGACTATCACCGGCGTTGAAGGCACCATCCTCGAAACGGATACAGTAGAGCGCGGGCAAAAAAGCTCTCAAAAAGAGATAGGCAATTTTTCCTTTAGTGCTGCAAACGTGATTGTCACTTCAGGTGGCATTGGCGGCAATGAGAAACTGGTTAGAGAAGCCTGGCCCACGGAAAGACTGGGCAATCCACCAAAAAAAATGCTGAGTGGCGTGCCCCATCATGTGGATGGAAAAATGATTGCTATATCCAAAAAGGCCGGAGCAGCGACCATAAATGAAGATCGCATGTGGCATTATACGGAAGGGGTGAAAAACTTCGCCCCCATCTGGCCAAACCATGCCATCCGCATTTTGCCCGGCCCCTCCTCCATGTGGTTTGATGCCGAGGGAAACCGCCTGCCTGCGCCGTGCCTGCCCGGCTTTGATACGCTTTCAACCTTGAAGCATATTCTTTCAACCGGTTATGATTATTCATGGTTCGTGTTGACCCAAAAAATCATCGAAAAAGAATTTGCCCTCTCCGGCTCTGAACAAAACCCGGATTTTACATCCAAAAAATGGATAGAGGTTCTAAAAGCCCGCCTTGGAAAAGGCGCCACTAACGAGGTGGAAGCATTCAAAGAAAAGGGCGAAGATTTCATTGTCTCAAATTCTCTTGATGAACTGGTCAAGGGTATGAACAAGCTCATCGGAACCGAGCTAATCAGCTATGAAAAACTCCAAGCGCAAATAGTGGCGCGTGACCTGCAAATCGAGAATACATATTCAAAGGATGCGCAGGTAACAGCCATACGTGGCGCGCGGAACTATCTGGGTGATAAGCTGATCCGCACAGCAAAACCCCACCGCATTCTTGATCCTAAAGCCAGGCCATTGATTGCGGTGCGCCTTAACATTTTAACGCGAAAATCCCTGGGTGGCCTGCACACAAATCTGGATGCCCAGATATTGGATGAAAACGGCGATCCTATAAAAGGCCTTTATGCCGCCGGTGAGGTCGCCGGTTTCGGCGGCGGCGGATACCATGGCTATAATGCGCTCGAAGGCACATTTTTGGGTGGCTGTATTTTCTCGGGCCGCACAGCTGGAAGAGCATGCGCAAAAAACTAGAGCGCCACTAATTCATCTGCGAATTGCCGCGTAATTCTAACCAGTTTCCCTCATGGCCTCGGCACCCACATCAAACTGCAATCGGGCAAGCCTTGCATAAATGCCGTTCTTTTTAACCAGTTTCTTATGGTTGCCCTCTTCCACAACCTGGCCCTTATCCATCACCAATATGCGATCAGCTTTCAAAATCGTTGCCAAACGGTGAGCGATTATCAAAGTTGTGCGTTTATCCATCAACTTATCCAACGCATCCTGAACCAGTTTTTCGCTTTCAGCATCAAGCGCGCTGGTGGCTTCATCCAGCAATAATATCGGCGCATCTTTCAAAATAGCACGCGCGATAGCCAGTCTTTGACGCTGACCACCCGATAACATCACGCCGCGTTCACCAAGTTCGGTTTCGTAACCATTTGATAATTGCTCGATGAATTCATGCGCATTGGCAGCTTGTGCAGCCGCCATCACTGCTTCACGGCTGGCAGCAGGATTGCCATACGCGATATTTTCATAAGCACTTGCGGCAAAAATAATAGTTTCCTGTGGAACAAACCCGATGGATTTTCGCAGTTCCATTGGATCAAGCTCACGAATATCGGTGCCATCAAGCGTAATTTTACCCGAATCAGGATCATAAAAACGCAACAGCAGAGAAAAAATTGTACTTTTACCAGCACCCGATGATCCGACAATAGCGACAGTTTCGCCTGGACGAATAGATTGGCTCAATTCATCAAGAACCGGCATATCAGTGCGTGTTGGATAGGCAAAAGAAACCTTTTTAAACGCAATCTCTCCCTGCAAGGGGGAGGCCAAAAGTTTTGGATTTTCAGGCGCACGGATAGTGGGTTCTTCAATCAATAATTCGGCAATACGTTCTGCTGCACCTGCCGCTTGAGATAATTCACCCCAAACTTCTGATAACGCACCAAGAGCGCCTGCGGCAAATACCGCATATAGGAGAAACTGCCCCAGTGCTCCGGCGGTCATTTTACCAGCCAGCACATCCTGCGCACCAAACCACATCACAGCGACCACACTGGAAAAAATCAGGAATATTGCCATCGCTGTGAGCAATGCACGCGTACGAATGGCAAGTCGAGCTGCTTCAAAAGCATGTTCGACCGCTTGTGAAAACCGCCCTCTTACCAATTCCTCATTGGAAAATGCCTGCATGGTACGCACGGCAGAAATAGATTCGGATGCATAGGCTGTAGCATCAGCGAGCGTATCCTGTGCAGACCTTGAACGTCGACGCACTGCACGCCCAAAAGCGATGATTGGCAGCACAATGACCGGAATTGCCCCAATCACAATCAGTGATAGGCCTGGCGCGGAATAAACCATCATTACCAGCGCGCCAATGCCCAATAATGTATTGCGTAGCGCCATAGATGTTGTAGCACCTACGGCTGATTTTATCTGGGTAGTATCCGCAGTAAGGCGTGAAATTATTTCGCCCGTTTGCGCCGTATCAAAAAAATCAGCGCTTAATCTTGTCACATGGGCAAACACGTCACTGCGAATATCAGAAACCACCCGTTCTCCGAGCCAGATTACGAAATAATAGCGGCATGAACTGGCAAGCGCCAAAACCGCTGTGATAACGACCAGCATAGAAAAATAATTATCGATAAACAGGCTGTCCTTGTTGGAAAAGCCATGATCAACCACCCGGCGTACAGCAAGTGGTATTGTCAGTGTTGTTGCAGCCGCTAACAAAAGAAAAAACAGTGCCGCAGAAACGTGAAGTTTATATCTTTTCAAATAGGGAAAAAGCCGGGCAAGCGGTTTAAGAGACCGTTGTTTTTGTTTTGAACTCTGCGATTTGCCGTTTGGAGCTTTGGCTTTGGCTGTTTCAGCCTTCGTACTTCGCGTCCCATTTACCATTTTACATTTCCACCGTTATCATTGCGAAGCATCAGCGCCTTTTAGACTATCTTCTCGACATTTGCATTTCATATCTTTTACGGGCTTGTTTAGCGCGCAAACTTGATGTATGTCACCCACACGAAATTTGTAGTCTTAAAATCCAAGTTTGAGGCTTAAATACACATTCAATCAAAAACAAGCACTGATTTGGCCATATAGTAAATGGTCCCGATCAAAGGGTTTGATTTGGACAGGAAATTAAAATGAAAACCGACATCCATCCTGAATACCACATGATCAATATTGTCATGACTGATGGTACTACATACCAGACTCGCTCTACCTGGGGTGTTGAAGGCGATACCATGAACCTTGATATCGATCCTACATCTCACCCAGCATGGACTGGTGGAAACTCCAATTTAGTTGATCGCGCCGGTCGTGTATCGCGCTTCAACAAAAAATATGAAGGCCTTGGCTTCTAGTACCAAGAGTTCATTCATAACGAATTTAAGAAACCGGCCTCATCGCCGGTTTTTTTATGATGAAATTTATATTGACCGATCGATCGGTCAGCTCTATGTAACCATTTATGAATACACGTGACACTAAAACAGCAATCATCGAAGCAGCAATTACATTAATGGGACGAGTGGGTGCTGATGGCTTCAGCGCCTCCGCTCTGGCAGCAGAAGTTGGCGTTTCCAAAGCAACCCTGTTTCACCATTTCCAAAGCCTTGATGAAATCCCAATTGAAGCCCTGGGCATGTTAACCGGCGAAGCACTGGACTTTGACCTGCCAGACAATGCCGGATTGCCTGAGTTTCTGGACGCCATGGGTGAAATGGCCTTTGGGTTTCTCGACGAGCGGCGAAGCTTCCTCAACGCCTATTTTACATTTGTCAGCAAGGCAATGTTCGATCCACGGTTGAAGGCAAAGATGCAAGCATCCCTGAACACGGCCAAAGCGCAAGTTCGTGAGTTGATCAATAATTATGTAGATGACGAAACCCGCGCCCGTGATCTCACCAATATGGTGATGATCCTTCTGGATGGCGGCATGATGCACATGATGCTGTTGGAAAACGAAACGGAAGTTCGCGCCATGTGGGATCAGTTTTCAAGCATCTTATGCAAGGAGTACGGTCGTGAAAATAGCAATTAACGGTGTCGGTATCGCCGGGCCAACCCTTGCATATTGGTTGCGCAAATATGGGCACGAACCAGTGCTGTTTGAAAAAGCTCCAAAATTACGCACAGCTGGTTACATCATAGATTTCTGGGGTTCCGGTTACGATATCGCGGAGAAAATGGGCCTGTTTCCAGAACTGCTGGAAGACGCCTATATCATGGAGCGCATACGCACGCTCACCGCAAGCGGCCGCACCACATCATCCCTGAATGTGCGCAATTTTCAGGAAATGACCAATGGTCGCTATATGAGCATCGCCCGAAGCGATCTCTCAAAACATCTATTTCGCGCTTGTGGTGGGGTTAAGACCCGGTTTGGCACATCCGTTACAGGGTTCGAAGATCAGGACGGCAAGGTTAAGGTGCAATTATCCGACAATAGCTCAGAAGATTTCGACCTGTTGATTGGCGCAGATGGCTTACACTCGCATGTCCGAGAGCTGGCCTTTGGCGCACAGGAAACATTTGAGGAACATCTTGGTTTTTACGTTACCGCTTTCACACTCCCCGGCTATCAGCCAAGAAACAAACTAACTTATCTTTCCCATACCGTGCCGGGAAGACAAGTTTCACGCATTTCTCTGCGTGATGACCAGACCCTGTTTTTGTTCTTCTTCTCCAAAAATTTCGTAAACCAGCAACCCGAGAATGAAGCTGGTGAAAAGGCACTATTGCGTGAAATATTTGCTGACATGGGCTGGGAGACTGCCGCCATACTTTCGCGAATGGATGAGGTAAATAACATCTATTTCGACCGGGTAAGCCAGATCAAAATGCCCAATTGGACCAAGGGCCGCGTAGCACTTCTAGGTGACGCAGCCGCTTGCGCATCCCTGTTATCCGGCGAAGGTACGGGCCTTGCCATGACAGAGGCCTACGTGCTGGCCGGTGAGTTAAAGCGTGCAAACGGCAATTACGAAGCCGCATTCAGCGCTTATCAAAACAAACTGCACGGCTATTTGTTGCAGAAACAGGCAATGGCACTAAAATTTGCCGGCTTTTTTGCACCCAAAACCTGGCTTGGACTGTTCCTAAGAGACGCAATGACCAATTTTGCCTCCGTGCCAGTCCTTGGCAAATTAATGCTCGGCGGAATGTTCAAGGACAATTTAAAATTGCCATCATATGAGGACGAGCAAAAAAATTAGTCCGAGAAAATCTTATCGGTTCATTTGTGAGATGGTATCTTGATTGGCCAGCCCTTGGGGAACGCTGCAAGCAGCTTTATCATGTCCTTAGGTGGGTCGGTAACAAACTGCATCGCCTCGCCTGTGGCCGGGTGATCAAACCCCAGCAGTGCCGCATGAAGGGCCTGTCGCCGCAATTTATTGACCAGTATCTTCTGCGGCTCTGTCAGTTTGTTTATCTTGGTCTGGAAAGACTGACCGTAAACCTGATCGCCTACCAATGGATGACCGATATGGGCCATATGAACGCGAATTTGGTGGGTGCGCCCGGTTTCCAAACGACATTCCACAAGTGAAATATCTGATTCGTGATTTTCCTTACCGCCAAGCGCTTTAATCAAGGTGTAATGGGTCACCGCATGGCGCGCATCCGGCGCGCTTTCGCGCACAACTTTGCGCTTGATCCGATTGGTGGCAGAGCGACCAAGAGGCGCACTAATCAAGCCAATTTTTCGTGGCGTCACCCCCCAAACGAGCGCCAGATAGGCTCGCTCCAGCGATCCCGTTTTACCATGATCTGCAAATTGCGCACTTAAACCCGCATGGGCAAGATCAGTTTTTGCCACCACCATGACACCGGAAGTTTCCTTATCCAGCCGGTGAACAATTCCGGGTCTACGCACGCCGCCAATACCGGCAAGCGAGCCCTTGCAATGGTAAAGCAGCGCATTGACCAGCGTCCCGCTCCAATTGCCAACAGCAGGGTGAACAACCATTCCAGCGGGCTTGTTAATCACGATCAAATGTTCATCTTCGTGGAGAATATCCAACGGAATATTTTCAGCCTTAGGAATAGCGTCCTCTGGCTCAGGCACCACTAATTCGACTTTCTCACCGCCTTTTAGTCGCAGGCTGGGATCAGTGGCAACAACATCTCCAAGGCTTACATTTCCCTGCTTGATCAGGCTCTTGATCCGCGAGCGCGAAATATGCGAAGGCATCTGCGCTGTAAGCCAGGCATCAAATCGTGCGCCACGGGATGTTTCCTCGACAATCAGTTCTTTTCTTTCGCCCGAGTATGGACTATCAGTCTGGCTCATATTTTCTTTTTCCATCGAGTAAACATCATGAGCGCAGCAGACAATTCTTCTATTCCAGATGAGGAAAAACCCCTCGACCCGGCCGTAGAGCGCGTGCGCAAAAGAATGCTCCGTATGATGATCGTTTCCGTTGGTGTTATGTTGATTGGTCTTATGGCTGTGTTGGGAGCAATTGTCTATAAACTTGGACAATATGGCAATGATGATACAACCGAAGTAGCAAGCTCGGCAGCTCTACAAATTCCAGAATCAACAAATATTTCCGGACAGATAGATATTCCCGATGGAGCAAGCATCCTGTCGGCCACCAAAGATGGCCAACAAATCCTGCTCACCCTCAAACTTGCCGATGGCAAACAGCAATTGTGGCTCTATGATATTGCCACCAACCGCCAGTTTGCAATCATCGAGATCAAATAGGCTAGAGTTAGAACCTACTATTCAGCCACAACGTTCATGGTAGCAGCCAATGCCTTTTCTCCTACCGCAAGACCGCTATGGTCATTTGAGTTGAGTGTCACCTTTACTTCCACATTTCCCTTTGGCAGCGAGCCTATGTGAAACCACGGCCCGTAAACTCGGGCCAGTTTTTTTCCATTCACATAGATATGCGCATGCCCTTGCCCCGCCTGATGATGCTGATTTACCGCCTCTGGCGCAAATTGAAAATTTGTCGTGATAATATGAAGGTTCCAGCCGCCAACAGGGTCTTTCACAATCTCAATACCAATGCTTGGTGCATCGGCACCCGCGGGCAATGAAACCAGTTTAGAATGATCATGGGAATGCGTACTGTGATCGTGATCATCTGATTGCGCGAAGCTGGTCCATAAAAACCCAAGGCCAATAGTTCCTGCCACCACGGTAGTCATAACAATTTTTTTTAATGCCATAATAAATCTGCCGTCCTCGTTAATGTATTTAAATTTTCAATAGGCCTTAATGTCTAAATGGATTTGAAAATCGAGGGGCTTCCAAAAAATGCTGATCCGTCAAAGTCGCCAAAAAACCCACCAAGGCCAGTTTGTCTTCCCCCGAAAGCTCCAGCCTGATTGGTGTACCGTCAGTATTCATTAGTAATGGATCGAGATTAACATGAGGTTTCACCCCTGATGAATAGTGATCAATAACTTCACCCAATGTTTCAAATCGACCGTCATGCATATAGGGTCCCCGGAGCGAAATATTCTTAAGCGACGCCGCTCGAAACTTACCATTATCCGTTGGCTTGCCTGATACTTCTCCCCACCCCCCATCGCTGACAGATTTAGCATCCAAACCATTATTGCGAGGGTTTTTCATGACAAAGGCATCTATTTCATGACATTGAGCACACCCGCTTCCACCTTTTGAAGCAGGGTTCAAAAACAGAAATTTCCCTCGGTTTTGCATTTTGGAAAACCCGGTAAAATCTTCCCTCACATCCCCATGCTTTTGGCGTTCAACGTCGTAAAAAGCTTTATCACTCACCATCGAGCGCACGAACTGAGAAAGCGCTGTAGCGATGTTGTCCGAGCTTATTTTGCCGTCGCTAAAAGCACTTCTAAACAAGGGTGAATAATACTCAATCTGTTGAATTTTCTTCACCAGCCCCCCCTCTTTCAGGCCCATTTCGACCGGATCAAAAAAAGGATCCAGAACCTGCTCTTCAAGAGTGGCGGCCCTTTCATCCCAAAAAAAGCGCCCTGTTCGGTTAAATAGCCCATTGGCAAGACCCATGGCGTGGCGCCTTGTAATCTTCCCCTCAAAGCCAATGGAAAACCTCGTCGGGTCATCAAATCCGATATTTTGTGAATGGCAAGAGGCACAACTCACCAGCCCGTTTTTGGAGAGCTTCAAATCATAAAACAGCACTCGCCCAAGGGTAGCACCCGCATCAGTAATCGTGGTGTCGATATTGGATGCGGAGGGTGGAAGTTGTTTTTGCAGATGGTCGGGCAGTGGCAATTTGTATTGAAACAGGGACACAGGCAGTTTGGGAACCGCCAACAATCGACCACTGGTAGACTGTTCCTGTGCCGCTAAAGACTGCGGCATAATTAGCAGAATTAAAATTGCGCTCAACAAACCTAATTGAGAACAACGGGCGCGCAATCTATTTATTTACCGCCCGGGCAGTTTCCTGCAATGCACGAATACGGTCAGCCAGTGTGTTCGTGGCCCTGGAGGACGAACCGTTCGTTTTTCCACCGGCAGCCTTGCGAGCTGGTTTTGCCTTTGCGAGAATTTGATGGATCGGCGAATTTTCGCCTTCAATAGAGGCCGTCATGGAAGTTACTTGCGCGGCTAAATCATTGATCCGTTCACGTAAAATCGAATTTTCACGCCGTTCAGAATCCCAGTCCTCAGCTTTGTCACGTTGATAGGCAAGCAAAGACTCGCTTAATTTGTCGCGCTCTTCTCCCATCTCCTGAAGTTCTTCTTCAAGCCGCTTCTTATCCATTTTAATTGAACCCATTGCCGCTTCAACATTCTCGTTTGAAGCATCATTCAACAGCGCTTCCATTTGCAAGTTTATCTGGGCAAGCTTGGCTGTAATTTCAACATTATGAGATTTCTCGTCAATCAACTGCCGGGTAAGTTCTGAGTGACTTGCCTCATCCTGACCATTGGTCGAGCGAATATCTGAAAGTTCACGTTCACGGCTTTCAAGCGATTGCTCATTTTGAGTAAGCAATTTTTGAGTGCGTACATAGCGGCTCTGCAAATCATCAAATTTTCGCTTGCCGACGGTCACTTGCGACTTCGCCACAGATAGATCTTTAATCGCCTCTTGCAACTCAACCCCCGCATTGACCTTACCACCGGTCGCATCACTCAACCTGTCCGTGAGTTTTTCCATCACGCTATCACGGGCAATCAGTTCAAATCGATTACCTTCTGCATCGCTCTGCGCCACGGTGAGCTTGATACGCAATTGTTCAAGTTCCAATGCACGAACTTCGAGTTTCTTCTGCATCTCTTCGTGTTGTGCATTGGCACGGGTCAATGCTTCTTCTTTTTGCCGAAGCAAAGAACGAAGTTCACTGCTTTGAACCTCCAAATCGCCGACCGAACGCACGCGCTGGCCGCTTTCTTCTGCTAGAAGAGCCAGCTCATCGCGTTTACGATTAATTTCGATGATCTGAACCGCAGCCTTTTCGCGCAATTCCTCAACGCTCATTTCGAGGCGTCTCGTACTCATCGCAAACTCAGCACGCAATTGATCTTTATCCGCCTGAATCTCATTGAGGGTCAGGGGTACAGAACTTTCAATACGCTTTTTTGTGAGCATTACCGCTCGGTTCCAGATGGCCGGCGATACCATTAACGCCAACAATCCGGCAGCAAGAAAGCCCAACACAAAATACAAGATACCTTCAAGCACAAGATCATCCAAGCTATTAAAAAGTTAAACGAAACCCATTGCCCGCATATTTTGTGACGGAACAACAATGAATTTCATCATCACACGAATATGAGTCTTTTTCTATGGAAACAGTTTATTAACCTTAAAGAAGGCCTAGAACGGGTTGCTTGTCGGCGTGCGGCGAAGCTTCAAATATCCAATATTTACGCCCAATCTTGCACCAACACCGGTTTTAATTGGCACCAGATGCACCCCACTGCGCGTCAATACAGTTACCCCAACACCGCCTATCAAATAGGCAGAACCTGAGACACCGAAATAGCGTCGGTACAAATCTTCAATCGATGGGAGGTTATAAACCAGGATCATGGTTCGGTTACCATCAACACCATAGTCCCAGCCAACGGATGGGCCCTGCCAGTAAACCTGATGGTCGCCAGCATTCTTGGTGTAAATCACCCCTTCACCATAGCGCAATCCGCCAATAAATGCGCCACTGGCCTCTTCACCCAGAATATACCCATTGGGCAAACCATATTTTGAAAAGGCCCGTTCAACTGCGCTTGCAAGCGACCCGGAAGTGGAGCCAAAGAAACGGTGTCCGGCATCAACAACCTCACGGGTGGTATAGCGTTCGCTGCTTTGAGCATTTGCCCGATTGCTCGATAGAACCAGCGTAGCCAGAAACAGAGCCAAAACCAGAACGAAACCGGATACAATTCCAATCAACGCTGAATGTGCTCTATCTGGTGAATATGTTTTGGTACGAGATACCATGAAAAAACCTCATCAAAATGCGAGTGAAAACCTTTAAGCCGACTATGGCTTCAAACCTTTTCAGAATAGTGAACAAATTATGATTATAATTAGGCACATTTTACATAATCGTCTTAGCCAACACCGATAAACCTCATTTGCCGCAATTTTTATTCAATCATTGTTAAGGATAAATCATATAAATTGCGCTCAGATTCGATCGATTTCAATCACCTAGATAAGGACCAATCCCATGCCTAAACTCCCAAAACTGGAAGCCATGGATCTGGCCGCATTATTGAGCAGTCGCATATGTCATGATATTATTTCTCCTGTAGGTGCCATCGCCAATGGGCTGGAACTTCTGGATGAAGACCTTGATCCAGAAACCAGCGAAATTGCCATGGAGCTGATCCGTTCATCAGCAAAAAATGCCTCGGCGAAATTGCAGTTTTCACGCATCGCATTTGGTGCAGCTGGTTCTGCCACGGCTGATGTAGATACAGGCGACGCAGAAAAAGTTGCTCGCGGCTATTTCGACAACGAGAAAAAGACCAACCTGGAATGGGTTGGTGAGCGCACCTATATGCAGAAAGAAAAGGTGAAGCTCCTGCTCAATCTGTTGCTGATTTCACTTGGCGCTATTCCCCGCGGTGGTTTGGTGCATGCAGAAATCATCGACCCCAATGGCACAGCAAAACTTGTGATAACTGCAACAGGACCCAAAGCACGCGTCCCCCCTGCTTTCCTCGACCTGCTCAGTGGCACGTTTGCAGAACACATCGACGCCCATGCCATTCAGCCAATCTATACATTGATGTTGGCTGAATCAGCAAAGATGGAAGTCAAAGTGGTTCTCGAAGGCGAAAGCGTCGTGTTCACAGCCGAAAGCGCATAAATCAGAACTTATCAATCACCTTTGATTGAAAATTCAACATTCTGGATGTCGCTCAAACTGCGGCATCCAAGCTGGCTCATATTATTCTTCAAGTCAGCCGAAAATATCGTATGCCCATGATTAGCGCCCTTTTTGTTGCCCATGGCACAAACCGCGTAAATAAACGGCCGCCCGGCAAATACAAAATCTGCGCCCATACGAAGAGCTCGAACAATATCCAGCCCGGTTCTAAACCCGCTATCAATCAAAACTTTGGTCTCTTTCTTACCCGTTTTAACCGCTGAAACAATTTTTGGCAGGGCCTCGATCGAAGAAGGCGCACCGTCAAACTGGCGTCCTCCATGGTTTGAAACCCATATTCCATCCACACCACAAGCCACAGCCTGCTTGGCATCTTCAGCAGATAAAATACCCTTCAAGACCAGTGGGCCATCCCATTGAGCCCGAATTTCCTTTAGGTATTCCCAGTCCAAAACATTGCTAAGTTGACCACCCACAAACACCGCCATGTCGGAAAATTTGCTGGATTCTGCATATGGCTCCAGATTAAGAAATCTCGGATTCCCACGTATCAGTGTTTCTATCGTCCATTTAGGACGCATCGCGGCACGGAAAATCGTTTTGGGGTTCATTACTGGCGGCATTTCCAGACCCGCTCTTCGCTGGCGTTCACGCATGGATGGCACCGGCACATCGGCAGTTACAACCAGAACCGAAAATCCGGATTTCTTTGCCCGATTGAGCAAATCATCACGAATTTCTCTCGATTGCGTAGCATAAAGCTGGAACCAGCCATTTCCTTTTGCCAATGGCCCAACGACTTCAATGCTTTCAGCAGCAACAGTACTCAAGCAATACGGAATACCGTGTTCACCCGCCATCTTCGCCAGCGCCTGTTCCGCCCCCGGCCACATCATGCTCGACATGCCCACCGGAGAAACACCGAAGGGCGATTGATAATACTTGCCGAATAATTCCACCGACGTATCAGGTTCATATGAACCCTGCATAAATCGCGGAGTTAGGAGTATTTTTTGTAGGTCCGATGCATTTCGATCTTTGCCCTGTTCATCTCCAGTACCGCTATCCAGATATTCATAAGCAAAATATGGGGTCCGTCTTTTGGCCAGCTTTCTTAAATCACTGAACGCCGGATAACGCCCATCCGGTAAAGCTGCATTTCTCATTTATGTCTCGCCTAATCAAAATTATCTGTAATATTTTACAAGCATATTTGTTAATTTCACCAAGTTCCACTATTCATTTAAGAGTACAACTATTTATCGCGTGGAGCTATATGACTACCAACCCAAATTCCCCATCTGCAGATGAACTTAAACAGAATGACCTTGCCCATCATTGGCATCCATTTACCGATCATTCGGAGCTGGATGATAAGACATTACGTCTGATCACCCACGCCAATGGCTCCTATATATGGGATTCAAACGGCAACAAAATTCTTGATGGCATGGCGGGCCTTTGGTGTGTGAACGTTGGTTATGGCCGCAGCGAAATCGTTGATGCGGTCACCAAGCAGATGAGCGAACTGCCCTATTACAACACATTTTTTAAGTCCACCCACCAACCAGTGGCGGAACTGGCAGAAAAAATTGCCTCTCTCACCCCCGGCGATCTCAATCATGTTTTCTTCACAGGCTCCGGGTCCGATGCAAATGACACGGTCCTTCGTCTCGTGCGCACTTATTGGGGGCACAAAGGCAAGAAAGACAAAACAATTATCATCGCCCGGAAAAATGCTTACCACGGCTCCACCATGGCAGGTGTTTCCCTTGGCGGCATGAGCGGCATGCACGATCAGGGCGCTCCGTTAATTCCCGATATCGCTCACATCAAACAGCCCTATTGGTTCCATGAGGGCGGTGATATGAGCCCCGATGAATTTGGCTTGGAATGCGCTCGCGATCTGGAAAAGAAAATTGATGAATTGGGCGAAGACCGCGTTGCTGCCTTTATCGCCGAACCGGTTCAGGGTGCGGGCGGCGTCATCATCCCGCCTGAGACCTACTGGCCCGAAATCATGCGCATTTGCAAAGAGCGCGATATTTTATTTGTCGCCGATGAAGTAATCACCGGCTTTGGCCGTCTTGGCGAATGGTTTGGTTCGCAACATTTTGGCTTGCAACCAGATGTCATCGCCATGGCGAAAGGGCTATCCTCCGGCTATTTGCCAATTGGTGCCGTTGCCTTTTCTGATGAAATTTCAAATACTTTGCAGAAGGGTGAATTCGCCCACGGCTACACCTATTCTGGCCATCCAGCCTGTTGTGCCGCTGCCCTCGCCAATTTGAAAATCATCGAAGAAGAAAAACTGATTGAACGCGTCAAAAACCATACCGCCGGTTATTTCGCCGAAAAATGGGCAAGCCTTGGCGAGCATCCACTCGTGGGAGAGGCAAGATCTATCGGCCTAGTTGGGGCATTGGAAATGGTCCCTGAAAAACCAAAGCGCTCAAAATTCAAAAACGAAGGCGACACCGGCGCAATTTGCAGGGATCATTGTTTCAACAACGGCCTCGTCATGCGGGCCGTGCGCGACACTATGATCGTATCCCCGCCCCTCATCATTACCGATAATGAAATCGACGAAATGGTCGAAAAAGCATGGAAGTCTCTTGACCAGACCCATGCCAGCATAGGTGTCAAATGAATCATTTAAAGCCAAATATCAGCCTCGATGTCTCGCCGGTTTTCAAGGAGGGCCAAAACAAAGAGCTAGATGCATGGATCAGAAACCACCGGGTAGATGAAGTGGAATGCGTCACTCCAGACCTTGCAGGCGTGGCCAGAGGCAAAGTAATGCCGGCATTAAAATTCATCCGCGAAGAAAACGTACGAATGCCCGTTTCTATATTGCTGGCAACTGTCACAGGCGATTTCCCGGAATTCGATACCGAAATCAGGGCTTATGATGTTGATGCAGATGTTATCCTCATACCAGATATTACCACCGCGCGAGCTGTACCGTGGGCGATGGATCCATCTATCCAAATCATCCACGATGCCTTTGATCGGCAAGGACGCCCAATATCCTTCACCTCTCGCAATGTGCTTCGCCGCATATTGAAGCTTTACGAGGACAAAGGATGGCGTCCGGTTATTTCTCCCGAAATCGAATTCTATCTTACCAAACCAAACACCAACCCTGAAAACCCGCTTGAGCCGCCCATTGGCCGTTCTGGTCGTCAAAGCCACTCCAAACAGGCTTATTCCTTGTCCGCCGTGGATGAATTCGACCGGGTAATTGAACATATTTATGATTACGCCGAGGCCCAATCTCTCAATATCGATACCATTTTGCACGAATCAGGTGCCGCCCAATTGGAAATCAATCTTCAACATGGCGATCCGCTAGAACTCGCTGACGAGGTGTTTTTGTATAAGCGCCTTATCCGCGAAGCGGCCCTCCAATGCGGTTGCTACGCAACTTTCATGGCCAAACCCATGGGTAACCAGCCAGGCAGCGCCATGCATATTCACCAAAGTGTGGTGGATTCAAAAACCGGTAAAAACATTTTTTCCGATGCAAAAGGCGATGCAACTCCGGCCTTCAGCCACTTCATTGGCGGGCAACAAAAATATTTGACCGATGCAGCCATCCTGATGGCGCCTTATGTGAATTCTTACCGCCGTCTGGTGCCCGAAATGTCAGCCCCGATCAATCTCGATTGGGGCCATGATAATCGCTCCGTTGGTCTGCGCGCACCGCGTGCAAAACCTGAAGCACGCCGCCTGGAAAACCGACTGGTGGGCGCAGATGCAAATCCCTATCTGGCCATCGCTGCCAGTCTGGCTTGCGGTTATTTGGGTATGATCAACGAAGTAAAACCGCGCAAAGAGGTCACAACCGAAGTTCTAATTCCTGGCCGCGATCTACCCACCGGCCTGTTGGATGCTGCAAAGGCACTCGATGAATCAAAAGAGCTGCGCGCAGTTTTGGGCGATCTGTTCGTTGACGTATATGTTGGCATTAAACGCAAGGAACACGAAGATTTCATGCTGGTCATCAGCCCATGGGAACGCGAACATTTACTGTTGAACGTTTAATGGCTCTTTCCCTGCTTCACGCCAATGACCGACCGGGCCAACACGCCCCCTCCTGGTATGCCGCCAGTGCTCATTCCTTTGACGAATTTCCCCCACTGCAAGGGGGGCAAACCTTCGATATCACAATTATCGGAGGTGGTTATTCCGGTCTATCTTCCGCCCTTCATCTTGCAGAAAACGGCTATAAAGTAGCAATTGTCGAAGCTCACCGGATCGGATGGGGCGCATCCGGCAGAAATGGCGGGCAGATTTCCTCAGGGCTCAGTCCAGATCAGGAAAAAATTGAAACTCTGGTCGGAAAAGAACTGGCAAAACAAGTCTATCATCTGGGAAACGAGGCTGCTGAAACCGTCCGCTCCCTGATAAAAACCCATGCAATAGACTGTGCCTATCGCCCCGGCGTCATTGAAGCAAACCACCGCAAGCACCTTGATAAAGGCACAGCATCCTATGTGGAAAAAATGCAACGGGATTACGATTGCACATCGATGGAATATCTGGCTCCGGATGCCTTGCGCCAAAAACTGAATTCACCAGATTATTCAGGCGGCATGATGGATAGCGCTTCGGGACATTTGCATCCTCTCAATTTCGCCCGCGGCCTGGCAAAGGCTGCACTAGCCGCTGGTGTCAAAATATTTGAATCAAGCGAAGTGACTGCAATTGAACAAGGCAAAAACCCGAATGTGAAAACCGCATCGGGGGAAATAAAATGCAATTGGGCCATCCTCGCATGCAATGGCTATATCGGTGATTTGAACAAATCATCCGCAAGCCGGGTCCTGCCGCTGAACAACTTCATCATAGCAACAGAACCGTTGGATGAAGACATTGCAAAATCGCTGATTACCGACCGAGAGGCAGTCTATGACAGCCGCTTTGTGGTAAATTATTTCAGGCTTTCTGAGGATAACCGCATGTTATTTGGCGGTGGCGAAAACTATGGCTATCGCTTCCCAAAAGACATCAAAACCTTTGTGCGCCCAAAAATGTTGCAGATATTTCCTCAGTTGGAATCCGTAAAAATCGATTATGGCTGGGGTGGAACCCTTGGCATCACCCAGAATCGCTTGCCATTATTTGAAATAACCCGGGGCAATATCCTCAACATTTCGGGCTATTCAGGTACAGGCGTTGCCA
>JAESUH010000068.1 GCA_016763155.1 Rhizobiaceae bacterium
CCAGAGCCAGAGCCAGAGCCAGAGCCAGAGCCAGAGCCAGAGCCAGAGCCAGAGCCAGAGCCAGAGCCAGAGCCAGAGCCAGAGCCAGAGCCAGAGCCAGAGCCAGCTAAAGCGGTTGGTTGGCTTGGGCGGTTGCGCAAAGGTTTGGCCCGCTCCTCTTCGGCGATTACAGAAAATATTTCAGCGGTCTTTACCAAGCGCAAGCTGGATGATGACACGCTACAAGAGCTTGAAGATATCTTGATTCAGGCTGATCTTGGTGTGGAAACGGCGATGAAAATCACTGGCGCCCTTTCGGATCAACGCTATGGCAAGGATGTGAGCGACGAAGAAGTGCGCCAGATTATGGCCGATGAAATTCAAAAAGTTTTGGAGCCTGTAGCGGTGCCACTGAAACTTGATCTGGACCACAAACCCCATGTAATTTTGGTTGTAGGGGTGAATGGTTCTGGAAAAACCACGACGATTGGTAAATTATCGCAAAAGCTGTCTGATAGTGGATATTCCACCTTGCTAGCTGCTGGTGATACTTTCCGTGCAGCGGCAATTGAACAATTGAAAATCTGGGGTGACCGGACAAATTCGCCGGTTGTTTCGCGCGAACTGGGTAGTGACGCCGCTGGTCTGGCCTTTGATGCTTACGCTCAGGCCAAAGAGCAGGGTTATGATTTGATGATCATGGATACAGCCGGGCGACTTCAAAACCGCAGCGAGCTGATGGATGAACTTGAAAAAATTGTGCGTGTGTTAAAAAAGCAGGATGAAACAGCACCTCACACGGTATTGCTGACGCTGGATGCGACCACGGGTCAAAATGCGCTTAATCAGGTGGAAATATTTCAAAAAGTGGCCGGGGTAAATGGATTGGTGATGACCAAGCTCGATGGCACGGCACGCGGTGGTATATTGGTTTCTATCTCTGCCAAATACAAATTACCGGTCTATTTTCTGGGCGTTGGCGAGCAGGTCGAAGACCTTGAACCTTTTGAAGCTGAACAATTTGCACGAACAATTGCGGGACTTGAATAGATGAAAACAATTGATGGAAAACGGGTTAATCCCTTGTTGAAGATGGCGCTGGAAATGGGGCCATTGGTTGTATTTTTCCTTGCTAATGCAAAGGGGAAATCGCTGATTGAGTCATGGCCGGAACTTGCGCAGTTTGGAGATCAGCCGATCTTTTTGGCAACGGCTGCTTTCATGATTGCAATCACCATTTCACTGGTCGTTTCCTATTGGCTCACCAGAACCTGGCCAATCATGCCGGTGATTACCGGTATCGTCGTTTTGGTTTTTGGCGGTTTGACGCTTTATTTGCAGGATGAATTATTCATCAAATTGAAACCCACTATCATCAACACACTGTTTGGCACCATATTGTTGGGCGGCCTTTATTACGGCAAGGTTTTCCTGGGCGTGGTATTTGGTGAGGTGTTCAAGCTGGACGACGAAGGTTGGCGAAAACTGACCTTGCGCTGGGGCGTTTTCTTTTTATGCCTTGCCGTGTTGAACGAAATAATCTGGCGAAATTTCTCGACCGATTTTTGGGTAAGCTTCAAGGTTTGGGGCATGATGCCGATCTCAATGGCGTTTACTCTCAGTCAAATGCCGCTGATTATGAAACATTCTACCGAGCCTTTAGGCGAGGAATAGGTTTGGACCATACACCTTACTATCCGTACGATTGTATCTTTGCGATTAACATACATGTGTGATTAAGTTTTAACTATCAATGAAGTGCCACAGGCCCAAACACATCGCTGGAGTCTTGATCTTTTGCGTAATAGCTAACTTGTGGGCAATCTCTTGTAATCAGCCAATATCCATAACCATCTAAATTAATAAATAGATCCTTGTTTCGCCCCAATGTGGTTCCTAAGGTGTTGGCTGGGTTTGATCCCCCTATAACAATTCCTCGGTCCTTTAGGGCTTGTAGTATCTTGCTACGAGGCATTGGTATGTTGACTTCGTTAAGAATTTCTTGCGTGATTCTCACGACTTCTTTTGGGGTTGCTCTTTTACTAGGATCGTCAACAATGTTAGAAATGCGTGGCTTTAACTTCTCAGCTAACTTTTCTGCTTGGTTTAATACTTTATCGATTTCTGCAAGTTCTTTTTGAAGAGTTTTGATATCAGATATGAGAACTCTTTTTCGCTTCATAAGAGCTGTAATAGGGTTTCCGGCCATACAATATCCTCCAAGACTGGAACACAAATAGCTTATTTGTTTTGTGTGTGTCAACACCAGATGTGGCGATGGTCTTTGTGTTGCGTTATTAGTGGTTTTGCTGTATACGTGATTCATTGGTTTTGGGAGATGAAAATTTCGCAATTTCTTTTGGGGGATTCGTCTTCCAGAAAATGAAAACGGCCCACTCTTACGAAGTGGACCGTTAGTATAAAGTGGTAAACCCAAGCCGCTTGTTGGATGGCTAGATTGCACTTCAGTTGCACTGAATAATTGCATATCCAGCCTCCAATTTCAAGGGAAATCTTGAATAGGAGATTGAGCCATGAGGTTATCTCGTGTCTTTGTCTGCGCCTATCGTCGACTGCGATTTGGACGAATTGAATTTGTTCGCTCGCACACTCGAGGGTGGCCAGGACAACTATCTTTTGATTTTATAAGAGGCTAACTCTTGTGTGGCTTATTGCTTCTGCCTGATGGTGTAACTTTTCGGCGGGGTTTGTTGTCGGGACTTTGTGTTCCGGCGACGCATTTATGTTGTTCACGAAAACTACCTTGGCTCAATTCACCAAGGCTTTTTCAATCACCGGCATGATTTTGGTTTTTACAATTTCGGGGCTTATCGGGCCCACATGCTTATAGAGAATTGAGCCGTCTTTGCCTACAATGAAGGTTTCTGGAATGCCATATACACCCCAGTCTATGGCAATTTGTCCTTTGGGATCGACGCCCACTCGCTCATAGGGGTTGCCCAGCTGGCCTAAAAACCGAAGGGCGTTTTCAGGCTTGTCCTTATAGTTCAGACCAAAGAGCTGGATGCGTTTATCCTCTGCCAGTTCTGTGATAATCGGGTGTTCCAGCCGACAGGGCACACACCATGATGCCCAGATGTTGACGATGCTTACATTGCCTTGGAATAATGTGCTGTTAAATCCTGGAATGATTTTTCCCGCCCTGTTTAGACCGGCGAGTGGTGCCAGTTCGAAAACTGGAGCCTGTTTGCCAATCAGGGCTGAGGGAATGGCTGATTTATCGTCGGTGTTCAGTAATTGTTTAAAAAATATTGCTGAAAGCGCAACGAAAATGATTAGCGGCACGGCTGCAAGAAGCCGCCCGCGTGGTTTTTTTGTGTTGGCGGTCGTTTCACCCATGGCGGTTCGTGTCAGATTTATCTGACCTCCGTTTTATGCCGGATTTTTCGAGCCGGGCAATCTCTGTACGTTGGGCCTTATGCTCGATCATGGTCCAGACTACCAGGATAAGGATCACCGCGGCAGTTGCCAGATAAGAAGGAACGATAAAGGCTGTGTGTGGTCCAAACATGAAAGGTTCTATCCTCTTTCCGCTTGACGTGCGGCAGTCATTTTCATGGTGCGTATGCGGCGTTTTAGAATTTCATTGCGCATTTTCATCAGGTGGACGGTGAAAAAGAAAAGCGAAAAGCCAACCGCCATGGTCAATAGCGGATATAAAAAGACCGCATCCATTGCAGGTTTTGCCAATCTTGAAACGCTGGCTGGCTGGTGCAACGTATTCCACCAATCTACTGAAAATTTTATGATTGGGATATTGATGGACCCGACCAGAGTGATAATTGCCAGTGAGCGGGCTGCTGTGGTGGGTTCTTCAATGGCTTTGGCAAGGGCGATGATGCCCAAATAGATGATGAGCAACACCAAAAAAGATGTGAGGCGCGCATCCCAGACCCAATAGGTTCCCCACATGGGTTTGCCCCACAATGCTCCGGTCAATAATCCAAGAAAGGTGAAGGCTGCACCAATGGGGGCTGCAGCGCGCAGAGAAATATCTGCCAAAGGATGTCGCCATACCAAGGTTCCGATTGCCGACATGGTCATAACTGAATAACTCATCATGGCAACCCAGGAGGCGGGCACATGGATGAACATGATCAGCACGGTCGATCCCTGCTGATAATCTTCTGGTGCCGAAAACCCCAGATAGAGGCCCAGGCCGATGCACAAAATAGTAGCACCTCCAAGCCAGGGGATTATTCTATCTGCAATGCCTAAAAACCTGGTGGGGTTCGCATAGTCCCAGATGGAGGTATTTTGTTTGATGATTGTTTCGCTCATGAGGTTATAAATGGCTCAATCAGTGGATTGTTTCAATACCCAGCCTGCGGCAAGTGAGCCTAGGGCCGAAAAGAACAGGGTCAGCGCGCACAAAATCATGAAGGGCGGAAGAAACGGAGCGGGGTCTTCCACCGCGCCATTTATTGCTGTTACTCCGAATATCAGGATGGGTACGGTGAGCGGGAGAACGAGAATTGAGAGTAACAATCCACCCCTTGGAAGTGATACGGTAACGGCTGCACCAACCGCGCCAATGAACGTAATTGCCGGGGTTCCAACCGCTAAAGTGAGCATGGTTGCACCGATACCAATGGGGCTCATATTGAGGATGATGCCAAAAATCGGTACTGCCAAAACCAATGGCAGACCGTTCGCCACCCAATGGGCAAAGGCTTTCACAAAAACCAGCAATGCTGGCGGGGTTTCCTGCATTAATAAAATATCTAGTGAACCATCTTCACGTTCTTGTTGAAACAGCCGATCCAACCCAAGAAGGCTTGCAAGCAAAGCGCCTGTCCACAGTACCGCCGGCCCGATTCGTGCCAGCAGTTTTAGATCTGGCCCAATGGCAAAGGGCATAACTGCGACAATTGTCAAAAAGAACAAGACCCCGGTGAGCATGCCGCCCCCGACTTGGGAAGAGAGTTTTAATTCACGCCAGAACAGGGCCTTCATAGATATTCGTCCTCTAGCAATTCGGGTATTACCTGATGCTTATCCATGTCCAGATTTTTTGTATTTTTCAAACCTAGGGGCTGGTGAGTGGCGGCGATGACGATGCCGCCAGAGGCCATATGGGTTTGCAACAGGTTGGAAAACATGGCTTCTGATTTTGCATCCAGCGCGGCGGTGGGTTCATCAACCAACCAGATTTGGCGTTTTGTTACCAGCAATCTTGCAATGGCAATGCGTCGCTTTTGGCCAGCTGATAGATAGGCAATTGGAATATCATAGGTTCCGGCAAGATCGATTTTTTGCAAAGCCTCGGTGATTTCCAGATCAGGTGTGCCGCAATGATGTTGCCAGAACAAAAGGTTTTCAGCGACGCTCATGGTGGGTTTCAAAGCATTTTGGTGGCCAAGATAATGGCAATATTCTGCTATTGGCTTGTCCTCAATGCCGCCTTCGATCGCCATGTTCCCTGAGAAATTTGGCAATAGGCCAGCAATTACCCTGAGCAGGGTAGATTTTCCGGAGCCATTGGTTCCAGTGACAATCAATGCGTCTCCGGCAGTGAGCTGAAAGGAGATGTGAGCGAATATTGTTTGTTCGCCACGATTAGCCGACAGATTTTCAACATTAAGTTTCATTAAGTCTGTTTAGACTGCGTCCAGCTGCAAGTGAAGGTAATTACATGATACAATTTATAATATTTTCACCTTTATCTTCAAAATTACGTCAAAATGACGCTGCAAAGCATGGGGTTGCCTTGATTTTTCCGCATTCATACGCCATATCACGGAAGTGACGTTAATTTTTCGCTGTTCCGCCTACGCCTGTTGCAGACTGACGGTACCATATCGAAGACCGAGCTGCACCACGATCGCCGCATAATGCGGGCGGCAATACTATCTAAGGAGAAGACGGATGGCTAATGGCACCGTCAAATGGTTTAACGCTACTAAAGGTTTTGGCTTTATCGAGCCAGAATCAGGTGGCAAGGACGTATTTGTTCATATTTCTGCAGTTGAGCGCGCAGGCCTACAGGGTCTGAACGACAATCAGAAAGTTACCTTTGAGCTAGAAACCGGCCGTAATGGCAGGGAATCAGCAGCCGATCTTAAATTGATCGACTAAGCTTTTTTAGCTTTATGAAGTTTGAACGGCGGTTGGATATTAATCCAGCCGCCGTTTTTTTTATGTTTTTGCAAATAAACCCCAAGGATAGTGATCTTTGCGAAATCTTAGCCCAAGTACTACGAAGGTTAGTAGCAATAATAGAATTTCGGCTGTTGGTCCGGCATACCAAATTCCTTTTTCACCAAAATATATTGGGAAAATGAAAGTAAGGGGCAGCGCAAAAACGTAGATTTTTGTGAGCCCGAGAACTGCTGCTCTGGCTGCGTCCCCAATAGACTGAAAATATACACTGAGCATTAATAGTGGCCCGAACAGGAATAAGAACAATATTATCGGTGGTATTATTTGGGCAAGTTTAATGGCGATTTCTGCATCATCAACGAATATAAAGCCTATTTCGTTGCGATAAAAATACAGAGCTATTTGAAAAACGAGGCAATAAATCAGCGCTGCCCAAAGCACAATCTTGATAGAGGCATTGGTGCGGGCAAATTGTCTGGCCCCATAATTGTTGCCGACAATGGTTTGGAATGCCATGCTTAAACCTAGCAATGGCAAATACATGAAGGTCATTATCCGGGTGATAATGCCATAGGCCCCCGTTGTTGCCTCATAGGCATCCCCACTCCACAATTGCAGACTGAGCAAAATCGCGGCAGAGGAAAGCGATACGCCCACATAGCTGAGGCTGGTGGGCGCGCCGAGCACCAAAAAACGCTGCCAGTTATGCCAGCCGATTTTAATATTGCTTAGTTGGAAGCCGCTGGATTGTTGTCTTTTGATGCGAACAGTAATGACCGCCGCCAAGGAACAGGCCTGGGCCAGAACGGTGCCATAGGCGGAGCCTGCAACTCCCCAGTCTAATTCTACGATCAGGATATAATTGAACAAAATGTTCAAAAAGGCCGAGGTTAAAGTGATTGCTGCCATGGTCGCAAGCAGGCCTTCGCAGCGCAGCGTATCGAGTGAAATGCCAAGGATGAAGACCAATGGGGAGAGGAATATCAAGATCGACATATAGGTGTAGCCCATGGTCGCAAGCTTGGTAGACCCCTTGGCGACCAACAGGATTAATGCGTCTCCGCCCATAAGGAACATGGCGATTAGTATGGCGCAAACGATAATTGACAACAAAATTGCATCTACATAGGCATCGAGCGCTTCGTTTTTTAATCCCGCTCCGAGCAGGCGTGCCAGAATGGAGGAATATCCGTTGGATACAAGCGTCGATAGCGCCACCAGCAACATAAAGGCAGGAAACATCAATGTTACGGCTGTAAGTGCGTCGGCGCCTACATATTCCCCTAAGAAATAGGCATCAATCAGGGTGTGGATGCCGTTGACCGCCATAATCAATATGATTGGGGCTGCAGTTTTTACGAACAAAACTGGTAGGGATCCGGACAGGAACATGTTTTCCGAATTATCGATATCTTCACTCATTTTAGACTGATTCCTGCTTTGACTTGCCCCCGAAATTTATCTATGCCATCATTATTGACAATGTCAATTAAAGAATTGTATTTTGCTTTCAAACGATAGGACTCACTGAATGCCCCCTGTTCTAAGCTCCGAGCAGATCGAAGAAAAACGTACGATGCTGGTTCAAGAAGCGATGGGTATTCTGGAACGCGATGGCATCGCTGCGTTGACTGCCCGGTATCTGGCCGATTGTGCCAAGGTTAGCCGTTCTACTCCGTATCTATATTTCAAGGATAAGGCTGCGATTATCGATGCGGTTAAGGTCGCCGGGTTGAGGCGACTGATTATCGCATGTGAAAAGGCCATTATCGGGGTTGATCATTACGGCGAACATTTGAGGCGGCTGGGAGAGACTTATGTGGATTTTGGCATCAATCACCCGGTGCTTTATCAGCTGATTTTCATGTCTGGTGAGGGCGATACGAATATGTCTCAGGCTTTGGCAGAAACAATTGATGAATATAAGATATTAACACTGGGGCCGTTGGAAAAAGCCTATGCTGCTGGTGTGGTTACCATGTCGCCGGAGCGGTTGAACCTTGTTTTATGGGCTTCCGTTCATGGTTTGCTTACTTTGAGAAATGTTGGGCTTCTCGGGGATGATGAGGCATTTAGCAATTTACGGAGCGATCTTGAAATCGTGTTGGCTAAAGGCTTTTTGTCAGATAATACTGAAAAGCCACTCATTGATACTGGTCATACGAAAAGGTGATCAGGTTTGATTGGTACAATGGTGAGAATCACGGGATTGGTATCTATCTTATCTTGGAAACTGCCTGACACCTTTCAAAAGGATTATTCCCATGCGCCTGGCCTTTAAATCAGCCTTCGGTAAATCAATTGGTAAAACTATAGCAGCGCTATTGCTTGCCCTTTCTACCAGTGGTTTTACCACAATTGTCCATGCTGAAACAAAAACAGCAATTTTTGCTGGTGGTTGTTTTTGGTGTGTGGAATCAGATTTTGAGCATGTGAGCGGCGTTATTAGTGCAGAATCTGGCTATACGGGCGGGACATCCCTCAACCCTACCTATAAAAATCATATCAATGCGAAGCATATTGAAGCCGTGAGGATTTTTTATGATCCGGCAAAAGTGAATTATGCGACCCTGCTGAATATTTTTTGGCGCAGCGTAGATCCAACGGATGCCGGAGGCCAGTTTTGTGATCGTGGTCATTCCTACACCACGGCAGTTTTTTCCGTTGATGAAGGTCAAAAAAAGATAGCGCTTGCCTCCAAACAGACAATTAATGATGCGGGCCTTTTGAAAAAGCCAATCATTACGCCAATTCGTGATGCGGCAGAATTTTATCCTGCGGAAACCTATCATCAGGATTATTACAAGAAAAACCCTCTACGCTATAGCTTATATCGTGGGTCCTGCGGCCGCAACAGGGCCGTTAAGGCGTTGTGGGGCAGTGAAGCTTATTTGGGAATTGATAAACACAAAGGGTCTTAGGTCCTGACCTTAGCCAGATTTTTACGATTATGATTAGTGGGGCCCTCTAGTGGCCCCTATTTTTTGCTTCTTTTCAGGGATAACGCTCTGCAGGGTGAAATTACAGGTTGTTTAGCTTTGGTTTACCTTATTTTCCTATAGTGGAGGCCTTAATTACGGCATAAACACTGCGTATCTCCACTAACTGAAGTTTTATGTCTTTGAAAAGGGCCAAAGATGAACGGGTTTAAGTTTTTTTTGATTATCGGTGCAGTTTTGACTGTATCCGGGTGCAATAGCACCGGTGGGCAAAATACCCGCCCTCAGGCGTTGGTATCTGTGCCAACTGAGCCTGTTATTGTGGGCGATTTGCAACCGGCAAATTCGATAAACCCTGAAATCCAGACCCCATCCGGTCAGGTGCTGGGTCCGGACGGTCAACCTGTAGCGATTGACCCGCAGCCTGGAAATCAGCAGGTTGCAAACCTTACTCCACCTGCAAATGGCGGCCCCAAGATTACCCGTGAGGGCATGGCAGGGTCATGGAATGTTCCTTCTGACAATGGTCAGTGCCGCATTATCCTTGCCTTTACCAAATGGTCTGGCGGATATCGTGCTGCGACAAGGCGTTGTAATTCGCCGGAAATCGCAACCATTACGGCTTGGGATGTGAAGGGCCAACGTGTTGTGCTGGTAGATAATGCGGGGAATATGGTTGCAAGCCTTTATGCCTCCGGTGGAAACCGTTATGATGGCACCACAAATTCTGGCAAGCCCATTACGTTTTCAAGATAATATCAGCTAAATTTAGAGATCATATTTATGGCCCGTGCGCTAATAGATGATGGCATTGGCGAACCAGCCACAGGCGGCATGAATGAGCGAGCAATGATTGCTGCCTATGATGCTTTGGTGGCGGCTGGCACAATTGAAAGCGATCCTGCACAAAAGAAACTGGTTTGCAGTCTTGATGCGCTAATATTGGCGCTGGAAAATAAGCGCCTTGCCTCAAAATCGAGTTCCCTTGGCTGGCTGTTTGGTAAGGGGACAAAATCCAAACAACCGCTGAAAGGTATTTATATCTGGGGTGCGGTTGGTCGTGGAAAATCCATGTTGATGGATTTGTTTTTTGATCACATCTCTTTCAATAAGAAAAAACGCGTCCATTTCAACGATTTCATGCAGGATATACATCTGCGTATCCATGCTCACCGCCAAGCGTTCAAATCTGGCACGGTGAGTGAAAAAGATCCAATTCCACCTGTGGCGCGGCAAATTTCAGATCAGGTAGAAGTGTTGTGCTTTGATGAATTCTCGGTGACCGATATTGCCGATGCAATGTTGCTTGGTCGCTTATTTTCTGAATTGTTCAAGAATGGTGTGGTGGTAGTTGCCACATCCAATGTGGAGCCGGAAAAACTTTACATGAATGGCTTGAACCGATCACTGTTTTTGCCATTTATCGAGACATTAAAATCGCATGTTTCGATTTTTGAACTGGAAGCGCGGACTGATTTTCGTTTGGAAAAACTCAATCGGGCGCCCGTTTATCTGTCGCCCCTGAATGCGGCTTCTAAAAAAGCAATGGATGAAGCCTGGTACCAACTGACCGGGACCGTAGCTGGGGAATCCTCGACCCTTGAGGTGCGGGGCAGGCAATTGATTATCAGCGAAACGGAGCGCGGCGTGGCGCGGATGTCGTTTGAGGAATTATGCGTTGAACCCCGCGGTGTTGCCGACTATCTGGCAATTGCGAGAGGCTTCCACACAATACTGATAGATGAGGTGCCGGTGATGGGTTTGGCGGATCGAAATGCCGCCAAACGGTTTATTCTGCTGATTGATACTTTGTACGACAACCATATTAAACTGGTGGTTTCAGCAGCTGCAAACCCGGCAGATCTTTACCAGGCAGATAGCGGAACGGAAGCGTTTGAATTTGAGCGCACGGCTTCGCGTCTGATCGAAATGCAGTCAATGGATTACCTTGGCGGTAAACTGGCGGCAGAAGGCTGATTTATGAAAACTGATGGTGAGAGGTTTTGGCGTCTTTTTTGGGTTGAGTTCGGTGAAGTTCAATTGAAATATTCTTACGTTTACGTAAATGTATTTCATGCTAACTAGTTGAAATCATTACAGTCAAAAGGGCTACTTGTAATATTCTCACATTTTCGTTAAAACCAGAATAACGTTGTTGAATTCAATGTCCGTATTAACTTGTTACACTTACGTAAAGGGAAGAAAAATTCATGGCACGCAATAAAATAGCATTGATAGGTTCAGGCATGATTGGCGGTACGCTGGCGCATTTGGCCGGCCTCAAGGAATTGGGCGATATCGTTCTTTTTGACATTGCTGAAGGCTTGCCGGAAGGCAAAGCGCTGGATATTGCAGAATCTGCTCCAGTTGACGGATTTGATGTTAATCTCTCCGGCACACAGAGCTACGAAGCCCTTGAGGGTGCGGATGTTTGTATTGTAACTGCCGGTGTTGCTCGCAAGCCCGGCATGAGCCGTGATGATTTGCTTGGCATCAATTTGAAAGTCATGGAGCAGGTTGGCGCTGGCATTAAGAAATATGCACCCAATGCATTTGTAATCTGCATCACCAACCCGCTGGATGCGATGGTTTGGGCCTTGCAGAAGTTTTCCGGTCTACCAAAGAATAAAGTGGTGGGCATGGCTGGCGTACTCGACAGTTCTAGATTTCGCCATTTTCTGGCCGAAGAATTTGATGTGTCGGTGCAGGATGTCACAGCATTTGTTCTGGGTGGGCATGGGGACACCATGGTTCCGTTGGCGCGCTATTCTACCGTTGCCGGTATTCCGCTTCCCGATCTTATCAAAATGGGTTGGCTTACGAAAACTCGTCTGGACGAAATTATTGACCGTACCCGTAAGGGCGGTGGTGAAATCGTTGCGCTGCTAAAAACCGGCTCTGCTTATTATGCGCCAGCTGCTTCTGCCATCACCATGGCTGAAAGCTATCTGCGCGATAAGAAACGGGTTTTGCCAGTTGCTGCAGCTCTTAACGGCGAATACGGCGTTAAAGATATGTATGTCGGCGTACCTGCTGTCATCGGTGCAAACGGCATTGAGCGGATCATTGAAATCGATCTCAATAAAACAGAACAGAAAATGTTTGATAATTCTGTTGGGGCTGTTGCTGAGCTTTGCGATGCTTGCCGGGAAATTGCACCTAATTTGAAATAGGTAAAGCAATCTCTACGCAAGGTTAAAGCACTAAACAGGTGTGAGTAATTCACAGGCGGCGCGATTATTGGGCGCATAATTGAGGAGGCGGGAAAGAATATTTCCTGTTAAATAGATGGCGCGTGAAGAAGCAAATGAAATTTTCGAGCAAACCTCGTTTCTCTATGGTGGAAATGCTGGCTACATCGAAGAATTATATGCCCAATATCAAAAGAACCCCGGTTCCGTCGGTGAAGACTGGCAGGCATTTTTCTCTCAACTCAACGACAATGGCGATGATGTTGTAAAAAATGCCGAGGGTGCTTCATGGAAAAGAGACAATTGGCCGATACAGGCCAATGGAGAACTGATTTCAGCCCTCGACGGTGATTGGGGTGAAATTGAAAAACATGTAGGCGACAAGATCAAAATACAGGCCGCATCGGGCGCCACAAGTGGCGCAGATGTGGACGGTGATTTTGTACAGCGTGCCACGCGGGATTCTGTAAGTGCTATTATGATGATCCGCGCCTATCGGATGCGCGGGCATTTACATGCTGATCTGGATCCGTTGAAAATCGCGCGAACGCGCGAAGCTCATAATGAACTTCATCCCTCTACCTACGGCTTCAGTGAAGCTGATTATGATCGCAAGATTTTTATTGATTTCATGCTCGGGCTGGAATTTGCGACCATTCCGGAAATGCTGGATATTTTGCAGCGTACATATTGTTCCACCATTGGTGTGGAATTTATGCACATTTCCGATCCGCAGGAAAAAGGCTGGCTACAGGAGCGTATTGAGGGGCCGGATAAGGGTATTGCTTTTACCGTTGAAGGCAAAAAAGCTATCCTCAACAAGCTGGTTGAAGCTGAAGGCTATGAGCAGTTTCTGGACGTAAAATACAAAGGCACCAAGCGCTTCGGCCTTGATGGAGGGGAATCGCTGATTCCCGCACTTGAACAAATTATCAAGCGCGGTGGTCAAATGGGTCTCAAAGAAATTGTGTTTGGCATGGCGCACAGGGGACGGCTCAACGTGCTTTCCAATGTGATGGCAAAACCACACAGAGCTATTTTTCATGAATTCAAAGGCGGCTCTTATAAGCCTGACGAAGTTGAAGGTTCCGGCGATGTGAAATACCATCTGGGTGCTTCATCTGACCGGGCATTTGATAATAACAAAGTGCATTTGTCACTTACAGCAAATCCATCTCATTTGGAGATTGTTAATCCGGTAGTGCTTGGCAAGGCACGGGCCAAACAGGATTTGATTGAAGAGGCGCGTGAAGACGGAACCCGTCAGCGCGATACGGTCTTACCCTTGCTTATTCACGGAGATGCAGCTTTTGCAGGCCAGGGCGTTGTGGCCGAGTGTTTCGGTCTTTCCGGTCTGAAAGGGCACCGCACAGGTGGTTCTCTGCATTTCATTATTAATAACCAGATTGGCTTTACCACCAATCCACGTTTCTCACGTTCCTCGCCCTATCCATCTGATATGGCAAAGATGATTGAAACGCCGATTTTCCATGTGAATGGGGATGATCCGGAAGCTGTTACATTTGCTGCAAAAGTGGCAATGGAGTTCCGGCAAATTTTCCAAAAACCTGTCGTAATCGATATGTTCTGCTACCGGCGTTATGGCCACAATGAAGGGGATGATCCTTCGTTTACCCAGCCGCTAATGTATAAAAAAATCGGCAAGCACGCTCCCATTACTGAAATTTACAGTAAGCGCCTGATTGAACAAGGGCTGATTACTGAAGAAGAGTTTTTGGATATGAAAGCCAAATGGCGCCAATATCTGGAAGATGAATTTGCTGCGGGCGATTCCTATAAGCCAAACAAGGCTGACTGGCTTGATGGCGCATGGTCGGGCATGAAAATTGCCGAGCATGAAGAAGAGCCTCGCCGTGGCAAAACCGGTGTTCCGATGAAAACACTGAAGGATATCGGAAACAAAATTTCTGCGATACCTGAAGATTTCAACATGCACCGCACCATCCAGCGCTTCTTTAACGGTCGCGCGGAGATGATTAAAACCGGCAAGAACATCAATTGGGCAATGGCCGAAGCTATGGCCTTTGGTTCGCTGATGGTCGAAGGACACAAGGTTCGCCTTTCCGGTCAGGATGTGGAGCGTGGAACCTTTGTTCAGCGCCATTCGGTGGTTTATGATCAGGAAAATGAAGATCGGTATATTCCGCTAAATCAATTGTCTGATACTCAGGCCGACTATGAGGTCATCAACTCAATGTTGTCGGAAGAAGCGGTGCTTGGCTATGAATATGGCTATTCGCTGGCAAATCCGGATGCGGCTACAATCTGGGAAGGCCAGTTTGGCGATTTTGTCAACGGCGCTCAGGTGATTATTGATCAGTTTATCTCGTCTGGTGAACGCAAGTGGCTGCGCATGAGCGGACTGACATTGCTATTGCCTCACGGTTATGAAGGTCAGGGACCGGAACATTCTTCGGCGAGACTGGAGCGGTTTTTGCAGCTTTGTGCGGAAGATAATATGCAAATTGCAAACTGCACAACGCCAGCCAACTATTTCCACATTCTGCGTCGTCAATTGCATCGCGAATTTCGCAAGCCATTGATTATCATGACGCCAAAATCCCTGCTACGGCACAAGCGGGCGGTTTCTGAATTGAGCGAAATGGCTGATGATTCCGTATTTCACCGTTTATTATGGGATGATGCCGAGTTCAAAAAAGGCGAGAAAATCAAACTCGTCAAGGATGACAAAATTAAACGCGTGGTGCTTTGTAGCGGCAAGGTTTATTACGACCTTTATGAAGAGCGCGAACAACGTGATATTAACGATATCTACCTGTTGCGTGTGGAGCAGCTATATCCCTTCCCAGCCAAGGCGCTGATTACCGAATTAAGCCGGTTTAAAGAGGCCGAATTTGTCTGGTGCCAGGAAGAGCCCAAAAATATGGGTAGCTGGTCTTTCATCGAACCTTATCTTGAATGGGTGTTCAACCACATTGAGGCAAAGCACAAGCGAGCACGATATGCAGGACGTCCGGCAGCGGCTTCCCCGGCAACAGGTCTGATGTCAAAACATCTGGCGCAAATGGCTGCATTTTTAGAAGATGCACTGGGTGACTGAGGATATGTTCGGCATGAACACACAACAATTATCAAACTTAATAAACCGAAGCGCAAAAAGGCATTGAACCATGGCGACTGAAATTCGTGTACCGACTATGGGTGAATCTGTTACCGAGGCAACTGTTGGCCAATGGCTTAAACAGGTTGGTGAGGCAGTAAAAGCGGATGAACCTTTGGTGGAACTTGAAACCGACAAGGTGGCTCAGGAAGTGCTGGCTCCAACTGATGGGGTATTAACCGAAATCGTCGCTGCGGATGGTGAAACGGTTGAAGTGAATGCTTTGCTGGCAATGTTTAAAGCAGGCGCTGGCGGTAGCGTTGCTGCAGCACCAGCCAAAAAGGAAGCGGCTACGGCCCCTGCACCTGTCGAAAAAGCAACCGAGATGCCTGCATCTCCCGCGGCTCAAAAAATGATGACTGAAAACAGTATTTCAGGCGGAGACGTTTCAGGTTCTGGCAAACGGGGTCAGGTACTTAAGGAAGATGTCATCAAGGCTGTAAGCGCTGGCGCGAATGTTGTTCCTGCAGCGGCACCAACATCTGAGGCAAAAGAAGTTGGCCCACGCGAAGAGCGGGTGAGGATGACACGTCTGCGCCTAACCATTGCCAAACGCCTGAAGGACGCACAAAACACAGCTGCCATGCTCACCGCCTTTAACGAGGTGGATATGACGGCGGTTATGGAATTGCGCAAAAAATATAAAGAGCTGTTTGAGAAAAAGCATGGGGTAAAACTTGGCTTTATGGGTTTCTTCACCCGTGCGATTTGTCATGCTTTGGAAGAAATTCCATCGGTTAATGCTGAAATTGATGGCACTGATATCATTTACAAGCAGTATTGCCATATTGGCGTGGCGGTTGGCACTGATAAGGGCCTGGTTGTGCCGGTGGTGCGCGATGCGGATCAAATGTCGATTGCCCAGGTAGAAAAAGAAATTGGAAACCTTGGACGCAAGGCTCGCGATGGTGCGCTCACAATGGCGGACATGCAGGGTGGCACATTTACCGTCTCCAATGGTGGTGTTTATGGTTCGCTAATGTCGACGCCAATTTTGAATGCACCTCAATCGGGCATTTTAGGAATGCACAAAATTCAACAACGCCCTGTTGTGGTTGATGGAGAAATTGTTATTCGCCCGATGATGTATCTGGCGCTTTCCTATGATCACCGGATTGTCGATGGTAAGGAAGCGGTTACCTTCCTGGTTCGGGTTAAGGAAAGCCTAGAAGATCCGCAGCGTTTGGTTCTGGATTTGTAGCTTGATAACAATTGGTGTCTCCATTGCTTTGGTATTGGTGGTGTTGGGCGTGCTTGCCGCCCTTACACAGATTGCCGAATATCCAGAGCTGGCACCAATGATTGCCACACTTAACCAAAATCAAGCAGAACTCCAGCATATGGAGGCACTAAGAACAGCAGCGCGACGTTTTGAAGCCGGGCCTCAAATGCCGATGAACCGGCAAGAATTTGAATATTATTTAATGGTGGCCATTTTAACCAAAGATCGGGTTCATCAACTAACTGGATTGCCAAACGGGGTTAAAATTCGGAAAAAATGGAGACGAGAATTGATAGTTAAAATCAAGGAACTGGCATTAGAGCACAATATGGATCGTATAGTATGAGCACTGAAAATTTGGAAAAAGTTGTTTTGATCACCGGCGGTAGTCGCGGTATCGGAGCTGCATGTGCACTGTTAGCTGCAAGGCAGGGCTACAAGGTATGCGTCAATTTTGCCAGCAATGAACAAGCCGCTCTCGATGTCGTTAAAGATATCGAAAATATTGGTGCTAGCGCGATAGCGGTTAAAGGTGATGTGGCAAATGAAGCTGATATTCTTCATATGTTTGCCGAAACAAAATCACGGCTTGGCTTGGTAACCGGCTTGATCAACAATGCTGGAATTTTAAGCAAAGAAGGTCGATTGGACACGTTCAGCGCCGAACGCATTGCCAGAATTATTGCAGTCAATGTCACTGGTTCCATTCTTTGTGCCCGTGAAGCAGTGAAAGCAATGTCTACCAAACATGGCGGCAAGGGCGGTTCGATCGTCAATATTTCATCCGTTGCAGCAACGCTCGGAGGACCGAACGTTTATGTGGATTATGCCGCGACCAAGGGCGCAATCGATACTTTTACCAAAGGCCTTGCGCTGGAAGTGGCAACTGAAGACATTCGAGTGAATGGTGTGCGTCCTGGAATAATCAACACTGATATTCATGCGAGTGGTGGGCGTCCTGATAGGGTTGAAGAATTAAAGCATCTTATTCCAATGCAACGAGGTGGTTCGGCATTGGAAGTTGCAGAAGTTGTGCTGTGGTTGATGTCTGATGCCGCAAGTTATGTAACTGGTACTACGGTAGATGTGTCCGGTGGCCGGTAGATAGAATTATCCCTGCGAACAGTGGTGGCTAAGTTTGAAAGGTTTACAAATGTCTGAGAAATATGATATTGCGGTTATTGGCGCCGGTCCCGGTGGCTATGTTTGTGCC
>JAESUH010000069.1 GCA_016763155.1 Rhizobiaceae bacterium
ACCGGAAAATTTACCGTCCTTGTAATCTTCCCGAGCATGGGCTCCGCGGCTTTCCTTGCGCGCTTCCGCTCCAACAACCGTGGTGATGGCACAAGCCATAAGGTTTTCAAGTTCCAGAGTTTCCACCAAATCAGAATTCCAGATCATAGAGCGATCGGTGACTTTAAGATCAGCCATCTGGTCCCAGTTTTCCTTCATCCGCCTGCAACCGGATTCAAGACTTTCCTGATTACGAAAAACCGCTGCGTCTTCCTGCATGGTTTTTTGCATTTTCAACCGCAGCTCAGCAGTTGGCGTGCCGCCATCCGCATGACGCAAATTGTCAAACCGATCCATAATTTTTTCACAAGCCGCCTCATTAGGCGTTGGAATAGCTGATTCCCGGTCAATTACCTGCCCGGCACGAATAGCCGCCGCACGACCAAACACAACCAGATCGATCAAAGAATTTGAACCAAGCCGGTTTGCCCCATGAACGGATGCACAACCTGATTCACCAACTGCCATCAGACCCGGAATAATTCTGTTTGGATCAGATTTAGTTGGGTTAAGCGCTTCGCCCCAGTAATTGGTCGGTATCCCGCCCATATTATAATGCACTGTCGGCAGTACCGGTATGGGTTCGCGAGTAAGGTCAACGCCAGCAAAGATTTTCGCACTTTCGGAAATTCCAGGCAATCTCTCATTCAATACAGCGGGATCAAGATGATCAAGATGCAGATAAATATGATCTTTATCTTTACCAACACCGCGGCCTTCACGAATCTCCATGGTCATACAGCGTGAAACCACATCACGCGAAGCCAGATCTTTGGCGCTTGGCGCATAACGCTCCATAAAGCGCTCGCCTTCTGAATTTACCAGATAGCCGCCTTCGCCGCGCGCACCTTCGGTAATCAGACAGCCCGCACCGAATATTCCGGTAGGGTGAAATTGTACAAATTCCATATCCTGCAAGGGTAACCCAGCTCGTGACACCATACCATTACCGTCACCAGTACAAGTATGAGCAGAAGTGGCTGAGAAGAATGAGCGACCATAACCGCCCGTTGCCATTACCACTGTTTTTGCATTGAAACGGTGAATGGTACCATCATCAAGGTTCCAGGCAATAATGCCCGTGCATTCGCCATCATCGTTCATCATCAAATCGATGGCAAAATACTCAATATAGAATTCTGCATTGTGACGAAGAGATTGACCATAAAGCGTATGCAAAATAGCATGCCCGGTCCTGTCTGCTGCGGCACAGGTACGCTGAACCGGAGGTCCATCGCCAAAATTCATCATATGACCACCGAATGGCCGCTGATAGATTTTACCTTCTTCTGTACGTGAAAACGGAACGCCGTAATGCTCCAATTCATAAAGGGCTGCTGGTGCTTCTTTGGCGAGATATTCCATCGCGTCCACGTCGCCCAGCCAGTCAGAGCCTTTTACCGTATCGTATAAATGCCAGTGCCAGTGATCCTCGCCCATATTTTGTAGGGAAGCAGCAATGCCGCCCTGAGCTGCAACCGTGTGGGATCGTGTCGGGAAAACTTTGGTTATACACGCCGTGCGCAAACCTTGTTCCGCCATGCCCAATGTGGCCCGCAGACCAGCTCCGCCGGCCCCTACCACAACTACGTCATGGTAATGATCGACAAATTCATATGCCTTACCGGCACTTTTCTGTTTGGCAGATGCCATTAATCAGCCTCCAAAGCCGAGCTTGAGAATTGCAAAAATTGATATCGCGCCAATACAATATGTAAAAAATGTATTGCCGATAATCCAGGCAATCTTGGTGCCCTCGTTGTGAACATAATCTTCAATGACTGATTGCATCCCAAGCTTCATATGAACCAGGCCGGAAACCATCACCAGCAACAAAACTATTGTTGTAAACGGAGAAGACAATTCAGCAATCACTTCAATATATGATGCACCGTTAAGGGAAATTAGCAGCCAGATAAAATAAAGCAGCAAAGGCACATTGGCAATCGAGGTCAACCTCTGGCGCCAAAAGTGATCCGTACCTTCTCTTGCAGAACCAAGGCCGTTAACTTTTTTAAGGGGAGTGAGCATGCTCATATCTATTTCCTCAACGCACCATATAGCCAACAACCCAAATCAGGATTGTCAAAATTACAGACCCGATAAGCGACATATAGGCTAGTCTGGTCGAAGTTTCTTTTTCGAGCCCAAGCCCAACATCCCAAAATAGATGCTTAATGCCGCCAATCATGTGATGCATCAAAGCCCAAGTATAACCAAACAGGATAAGCCGGCCAATGAGTGAACCCATAATACCGTTGACCCATTCAAAATAAGCCTCACCAGATGCTGCCGCAAACAACCACCAGGCAATTAACAAGGTGCCAAAATAAAGCGCAATCCCGGTAATCCGGTGAACAATCGACATCATCATTGTGGGAATAGGTTTGTAAATGCTCAAATGCGGCGAAAGCGGCCTCGCATTTTGCAATTCCTGACTGGACATTGAATTCACCCTTCAGGGTTGTTTTTGGTGCAGTTTAGCCTGTTTAGCTGACCTAGCTTGATTCTGCCATACCCCAAACGTCTTAAAATCGATTAATATGGTGCACCGCACTAAAATATCACCTCAAAGCTGATTTGGTTTGCAGGTGTTGCAACCGACTGAAACAGGTGTCTGGCGACCTCTGAAGAGTGCGGAGAATTCAGGGTCAGCTTTCGCCAGCCCCGGTTTTCACCCTGATCTGCAAGAACATCCAACATCGCCTGAGCAATCCCATTGCCCATATGTTCATGATGAACATAAATGTGGTCCACCTGCCCGGCTCGTTTACCCGATATTGGATCAGGCAAATCGTAAAACATTACAAAACCCACCAGTTTCTCATCCAAAAACGCCCCAAAAAACTCTGCAGAACGATCCTGTAGCAAGGATTCCGCGTAAAACATATCAGGCTGGCGCGGTGCACCACGTTTTAAGGCTTGCGTATAAGCAGCAATCAGCGGCGCAAGCTTTGGCGCATCGCGATATTGTAATGGAAGGATATCAATTTGAAGATTTGCACTCATGATTAACTCTCATGTTTCCCGGATCGTTATTGAACCTTAGCAAAGGTCCCTTTCCAAATAAAGATTTTACTCATCTGTCTCGAAGGGATATGGATTTGAGTATTGATCGATCACGGATAGGGCAGGATATTGTTAGAAGTCTTTCAGATTATTTTCCCAGTGTTTTTACTTCTGGGCCTTGGATACACAATCGTAAAATCTGGCTATTTGCCTATCGAAATTGCCGGCGCGCTCAGCACCTTTGCCATTAAAGTGGCCGTGCCGCTTTTGCTTTTTCGTTCAGTCTATCAGTTGGATTTCAAGACGGCCTTTAATCTACCAATGCTCATAAGCTTTTATGTGCCTGCCATCCTTTGTTTTATCGTGGCAATCATTCTGGCCAGAACAATTTGGAAAAGAACACCGGGCGAGGCTGTAGCAATTGGCTTCACGTCCTATTTCTCAAACTCAGTATTGTTGGGCATCGCCATTGTAGGCCGCGCTTTTGGTGACAGCGTCTTAATCCCGGTATTTGGGATTATCACCTTGCATGTCCCCATCCTTTATACGGTTGGCATGCTCACCATGGAATTTTCCAGACGCGACGGAAAACCACTGATTGAAACCTTTTTCCGGGCGGTGAAATCTATTTTTTCAACACCGCTGACAATTGGTATCTTGTTAGGCGCTTTAACAAACTTGTCCGGTATCACCATTCCAGAAACTCTGATGGCTCCCGTTAACATGCTCGCCGGCACTGCCATTCCTACTGCCATCATCGGAATAGGTGCTACCCTCACCCGCTATAAACTTAGCGACAGGATTGGAGAAACCATAATGGTCTCGATGGTTTCAACCATATTGCACCCAGCCTTGGCCCTAATACTCAGCCACTACATTTTAGGCCTGCCCAAGATTTATGTGCTGGCTGTAGTGACGGTATCAGCCATGCCCCCCGGCTTGAATGGCTATATTTTTGCTTCCCTTTATAACCGCGCCATATCGGTCGCGGCATCCAGTCTGGTGATGGCCAGCGTTATGTCGGTATTCACCATTACCGGGTGGTTGTTGGTGTTAGATTATTTGCTTTAGGGAAGCGGCCAAACAGTCATTCAAAATTTATTCCGATAAACAATAAAACCGGAATTTTCTGCAATTCCATCATAGAGTTTTCTTGCTGTCGCATTGGTCTCATGGGTCAACCAATAGACCTGTGGTGAACCTGCTAATTTGGCTTTCTCATAAACAGCCTGAATAAGTGCTCGACCAACTCCTTTTCCTCTGGCTGCTTCATCGGTAAATAAATCTTCAAGGTAGCAAGTAGGCTTGATGTTGTTGGTGACCCGGTGAAAAACGTAATGTACCAGCCCAACCAGTTTGCCGTTGATTTCCGCCACCAGTGCGTAGACTGGTTCATAAGCATCAAAAATGCGGCTCCAAAGCATATTGGTGAGCTCAACAGGAAGTTCCACCGGCCCTGATCTTCCATAAAACTTGTTATAGCCTTCCCACAAAAGAAGCCATTGTTGAAAATCTTCATTTTTGGCTGAGCGTATAATCACCTTGTCAGTCATCTTTCCCTCCATGGGCTGAAAGAGCAGACACAATCAATTTCGACAGGCTGGCTTTCTGCTGGCCATCGCCATCAAAATTCTTCACGTCCAACCATTCAAGATAGGCCGTCTGCAAAGCAGGCCAATCCTTGTCCAGGATAGAAAACCAGGCAGTATCGCGGTTGCGACCTTTATACATAATAGCCTGTTGAAACAGGCCGTCATAACGAAACCCCAACCGCTTGGCAGCGTTACGAGATGGAGCGTTTAGCGTATCGCATTTCCATTCATAGCGGCGATAACCAAGTTCTGAAAAAACCCGGTTCATCATCAAATACATCGATTCAGTCGCTACACGGGTTTGTTGTAGGACCGGCGAATAATTGATGTTTCCAACTTCGATGACACCATTACGATGATCAATCCGCAGATAACTTGCAAGGCCCAGAGCCCTGTCCGTTTGTTGGTCAACAATGGCGTAAAACATTGGGTCTTCACCAAAACAGGCCTGCTCCATCCATCGGCAAAAATCAGCCTCTTTTTCAAAAGGCCCATAGGGAAGATAAGTCCAGATCCTATTCTCTTTATCGTCATAAAATGCTGAAAACAGATCAGCCGCATGAGCAGCCATATCCACTGGTTCAACCCGGCAATATTGCCCTTGAATAATCTCGCGTGGAGGTAGCGCTCGTGGCTGCCAATCAGGTACT
>JAESUH010000070.1 GCA_016763155.1 Rhizobiaceae bacterium
AAGCAGGTGCCTACCGGTTGAACCTTGCCAAATTACCTGTGGGCGCACCATTGAGCAAAAAGCATCTGGCTGGATCGCCACTTGATTTGCCGCTCAATGCAGCCGGTGAAACAGCGAAAAATTCAGTTACTCTTGGTTCTGCTACCAATGGCAACCAATCTGTTCTGACTGATGGTAGTGCAAAGGCTAATCCATATCATTTTGATTTTGAACTGGCTGAATTCGGACCAGTTATTTTCGATAATAATATCCCATTTTCCCTCTGCACAATTCCGAAACTTTCTGTCACTTCGAGTTTTTCCGAAGAGCCGATGCAATTGCCAGATGGCAGTACATCCATCACCTACAGCTTTAGTGCGGAAAACGGCGGTACTCACTACGCCAGAAATTTCCAGATGAATAGCGATTTGGCAGCGACCTTTGGTGCGGGGAATTTCACCATTCGCTCAATTGAACTGGAGACAGTATCGAAAGATGCGCAAATTACGCTGAACCCGGTTTATGACGGGGTTAAAAGTTCAAATTTATTTACCACCGGTACGAGGCTAAATGCCGGTGACAAGGTGTCTGTATTGCTGAAGCTCAACGTCAATGTGGCAGCTGGAAATTACCTCAACAAGATTGTTGTGAGCGGGGAAAACCCTTTCAGTGGAGCAGTGCTTAATTCAGTAGTTAGTGAAGTCAGCGCCGAAATTTTACGCCCGGAAGAATTGCAGCTTGCAGTGACTGCCATTGCCGGGTCAATTGATATGAAGCTCGGCCAACAAATGCTTTTGACAATCGCAATCAAAAACCCGGAAAGTTTTGTGCGTGAGAACGGAGAAATCATTGCCCTGATACCGGGTGGATTTAGCTATGTTGCGGGCTCCGCAAAGTTGAATGGTGCGGTTGGTGAACCGCAAATATCAGGGCCAGAACTGGTCTGGAAAGCAAGGCGGTTTCCTGCTGGCGAATTGGTGGTTCTCCAGATTTCACTTCAATTGGGTTCTGCAGTAACTAGCCGAAAATTTCTTACCAAGGCTCATGTTCGCCAGTCCCAAACGGGGAAAATAATTTCCAATCTGGCAACAACACAAGTGGAGCTTGCGATTGAACCAGTGTTTAAATGTAGTGACATAATTGGGCGGGTTTTTCACGATTTGAATGGCAATGGCGTTTTGGATTCAGATGAGGTGGGGCTGCCGGGAGTAAAGCTTGAAACTGTTGGTGGCTTGCGGGTAACCACGGATAATTTTGGCCGTTTTCAAGTGGCATGCAGCGCTATTCCAAAGGGGCAGATTGGTGCTGATATCGACATGAAACTTGATGTTGCAACATTGCCAACCGGGTTTCACCTGACTTCGGAAAACCCGATTGTAGTTCGCCTTTCCCTTGGCAGGCTGACGAAAATTAGTTTTGGTGCTACAAAACTTCGCGAAATTACACTGGGATTGCAAGCGCCGTCTTTTAGCGGGAGCTCCTCCCGTTTAACGCCTACGGCGCTCGGTCGTGTGGCTCGCCTGCTTGAAATTTTGGAAGAAAAACCTTCTATCCTCAATATTATTTATGCCGACAAGCGAGATGATCGAGCGGTTGGTGACACAATAGAAAAAGCGCGTTTGCTGGCGGTTAAATCATTGATCGAAGCTGCTTGGGCCGGGCGAGAAGGCCCTTACAAACTGGTGGTGAAAACTGAAATTCAATAATCGAGTTCAGTTCCTAGTTTTTGGAAAATAGGTAAGTTGTTTCCTGAACCGAAACCTCACCTGGCCGTAAAATTGAATTTGGAAAATCCGGGTGATTAATTGCGTCAGGCCAGATTTGTGTTTCCAGACAGAAGCCGGAATGTTTTAAATATTGGATATTATCAAGCCCTAGCTTCATCTTGGGTAGGGATAGGCCTGTATATAATTGCACACCAGGTTCGGTTGTTGCCATCTCCATGGTGATTTCGCCGGATGGCGAGACAGCTTTGAGGAATGGCCGCAGATCGGTCTGCTCCCGGCTGAGACAATAATTATGATCATAATTTGTGTTATGCAGCCCAATCGTGCGAATATTGCGGAAATCAAATGCTGTGCCATCAACCACTGCCTGAGGACTTTGGGGTAGTGTTTTTTCATTGGTAGGCAAATAGGTGTCGGCGTCGATTTGCAACTTATGACTGAAAACATCAGAAGCGCCACCATCGTTCAGATTGAAATAGCTGTGATGCGCCAGATTGCAAATGGTTGCCTTGTCGCTGCGCCCTTCAAGGGTGATCGTTAGTTCTCCTTTGTCAGAAATTGAATAGATGCAATCGGCCTGGAAATTTCCAGGAAACCCCATATGCCCGTCCGGCAAGTTGCATCGCAGATGTGCGGAGCTTTCATCGTGGGAAACGATTTCCCAGTTTTGACGACCCAGTCCCTCTTCCCCGCCATGGAGGCAGGTTTCATCATTTTCATTGCAGTTGACTGAGAATGTTTTACCATCCAGTTCAAATTTTCCGCCGCCAATGCGGTTGGCAATGCGGCCTACATTGGCACCGAAATATGCCTCGGTGTCGAGATATTCATCCAGTTCTTCGAACCCCAGAACAAGCGGGAAGGGGTGACCCTCAAGGCGCATGTCCTGAATTGCCGCAGCAAGAGTGATGATTGAGATTGTGAGAGGTCCGCCAGAAATAGTCAGGTGCTGGACATCGTCGCCGTTTGGCATTTTACCGAAAGTATTTGTCATTGTGGGAACCAATATTTTGGAATGTTGTCATTCTTTTTAATGACCACAAACTGATTTGCAAAAACCCTGTAAGGGGCGCTCCATGAATCATCGGGCCATTTGACCCGGATATTTGCCCGCTCCGCTACGCCCAGGCCAACATGAATAAAACCAAGACTGCCGGATGCATGACCGCCACCGACGCCGACTTTTCGAACGCGGTTATTATTGCCGGACTTGATGGAGATGGTTGCTCCGATGGCATTTTTGTTTGGTCCGTCCTGCTGCAATTCGATTTGAACCCAATTGCCCATGGGGCGCGGGGAATTAGGGGCATCGCCACCCAGATTTGCAAACAGACTTACTGGCACTTCTCGATTGACCACGATCAGATCAAGCATACCATCCATGTTAAGATCAACAATGGCTGCGCCGCGGCCGCGGGTATTTAAGCCGATTCCTGCTTTTTTCCCCGCTTCCTTAAACTTGCCGTCAAACTGTCCAAGCAGCATATTGTCGGGGTCATTAGCTGTGAAATCTTTCATTTCAGCGACATTTCCCTTGGCAATAAAAAGGTCAAGTATGCCGTCATTATTGAAATCTGCAAACTCTGAATGCCAGCCAGTTGAGGGTTTGAGGTCACCCCCCATATAGGGCCGGTGAGCCGTGGCGCCGCGCTCCCAGGCAATATCCAGATAGGCTGGTGCGCCATCTGCGTCACGGTCCAGCATCTGGATTTTTGTGTCACCCATAGAGGTCAGGGCGTATTCGGGGAGGCCGTCACCATTGATATCAGCTTCTGCAATTCCCATGCCCCAGATGGTTAGTTTTTGCCAGCCATCCGCTCTGGTGTAGAGCTTGGGTGTTTTTTCCATTTTCCACATCTGCTCTTCGCCGCCACGATAGTATTGGCGGTCATTGGAAATACGAAGAGCCGGTGTTCCTGATTTATTCCAGTCGGTGAAAATCATCGACAAGGCACAATATCCCGGAGTCAGCGCCAGCCTGTTGGAATAGTTGATGGTGGTGCCGGGGTTTGGGCGGTAGAGGAAATTGTCGTGGCAAGTGCCCCAAGGTGATCCCGGAGCATCGCGATCCACATAATTGCCGATTGCAAGGGTCGGGAATTCTGCACCCTCTTCATGGGTTGCGGCAAAGGCTACGGACCATGCCTTGCCACCATCAAAAGCAAATTCTTCATTTGCTTTGGTGAAGCTGCAATCGGGGCCACCTTTTAGAAGAAGGTTTTCGCCAACACGCAAAAATATCAGATCCTTGAAACCGTCATTATTGATATCCAGAGGATAAACGCCGGTGACTTTTTTAAGTTCTTTTTCTGTGAGGTTTAGGCTTTTGAATTCGAATTTGAGGGCACCGCCCGTGCTGCTTTTATTGACGAATAATTGTGCCGGGTTGGTGCCGCCTGCCAAGGCAATATCGGGTCGTCGATCGCCATTGCAATCGAATGTCGCAACACCGCCGCCAACGAAATATTCCCAAGGCCCGGCATAGGTGTGATTGACGCCGGCCTGTTTTGCCTGTTCCTGCATGATAGGAACGTCCTGGGTTTCCGCCGCCAATGTGGCGGTAGAATAGAGCGCGAGGGCTGTAAAAAAGGAAACGAAGTTTCTCATTGTTCAATCACCAACGTTTTTAGGAATGCAATAATGTTGTCACGGTCATCCTCGCTTAGAGCCATGTAATTGTCCCGCGATTGTTTCGCCTCGCCCCCATGGGCTTCGATAACTTCTCGCAACGTTGTCATGTCGCCGCGATGGCCATAGGGGCCAGTGGATGCGATGCCCCACAATTCACTCGTTGCAAATACGCTGCGTTCAACAAAACGCTGGGAGAGGAGTTCATTGCCAAATTTATCGTTTTCAGCGTCCGTCATCGCGTGGCGTTTCAAATCACCAAACAGAGGCACCATGAATTGGCCTTTGTCGTTTTTTGCAAGCTTCGTTGCCCAGCCGCGCAAGGCCAGATCATAAATGGCAGAGGCTTTTACTTCGCTGTCGCGAGTGGTGCCAGCTGCATCTACGGGGCCAGGATCAGAAAATTGTAAACTGTTGAGAGGCAGCGCTTTGATGTGGCAGCTCGAACATCGGATATCATCAAACAATGCGTCGCCTTTGGCCGCTGCTGTTTGCCAGACTTCTTGTTTGGGTTTTAATCGGGTTGGTGGCGCTAATGTGGCCTGCCATGCGACCAGAGCGGATATATCACCGGGCAATAATTCATTGGTAATGCCATCCTTGTCAAAATCATCTTCACCAGTCCAGCGTGTGCCGAAGCGTTCAACTGCCTGCATGCCGTGGTGGTGGTTGAGGGCGTTGATGGTAAACTGGCGCAGGGAGGTCATCACACCTTTTTGGCTGAAAGGGCGAATGACCAGATCCGTATCCAGTCCGTCCAGTTGCGAAAGATCAACAAGACCATCAGGTGATGCCGACAACGTGCCGAAATCAACACCCTTTGTTGTCAGAGAAATTTCGACGGTTTTGTTGTTTTTACGCGCCTCATTTAAAGCCTGTTTTCGCAAGGCTACCAGATCGGCAGTCATCTCGCGGGCAAGTAATTCTATCAGCCCGGACCCCAGAACGTGGTTGGTGTTGCGTTCATTTGAAAACTGCGGATCGATGGAATCAGAACCTTGACTGTTGAACCCTTCTGATACGAAAACATTGGATACGAAATTTCCAGCCCCGCCGATAATTGGTTCATTGTGGCAGCTGGAGCAGGCATTGGAGTCGGTTCCGGTTACGCGGTTGAACTGTTGGGATGGCGGGCGTTTGCGCTTTGTTGGAATAATGGCCTGGGTAGCCATTGGTCTGCCTGCGCCATCGGGCGTGGTGAATTTAGCAGAAAACAGTGCTTCACCCTGCTCTACCAATTGGTCCAGGGCCTGTTTGGATAAAACTCCCTGAGGCATTGGCACGTGGCCGCTGATGGCATTTTCCGACCATGGTTTATCAGCGGCAAGGCCAGAATTTGCATATAGCACAAGGGCGAAGAACGTGGCTGTTCGTAGTTTAAACTGCAATTTTCAACACCTTTCCATTGTTAGAATTGATATTCTTATCCACTTCAATCAGCGCTGTTACCGCACAGCCATCGCTAATTAGGGGATTTTTGTCTTCGTAAAATCGCATGGATATTTGGTCTGGTTGGAACGACATGGGCATTTCACCAATCGCTGCCCTAATAGAATTTTCCAGCAGGTCCTTTGCCTTCGATCCGGTGCCAACAAAAGCAATTGGAAAAGGGTCAAGCAAGGCAAACAGGCTGGCAAGCCCGGCACCTATTGCTGAACCAGCCCGATCATAGGATGATTTTGCCAGAGCTACATTGTCGTGCGCTTGAGCAATGATCTCATCCATTTCGTTTTGAGATATATCGCTGCAAGGCTCGCTGTTATCGCCTAACATTTTTGCGTTGCGATAAATGGCGTATTCGCTCGCATATGCTTCAATGCAACCGTGCCTACCGCAACGGCAAAGCGCGCCGTTTGGAATATACGTCATATGACCGAATTCGGTGGCGGAAGAGCGTTTACCCTGAACAAGTTCGCCATTGTGGTAGAGGCCCATGCCGATGCCCTGTGACAATAGGATAGCTGCAAAATCGGAATGAAACAGCTCAGGTTCATTCCAACGCAAAGCCTGGGCAATCATATTACAGTCATTGTGAACACTGACGGGCACTCTGAAGACCGGTTCAAGGGATTGTTTGATCTGCAATTCCTGATGCTGGATTATGGGAGACCAACGCAATTTGGTTGCGTGAATATCTGTTGCACCTTGAACCCCGACAGCCACATGGCGCAGTTGGTCTGTGGAAATTCCTGCGGTCCGCATTCCAGCGAGAAAGAAGCCTGCCAGCTTCTCCAACAGGGTTTCAGATGAAATTGTCGTGGTTTCAAGGGTGATCTCGTCAGTAAAGATTGTGCTCCCCTGATAATCGGCAATCGACATCATGATATGATTGAGTTGTAAAACGATTACGCCGACGCAGGCAAATTCTGGATTGAATGTTAGCGTGACTCTTGGCCTGCCCCGTGAATTTGTGGTTTTTGGTGCCTCCTTGCGAAGCAGTACATTTCGCTCAAGTAAGTCAGCGGTAATAGCGGTGATCGTTGCAGCACTTAACCCTGTGTATTGAGCAAGTTTAGTGCGAGACATGCTGCCCTTCATGCGAAGAATGGCCATGATTTTTGCACGATTTTGTGTCCGGACATCGTCAGAACGAACTATATTTGCCATTTGGTTCCTCCTAATCCTCACCAATTACATATTCCAAATTCTGAAATACAAGTTGACACATTCGAAAACTTGAGTCACTATTTTTTTTGAGGCTCGAATTAAAGAGCTTTTTGATGGTTGTGGGAGGGAACTTCAACCATTTCGTTCACCAAAAATAGTGCGCCTTGGGCGTATTAACAATGAAATGCGTTATGCGCATAGGGAGAATTTTATGAAAAAACTTAGTACCGCCCTTATGGGTGCTGTATTTGCTGCGTCACTTGCTGGCTTTGCAGGAAATGCTATTGCAGCTGGCAAAACTATTGCCGTGTCTTGGAAAATTTTCCAGGAAGAACGCTGGAAAAGAGATGAAGCTGTTATCAAGGCAATCGTTGAAGCTGCTGGTGACAAATATATTTCTTCCGATGCACAGGGTTCTGCAGCTAAGCAGTTGACCGATATCGAATCTCTGATTGCTCAGGGTGCTGATGTTCTTTTGATCGTGCCTTTCGATTCCGAAGCCATTCTTCCTGCTGTTGATAAAGCTTCTGCTGAAGGCATTCCTATGATTGCCTATGATGTTCAGATCGAGCATCCAGATTCACTTTACGTCACTTTCGACAACATTGGCGTTGGCCGTTTGATGGCTAAAGAAATGCTGAAAGTTAAAGACAGCGGAAACTTTGCCTTCATTAAAGGTGATCCAGGCGATCCAAATGCTACATTCTTGTTCCAGGGTATCATGGAAGTTTTGAAACCAAACATGGATGCCGGCAAAATCAAAAACGTTGGCGAAGCATTCTCCGATGGTTGGAAGCCTGAAAATGCACAGCGCAACATGGAACAGATGCTTACAGCTAACGACAACAAAATCGATGCTGTGATTTCTGAAAATGATGGCATGGCTGGTGGCGTTGTTGCAGCACTTGCTGCACAGGGCATGGCCGGTACAGTTCCTGTAACAGGTCAGGATGGCGATCTTGCTGCTCTTAACCGTGTTGCAATTGGTACTCAGCTTGTATCAATCTGGAAAGATAGCCGCGCGCTTGGTAAAGTTGCTGCAGAAGCTGCTTTGATGCTTGCTAATGGCAAAGCACTGAAAGACATTCCTGGTACTGCACCATTCTCAGGTGGCAAACGCGGTGTAACCGTTACTTCAATCCTGCTTGCTCCAACAGCAATCACCAAAGACACTCTTGGTAAAGTGATTGATGCTGGCTGGATCGACAAAGCAACTGCTTGTGCCGGTGCTGATGCTGCAATGGTTAGCGCTTGTAAATAAGCTGTCAGCTAATTGAACTAAATATAAGCCGCGCCACCTCATTCAGGCGGCGCGGTTTTTTATCACTCTTTTATTTGAGCCATTAGTGCTTTTATGAATTCACCCGGGAGAACTTTATGTCAGGTGATGCGCCAAATAACCGCCAAGAGAATGAAATTAAAGAAAGCGCTGTAATACGTTTTCTAAGGGCAACCGAAGTCGATACCAGAATGTTGGGAATGATCGGTGCGCTTGTTTTGATCTGGGTTGGTTTTCATTATTACGGTAAAATATTTAATGGTTATGGCGCGTTTTTGACGCCGCGAAACCTTTGGAACCTATCAGTTCAAACCTCATCTATCGCTGTGATGGCGACCGGGATGGTGTTGGTGATTGTGACCAGACATATTGATTTGTCCGTGGGTTCCCTGCTTGGGGTTACTGCCATGGTTATGGGGGTAATACAGGTTTGGGTTTTGCCGCAGTTTTTAGGACTGGGTAGCCCCTATATCTGGATCATTACAGTTGCTGCCGGTTTGGCTTTTGGTGCACTGATTGGTGCATTTCACGGCCTGTTGATTGCCTATCTGGGTATCCCGGCCTTCATTGTAACGCTTGGCGGACTATTGGTTTGGCGTGGCTCTGCCTGGTGGGTAGCGCGCGGTGAAACCATTGCACCGGTTGATGCAACATTTGCACTCATTGGTGGTGGTCCTTATGGCACGGTTGGTGCCACGGGTAGCTGGATTGTGGGGCTGCTTGGCTGTCTTGGCGTTGTCTTCCTGCTGGTTTCGGGCCGAAAACAGCGTGTCAGATTTGGGTTTCCCCTTCGTCCCGTGTGGGCGGAATGGTTGATTGGTGCGGTTGGTTCCGCGTTAATAATCGGCGCTGTTTTGGTGATGAACGCATATCCATGGCCGAAAGGTATTATCAAACGCTATGCGGCTGACAATAATATCGAAATTCCTGATGGTGGCATTTTCATATCTCACGGTTTTGCAATTCCGGTATTGATTGCGATTGCGGTTGGTATCTTTATGACCTTCCTGACCACGCGAACCAGATTCGGGCGCTATGTGTTTGCCATTGGTGGCAATCCGGAAGCAGCCGAACTTGCGGGTATTAATACCAAGCGCATGACCATGTTGATCTTTGCCCTGATGGGCGGATTGACCGGTATTTCAGCAGTGATTGCCAGTGCGCGGCTAAATTCAGCAACCAATGCGCTGGGCCAATTTGACGAACTCTACGTGATTGCAGCAGCGGTTATCGGGGGAACTTCATTTGCTGGTGGTATTGGCACAATCTACGGAGCCATGCTGGGAGCGCTGGTGATGCAATCTTTGCAATCAGGCATGGTGCTTGTGGGCTTTGATTCAGCCATCCAGCAAATAGTGGTTGGCTGTGTTCTCGTGACTGCCGTTTATATCGATACCCTGTATCGCAAGAATTCGACGTGAGGTGAATAGAATGAACGCAACAGCAACAAATTCTGTGCCCATGGTTGAGATGAGAGACATCTCTATCGCTTTTGGCGGGATCAAGGCGGTGGATCATGCCTCCGTTGAATTGTTCCCTAGTGAAGTGGTGGGCCTGCTCGGACATAATGGGGCGGGGAAATCCACCCTTATTAAAATACTGTCCGGGGCTTATACTCGTGATACGGGCGAAATTCGCATTAATGGTGAAATTGCCCATATTGAAAATCCACGTGATGCCAAAGGCTATGGCATTGAAACCATCTACCAGACCTTGGCCTTGGCCGATAATCTGGATGCGGCGGCAAATCTCTTTTTGGGACGCGAATTGCGCACCAAATGGGGAACGCTGGATGATGCGGCGATGGAATCTCGAGCCCGCCAAGTGATGGGTCGGCTTAATCCAAGATTTGAAAAATTCAAGGATCCTGTGAAGGCGCTATCCGGCGGACAGCGTCAATCCGTGGCGATCGCGCGGGCGATTTTGTTCAATGCCAGAATTTTGGTGATGGATGAACCGACAGCAGCTTTAGGCCCAGAGGAAACTGCGCAAGTTGCGGATCTTATTTTGCAGTTGAAAAAAGACGGTATCGGTATCTTCCTGATCAGTCACGATATTGAAGATGTGTTTGCATTGGCTGACCGGGTGGTTGTGATGAAGAACGGTGCCATTGTTGGAACAGCTAATACCGATGACGTCACCAAGGATGAAGTCCTGGGGATGATTATTGCCGGGAAGTGTCCGGCGAAAGCGATTTCTGGTCCCGGCGCAATAGTAGACTAATCTGTTTTTAACAGATTGCGGCAATATCGAGGAGTGGATCAAATGTATTTAGGCATTGATCTTGGCACATCCAGCGTGAAAGCGCTGTTGATGGATGAAAATCAATTGATCATCGGTTCTGCAAGTGCAGGGCTTGAAGTTCATCGGCCCCATACTGGCTGGAGCGAGCAGAACCCTGCCGATTGGGTTGACGCGACCCTCAAGGCGGTTGGTCAACTTGCTCGCGACCACGCCAAAGCGGTGAAAAAAGTTCGCGGCATCGGCCTTTCCGGCCATATGCACGGGGCAACTTTGCTGGATAAGGATGATAAAGTCATCCGGCCCTGCATATTGTGGAATGATACCAGAAGCCATTTGGAAGCAGCAGAACTGGATGCCAATCCGTTATTTCGCTCGCTTTCTGGGAATATTGTATTTCCAGGGTTCACGGCTCCAAAATTGCTTTGGGTCAAAAATAACGAGCCGGAGAATTTTGATAAAGTTGCAAAAGCCCTGCTGCCTAAAGATTTTCTCAGGCTTTGGCTGACGGGCGAAATGGTATCGGAACCTTCCGATGCTTCCGGTACAAGCTGGCTTGATGTGGCTAATCGCGACTGGTCGGAAGAATTGCTTAAGGCAAGCGGCATGGAACGCTCGCAAATGCCTGATTTGGTGGAAGGTAGCGAAGTCAGTGGTATGCTTCGACCTGATCTGGCCAAGGCATGGGGCATGGAGATGGGCGAGGGGCGCGGTGTTATCGTTGCCGGTGGTGGCGGTGATAATGCGGCATCGGCCATAGGCATGGGCATTGTGGAAGCGGGTTCAGCCTTCCTTTCTCTTGGCACATCCGGCGTATTATTTGCGGCAAATGATAGTTATTTGCCAAACCCTGAAAGTGCCGTTCATGCATTTTGTCACGCCTTGCCAAATTGCTGGCATCAAATGGGTGTGATTTTATCGGCCACCGATTGTCTCAACTGGTATTCTGGTATTACCGGAATGGCGCTTGAAAAGTTGACCGGAGAATTGGGTGAAATCTTGAAGCCACCCACGGGAACAACCTTCCTTCCTTACCTTTCCGGCGAAAGAACGCCCCATAATGATGCTGCTATTCGAGGTGGCTTTTATGGGCTGGAACATGCCAGCGGCAGGGCGGATTTGACGCAAAGTGTACTGGCAGGTGTCGGTTTTGCCTTTCGCGATTGTCTTGAGGCCTTGCGTGCAGCGGGCACAAATATTGAGCGGGTCACTGCTGTCGGCGGTGGTTCCAATTCAATTTACTGGTTGAAAGCCATTTCTAGCATTATCAATCTGCCGATTGATTTGCCAGCTGATGGCGACAATGGAGCAGCCTTTGGGGCTGCACGACTTGGGTTGATGGCGGCTGAAAAAGTTGACCCGTCTGAGATTTGTACCCAGGCAGAAACCGTACGCACACTTGAACCAGATGCAGACCTAACAAGTAAATTTGACGAAGCCTATGGGCGCTTCACATCACTCTATCCAGCAATAAAGGGCCTTTAACATGACCACCGGATTCTTTGGCGATATCACTTCCATTCCCTTTGAGGGGCCATCAAGCACCAACCCATTGGCATTCAAACATTATGATCCAAATGAAATGGTTGCAGGCAAGCGGATGGAAGACCATTTACGTTTTGCTATTTGCTATTGGCATTCTTTTTGCTGGCCGGGCGATGACCCGTTTGGCGGCCAGACCTTTGACCGCCCCTGGTTTCCAGACCGTATGTCTGATCCTATGGCTGCGGCTAAACTGAAGGCAGATGTGGCCTTTGAAATGTTTTCTGCACTGGGAGCACCCTATTTTTGTTTCCATGATGCAGACGTTCGCCCTGAAGGGGCAAACTTTGCCGAGAACACAAAAAACCTGAATGAGATTGTCGATTATTTTGAAGGTAAGATGGCCGATACTGGCATCAAGCTTTTATGGGGCACAGCCAACCTCTTTTCCAACCGGCGTTATATGTCTGGCGCGGGCAGTAATCCTGATCCAGATGTGTTTGCCTTTGCCGCTGCAACTGTAAAAACTTGTCTTGATGCCACAATGCGTCTTGGCGGTGAGAACTATGTGCTTTGGGGTGGACGCGAAGGGTACGAAACCTTGCTCAACACCAATATGGGTTCCGAGATGGATCAACTCGGTCGCTTCTTTAATCTGGTGGTGGAATATAAACACAAGATCGGATTTAAAGGCACAATCCTGATTGAACCCAAGCCCCAGGAACCAACCAAGCATCAATATGATTATGATGTAGCAACGGTTTACGGCTTCCTGAAACGCTACGGCCTAGAAGACGAGGTTCGGGTTAATATCGAACAGGGTCATGCAATTCTTGCCGGGCATTCTTTCGAACATGAATTGGCAACTGCTAATGCGTTAGGAATTTTTGGTTCTATTGATATGAACCGCAATGATTATCAATCAGGTTGGGATACGGATCAGTTCCCGAATAACGTGCCTGAAATGGCCATTGCCTATTATCACATTATGCAGGCTGGCGGATTTACCACTGGTGGCACCAATTTTGATTCCAAACTGCGTCGCCAATCAATTTCGCCAGATGATTTGTTGATCGGCCATATTGGCGGCATGGATTGCTGCGCACGCGGGGTGAAAGCTGCCCTTGCAATGGTTGAAGATAAAGCACTCTCATCGATTGTTGATGAGCGTTATAGCGGATGGAAAAAACCAGAAGCAGACAAAATGCTGACGGGTGGATTCTCGTTGGGCGAGATTGCGGAATGGGTGGAAAAAGCCGATATTAATCCGCAACCGAAATCCGGTCGTCAGGAATTGCTGGAAAATATTGTCAATCGTTACGTATAGTAGCGAAAAGGTGGGAGAAGCTCATGAGTGCAAACATTAAAGGGCCAGCAATTTTTCTGGCACAATTTGCGGGCGATGAAGCGCCGTTTAATTCACTGCAGGCCATAACCAAATGGGCAGGCGATCTTGGCTATAAGGGGGTGCAAATTCCCTCATGGGATGGTCGGCTGTTCGACTTGGAAAAAGCGGGTGAATCCAAAACCTATTGTGATGAGATTGCTGGCATTTGTGCCGAGAATGGTTTGGAAATTACCGAAATTTCCACCCATTTGCAGGGGCAATTGGTTGCGGTAAATCCAGCTTATGATCTTCAGTTTGATGCGTTCGCTCCCGAGAGCGTTCATGGTAATCCGGATGCACGTCAAAAATGGGCTGTGCAGCAAATGTATTTGGCTGCTAAAGCTTCCCAGCATCTTGGCCTCAAAGCATGCCCTTCTTTTACGGGTTCGTTGGCTTTCCCTTATCTCTATCCTTGGCCTCAGCGCCCGGCTGGATTGATTGAAGAAGCATTTGCAGAACTTGGCAGACGCTGGACACCGATCCTGAATGCATTTGAAGATGCGGGCGTTGATATAGCCTATGAAATTCATCCGGGTGAAGATGTGTTTGATGGGGTGACCTATGAGATGTTTTTGGCCGAGGTGAAAGGTCATTCACGCGCGCGCATTCTTTATGACCCATCGCATTTTGTATTGCAGCAATTGGATTATCTGGCCTTTATCGACATCTACCATGAGCATATTGCGGCTTTCCATGTGAAGGATGCCGAGTTTAATCCAACCGGTCGCCAGGGCGTTTATTCAGGCTATCAAGGCTGGACCGAGCGGGCCGGGCGTTTCCGCTCGCTTGGGGATGGTCAGGTAGATTTCAAAGGTATTTTCTCCAAACTTGCTCAATATGATTTTGATCGTTGGGCCGTGCTTGAATGGGAATGTTGTTTGAAACACCCTGAAGATGGGGCAGCAGAGGGCGCGCCCTTTATTCGTGATCATATTATTCATGTGACAGATAAAGCTTTTGATGATTTTGCCGGTGGGGAAACCGACTTTGCGCAAATCAAAAAGACGCTGGGTATCTAACGATTGGCCTAGCCGATAGCTAACCGGAATTAACGAGGGTAACAAAATGGTTTCTGCAAGTTCCAGTCCAAACAGCAAGGCACCTATTCGCTATGGCATGGTCGGTGGGGGAAAAGATGCCTTTATTGGCGCTGTTCACCGGATTGCTGCGCGTATTGATGGCCATTATGAATTGGTGGCGGGTGCGCTATCTTCTAACCCAACTAAATCGGCAGCTTCGGCACGAGAGCTTGGTCTTGAGCGATCTTATGGAACTTACCAAGAGATGGCCAAGGGCGAAGCAACGCGTGAAGGCGGGATTGAAGTGGTTACGATTGTTACGCCGAACCATATGCATTTTCCAATCGCCAAGGCGTTTTTGCAGGCCGGTATTCATGTGATATGCGACAAGCCGCTAACGTCAACGCTAGCTGATGCAAAGAAGCTGGCAGCGATTGCTAAAAAGAGCGGCAAGCTATTTGTATTGACCCACAATTACACAGGCTACCCGATGGTTCGCCAAATGCGAGAGATGGTGGCACGGGGAAAACTTGGCGATATCCGCCTGGTGCAGGCAGAATATGTGCAGGATTGGCTGACTGAAAAGGTCGAAGCGACCGGGCAAAAACAGGCCGAGTGGCGTACTGATCCCAAACGCTCGGGTGGCGGTGGTGCCATTGGTGATATTGGCACCCATGCATTTAATCTGGCCAGTTTCATTAGCGGGCAGCAATTAGATAGTCTGGCCGCAGATCTGGACTCCTTTGTTAAGGGGCGCAAGCTGGATGACAATGCTCATATCATGATGCGCTTTAAGGGCGGTGCAAAAGGCATGCTATGGGCAAGCCAGGTGGCGCCAGGAAATGAGAATTCCCTTAAAGTGCGAGTTTTCGGGACTAAAGGTGGCATTGAATGGGAACAGGAAAATCCCAATCATTTCTGGTACACGCCGTTTGGCCAGCCGAAACAATTGATCACTCGTGGTGGAGCCGGATCAAGTGCTGTTGCCGACCGGGTAAGCCGAACTCCAGGTGGTCATCCGGAAGGATATCTGGAAGGGTTTGCAACACTCTATAGTGAAGCTGCCATTGCTATTCGCGCATTGCGTAAGAAGAATGGCAAAATACCCAAAAGCGTGATTTTGCCCACAGTGGAAGACGGGGTCGATGGCCTTCGCTTTATTGATGCTTGTTTGCGCTCATCAAAGAAAAACGCTGGCTGGATTAAATTCTAGGCTTTGAATCTATTTTTTCGCTGTGTGCATGAATGCACACGCGAATTTCTTGATGCTCACTATCTCTAGTTCATCGGAAGGTCCACAACGGACTTCCAGATTACTTGGAGAAGTAAAATGAACATCGCAATTATCAAAAAATCAGCCATCGCAGCTTTAACAGTCGCGATCATCGCAACCGGTAGTCTTTCTGCCTCAACCAGCACGGCATCCGCCGGCGGCAAACACTTTGGAGCAGCATTGCTTGGTGGCCTTGCCATTGGACTTATCGCAAGTTCAGCTCGTGGCCGTGGTCGTAGTTATGCTCGTGAGTGCTGGACAGAGCGTCAGTGGAGAGTGAACCGCTACGGCGAAGAATATTCAGTACGGGTTCGGGTTTGTAACTAAGGTCGGCTTGCCGACATAGACCTCAACAAGAAGATACAATCTAAATACTAATTACTTCTCCAGAAACCTCGGTTTTATCGCCGGGGCTTTTGGCGTTTTGGGTCGTGGTTTTCCGAATTTATTCCTGAAAACCAGATTGCATGCTCAATTGAAGAATGCCCTTGATCAGAGGCGAAATATTCGCCCACCGATAGGTCACCAAAAATATCGGTATACGTTTTTTTAAAGCACTGGACAGGTAGGATAAATCAAGATGTAATACTTTGGTTGGCGGTACTCACATGTATTGCTAACAATAGTAATTTAGGGCTGTTCTGTGAGGATCAGGCACCCGCTATATAAAAATTGCCGGAAAACGGCTTATATTATGTTGCCGGAAAAAGGCAGTGTCGGGAGGACGGATTGGAAGTCGTACAGTTATTGCTGGGTGGAATTGCTAGTGGTTGCATATATGGCCTGATCGCACTCGGATTTGTGCTGATTTATAAAGCTACGGAATCCGTCAATTTTGCCCAAGGCGACATGATGATGCTCGGGGCATTCATTACACTGCAATTGACGAATACAGATTACTGGAATCTGCCATTTTGGGCCGCTGTTCCTCTGGCAATCGCCATCATGGCGGTGATCGGCTATGGGCTGGAGGCGCTGGTTATTCGTAAATTGTTCGGACAGCCGCAATTTGCGGTCGTCATCCTCACCATTGCCATCGGGTTTGTGCTGCGTTTTATCGCTGGATTTATCTGGGGCCATCAGCCGCAATCACTTGAAACGCCTTTTACCGGCATTAATCTCCGTTTTAGCGGTTTAGTGATTGGATTGGACGAGGTCTTTGTCATCGGGGTCACCTTGGTTTTGACACTGGGGCTTTATCTGTTTTTTGCCAAAACCAAACTTGGGATCGCCATGCAGGCGGCTTCTCAAAACCAGCTTGCAGCCTATTATATGGGAGTGCCCGTCAAATTGATAAACGGCATCATCTGGGCGATGGCAGGCGGTATTGCGGCAGTGGCCGGGGTGATGTTTGCGGCGCGCGGCGCAATTGATCCTTCAATGGGGCTGCTTGGGATTAAAGCATTCGCCGCTGCTGTTATCGGGGGCTTTGGCAGTTTGCCCGGAGCGCTGATTGGTGGGCTGATTATCGGCATTATCGAACCTTTTGCAGCCCGCTACGGCGCGCCTGGCTACAGCCAGATTGCTCCTTATGCATTGATGCTGCTTGTGCTCGTATTGCGGCCAAACGGACTGTTTTCGCAAGTCCAGAGCAAGAAGGTCTGATTATCGATGCGCATACATTTTAAAACCAAATATGACGACGATATCAATCTTTTTGAAGATGGCCGTAAACTATTTTGGTATGTTTTGTTGGTGGTTCTGGCAATCTTGCTGCCGTTTATTTTTGATGAATATTTGCTCGGTGAAGCGGTCAATGTGCTGATCTGGGCAATTGCCGGAATGGGGCTGATGATTCTGGCAGGTCACACTGGACAGGCAAGTCTGGGGCATGGGGCTTTCCTTGCCTGCGGTGCCTATATGGAGGTGTGGCTACAGAATAAGGGTGTGCCGTTCGTTCTGTCTCTACCGCTCGCAGGCCTGTTTGCCGGAATAGTGGGCGCGATAATTGCTATTCCTGCATTGAAGATGTCGGGAATTTATCTGGCCATTGCAACGCTTGCCATGGGTGTCATTGCTGAAGATGTGATCATTCTACTTGAGCCATATACCGGTGGTATCGACGGGGTGTATGTTGAGGCATTCACACTGTTTGGTGTGGAAATCGACCGCTACGTCAGCCCAGACAAATTTTACTGGACCTGTCTGGGCGTGGTGATCATCGTCACCTTTGGTTATGCGAATTTGCTGCGCTCTTCTACTGGTCGGGCTTTTATGGCGATCAGAGATTCTGAAATTTCTGCACGTGCCATGGGAATTAATGTGGCGCGGTTTAAAACAATTTCCTTTGGTCTCTCGTGTTTTGTCACCGGCATCGCCGGAGGATTATTAGCTCACTACATGGGAGCGTTCAATTATGAAGCCTTCCTGATTTTGATATCGATCCAATTGCTTTTGATGATTGTGGTCGGTGGCATGGGTTCTATTCACGGGGCATTTTTTGGGGCGGCTGTTGTTGGCTTTTTACCGCAATTGGTAACCATTGTTCGCGAGACTGTGACGACTGTTGCAATTCCCGGACTTGATATGGGCATCTTTGCGCTGATCCTCATTACGATCATTGTGGTAGAGCCAACCGGGCTTTACGGACGCTGGATGAAAACCCGCATCTGGTTTGAACTGTTTCCGCTGGCGCGCAAGGATATGTTCCGTCGCAATAAGAGTTATTTGAAAACGGAGCGGATGAAATGAGCCTGCTCGAAGTTCGCAATGTTTCAAAAAGCTTTGGCGGCGTACACGCCGTTAAGAATGTTTCCTTTGATGTGAAGGAAGGCGAGGTCTTCACCATTGTGGGGCCTAATGGTGCGGGTAAATCGACGATATTCAATCTGATTTCGAGATTTTATGACGTAACGGAAGGCAGCATCAAATTTGACGGCAATGAAATCACCAGTCTAAAGCCCGATGAAATTGCTGGTATCGGCATTGCGCGCACGTTTCAGAATATTGAATTGTTCGACCATTCAACCGTGTTGCAAAACCTGTTGGTTGGTCGCCATACAAAACGCAAAACATCCTTCATAGAAAATGTACTTTTTACCCCACGGGTGCGGGCCGAGGAACGTGCTCATCGCAGGGCTGCGGAAGATGTGATTGAGTTTCTCGATTTACATGCTTATCGCAACAAAATGATTGCGGGGCTTCCTTATGGGGTTCGCAAGGTGGTTGAGATTGGTCGGGCGCTGGCTTGTGGCCCTCGCATGTTATTGCTGGATGAACCGGCTTCTGGACTGTCAGTAGAAGAAACCCAGGATGTGGCCTACTGGATTGAGGATATGCAGAAGGATATGGGCTTGACCATTTTGATGGTGGAACATGATATGAGCCTGGTTACCCAGGTATCGGACCGTGTCTTGGCGCTTAATAATGGTGAGATGCTTTCAATGGGATCGCCTGAAGAAGTGCAGTCTGATCCCAAGGTCATTGAGGCATATCTGGGTGTGGAGGATGTGACCTGATGGCTGATGCTCCAGTTCTTGAAACACGCAATCTCGAAGCTTTCTATGGTGCCGTAATGGCGTTGCGTGGGGTTTCGATCGAGGTGCCGCACGGGAAAATCGTTACAATTCTTGGGGCGAATGGTGCTGGAAAAACCACGCTTTTGAAAACCATATCCGGCGTGCTTGATCCTGAAAAAGGACAGATTTTGCTGGAAGGCGAGCAAATTCAGGGAATGGACCCTGATGCCATCGTGCGCCGTGGTATTGCCCATGTGCCCGAGGGGCGTGAGGTGTTTCCATTTCTAAATGTGGAAGAGAATTTGCGGATGGGTGCCTATACCCGCTCGGATAATGAAGTCGAGGATGACCTTGAAATGGTCTATTCCTATTTTCCAATTCTCAAGGAACGCATTAATCAGGCTGCGGGTTTTCTTTCAGGCGGCCAACAACAAATGCTGGCGATTGGTCGTGGCTTGATGGCACGACCAAAGATTCTGTTACTTGATGAACCTTCATTGGGTCTGTCGCCCCTATTGGTTCAGGAAATATTTGGCATTATCAAACGGCTTAATAGCGAACAAGGCGTCACCATGATGCTGGTGGAGCAGAATGCCAAAGTGGCCTTGAAAGCTGCGCATTTCGGTTATGTAATGGAAATTGGCCGCATCGTGATGGCTGGAAAATGCGAGGAATTGCTGGCATCGGAAGATATCCAGGAATTCTATCTAGGGGTTAGCGGAGAGAGCCAGCGGACGCAAAAACGCTGGAAACGGAAGAAGACCTGGCGATGAATGCACCCTTAAAACCTGGTTCCATGGAGATTGATTACACGTCGAAAGATGGTTGTGACACCATGGCTACCCTGTTTCGTCAGCGCTGCAAGAAATATGGCAAGCGCACGGCCCACCGCGAAAAGGATTTGGGCATTTGGAATGCCTATAGCTGGGACGATTATTATAATCACGCGAAATGGATTGGTCTTGGCTTGATATCACTGGGCCTTAAGCGTGGCGATGTGATTTCAATTCTGTCTGAAGACAATAAGGAATGGCTCTATTTCGATTTAGCTGCTGTTTGCATGGGGGCCATAACTTCTGGTGTTTATACCACTGATGCAGCATCCCAATTGGCTTATCTGGTTAATGATTCCGGCACGTCATTTCTGATTGTTGAAAATGACGAGCAGCTTGATAAATTTCTGGAAGCCCGCGCTGACATGCCGGGATTGAAAAAAGTCATCGTGATTGACCGGGATGGTTTGCGCGATTTTCAAGATGATATGGTGATGTTCGCCGATGAACTTTATGCCCTTGGCAGGGTGGAAGAAGAGAAAAACCCTGAATTATTTGACCAGGAAATTGATCTGGCCAAGCCCGACGATATTCGCATGTTGATTTACACCTCGGGCACGACAGGCCGTCCCAAGGGCGCAATGATCACCCACACCAATATGATTTTCCAAATTAATTCGGTCTATCAATTATTGCACGGGTCCGAGGATGATGAGCAGCTATGCTTTTTGCCGCTTTGTCATGTGTTGGAACGGTTGTTTTCAGTTGATTCCCAAATTGCCATGGGCAGCACGGTCAATTTTGCTGAAAGCCCGGAAACGGTTTTTGAAAATTTGCAGGAAGTCTCTCCCCATGTGTTTGTGGCGGTGCCTAGACTTTGGGAGAAGATTTATTCTCGCCTGCAAATCCTGCGTAAGGAAGCAACTGCAATCGGGCGCTGGGCCTTTGATAAGGCCATTGATGCTGGCACGAAGCGCGCAGAATATTTGATGGATGGCGAGGCGGTGCCGACCGGTGTGGCCTTGAGATATAGGTTCTGGGATTTTGTTGTGCTTGGAAATCTACGCCGGATGATCGGCATGGATCGTATTATTCGCGGGGCGTCGGGTGCTGCTCCCATTTCGCCAGAACTGTTGAAATGGTTTTGGGCGATTGGCGTTCCTGTGCTGGAAGGATTTGGCATGACGGAGAGTGGTGGGGTCGCTACAATCAACACCATCAAACACAATAAAATTGGCACTATCGGCGTCACTTTGCCTGGTGCCGAAACGCGGATTTCGAAGGAAGGTGAAATCCAGCTGAAGGGCCTGCATGTGTTTAAGGGCTATTGGAACAAGCCTGAACAAACTGCCGAGACTATGACTGAGGATGGCTGGTTAAAAACCGGCGATATGGGCAGTGTTGATAATCAGGGCTATTTCACTATTACGGGTCGTATTAAAGACATCATCATTACGGCCGGCGGAAAGAATATCACGCCTGCAGAAATTGAAAGTGCGTTGAAATTCTCACCCTACATCTCTGATGCGGTGGTGATTGGTGACAAGCGAAAATACCTCACTTGTCTGGTGATGATTGATCAGGAAAATGTGGAGAATTTTGCTCAGGAGAAACAAATCCCCTTCAGCGATTTTGCTTCTCTTTGTGCAGCACCTGAAGTGGTTGAACTAATCGGGACGGACGTGGCAGCGGTTAATAAGCAATTTGCGCGGGTCGAGCAGATTAAGGAATTTCGCCTGATCGATATTTTGTTGACGGCGGAAGATGAGGAATTAACCCCAACTATGAAACTAAAGCGGGGTTTTGTTGAATCCAGACATAAAGGTCTGATAGACTCGATGTATTAGGCCCTGACTACAAGTCACGGTCGACACAGATTTTGAAGAAGAGATGGACGATAAAGTCCTTAAAAATAACCAGTTGGAGGAGAAAACAACTATGAAAAAACTATTCGCACTTGCCGCAACGGCTACGTTGCTGGCGATCAGTCCGGTTTCTGCCGAGACCCAAGGGGTAAGTGACACAGAAATTGTCATTGGTGGTCACCATGATTTGCAGGGCATTTTTGCTGCCTTCTCAGTGCCTGCTGTAAAAGCTATTCAGCTTTATTTTGATAAGATCAATGCCGAAGGCGGCGTTCATGGACGGATGTTGAAATACATTGCTGAAGATCATGGCTATCAGGTGCCAAAAGCGGTGCAGGCAGCAAACAAGCTTATCAACCGTGATAAAGTGTTTGCCATGCTTTCATCTTTGGGCACACCGCACAATATTGCGGCGTTCAAATTGATGGATCCGAAAGGCATTCCAAATATTTCACCGCTTACAGCTGCGCGTCAAATGTTGCAAGATCCTCTTGATAGCCATTATGCGGGCACAGCAACCTATTACGACCAAATGCGTACTGGGGTGAAATGGATGAAAGATAACAAGGGTACGACTACCGTTTGTACCATGTTTCTGCCAACGGATTTTGGTAAGGAAATTCAACTTGGTTCAAAAGAAGAAGCTGCTGAACTGGGCTTGAAATATGCTGCTGAAACTACTCATAAGCCAGATGATGCTGATTTTGCTGGTGCGCTTGGTAAATTGAAAGCAGCTGGTTGTGATCTGGTTACCATGGCTCTTGGTGTTCGTCAGACAATCACTGTATTGGCTACTGCCAAGAAAATGGGCCTGACCAATATGAATTTCATGGGAGCGTCAGCTTCTTTCCATACGGTGATTGCAAAAGTACCTGGTGGTTTGACTGAAGGGTTCTATGCAGCTTCTGGCTGGCAGGATCTTGAAGCGCGTGCTGGTGAACCTGAAGTTGCGGCATGGATCAAAACCTTTACCGAGGCTACTGGTGAAAAATTCCCTGGTACAGGTGCATTATTGGGCCGCTCAGGTGCAGAACTGATCGTGCGGGCTTTGCAGGCCGCAGGCAAAGATTTGACACATGAATCTTTCCAGACTGCTATGGAAAGCATGTCATTTGAAGATAAAATTGCTGGTACTACAGTCAAAATGGGTCCTGGCGACCATGTAGCTGCTGATGCTGTTTTCATCTCGCAAATCGATGGTGGTTCCTGGAAAACGCTTTACGCGTCTGAGTAAATCTAATCTGGCGTTAGCCATTTTCAAGAACATTAAACCGGGCCTTGATTGGGTCCGGTTTTTTCATTTAAGTAAGGCATAGTTGGAGGATAAATATGGATGTAATAAAATATGAGGTAGTGGGTGCTATTGCCACCATCACCTTGAACCGTCCAGAGGCAAGGAATGCATTTAACCGTGCGTTGCGCAGCGAGCTATTGGCAGCAATTGGCAAGGCGGAGGCCGATGAAGCCGTTCGCATTGTAATCCTTCAAGGTGAAGGGCGTGGGTTTTGTGCCGGGGCAGATTTGAGCGAAAAGCGCTACCAGCCTGTGGATGTGCAATTAGAAACTGAATATAAGCCGATCCTGCTTGCAATCATCGAGGGGCAAAAAATCTATATTGCCAGCGTATCGGGTGCAGCGGCTGGTATTGGTTCTGCACTGGCTATGAGTTGCGACATGATGTTTATGGCGGAAGATGCCTATATTTATCTGGCTTTTGCAGCAATTGGCCTGGTTCCTGATGGTGGCTCGAATTGGCATCTTCTAAACAAGCTTGGCAAAGTGCGTGCATTTGAAACGATCGTCGAAGCGCGAAAAATGCCAGCAGCAGAGTGCTTGGAGCTTGGCATTGTCAATGCGGTTGTGCCGGTGGAAGAATTAAAACGCTATACGTTGGAACGGGCAAAAAAGCTGGCGCTTGGCGCACCGCTTGCTCAAGCTGCGGTTAAGCGGCTATTGCGCGAAGCAGGCTCGCTATCGCTGGCTGAAACAATGACAGCGGAAGCAAAAGAACAAAAAGCGCTGATTGAAAGCAAGGACTTTCAAAATGCGGTGAAATCCTTTTTTGAAAAACGTAAACCGGAATTTTCCGGCAACTAATTAGGGTATCGGCTATGGATATTAAGGGTAAAACTGCGGCTGATCTTGGCAGGTTGATTGATGTAGGAAAAGTTGATCCTGTTGAACTTACCCAGACCTATCTGGATGCTATTGCTGATTCAGAATATGGGCCGGATATCTATGTCCGTACAACGCCGGAAAGGGCGTTGTGCGAGGCCGCCAGTGCCAAAGACCGCGCCAAGCGCGGAATGCGCAAAAGCAAACTGGATGGAGTGCCAGTTTCCTGGAAAGATTTGTTTGATACGGCAGGGGTGGAAACCGAGGCCGGGTCTCAATTGCTGGCTGGGCGTGTTCCAGACAAGGATTGCGAAGTGTTGCGCAGGGCAGCAGAGGCCGGCTGTATCTGCCTTGGTAAGACCCATATGTCGGAACTTGCCTTTTCCGGCCTTGGGGTAAATCCGAGGACTGCAACACCACCAAACCGGTTTGATCCTGCATTGGCTCCAGGTGGGTCTTCATCCGGAGCTGCAGCTTCAGTTTCGTATGATCTTGCGCCGATTGGCATTGGTTCTGATACGGGCGGTTCCGTGCGGTTGCCATCTGGCTGGAATGGTCTGGTGGGATTGAAAACAACCCACGGTCTGATTTCAACGGAAGGGGTTGTGCCTCTTTGTCAAGGTTTTGATACTGTCGGGCCATTGGCAAGAAGTGTTGAAGATGCTGGCTTGATGCATGAAATTTTGTCAGGGAATACTGTTGATTTTGACCAATTGCCAGATCTTTCGCAATGCCGGTTTTTGATTAGCGAAACTATCTACCTTGAAGGTTGTGATAGCCGCCAATTACAGGCATTTGAACTGGCGGTTGAACAATTGGCCAAGACCGGAGCAAAAATAGAATATGCGCCTGTTCCTGAAATTGCTGGGATATTAGAACTGGCAAAAGATTTGTTCCCGTTTGAAGCTTACCGCGAATGGGGCGCTGAAATCGAAGCCAATCCAGATGCGATGTTTGAACCGGTGAAGAAACGCTTCATGGGGGGCAAATCAGTTACTCAGGAAACCTATGAAGTTGCAAATCAGAAAATGTTGGAATATCGTGAGTGCTATGATACGCGGCTTTCAGGCTTCGATGCAGCCCTTGCGCCGACCACTCCGAATAGTCCGCCACGGACAGACAAATTGCTTGCCGATATTGACTATTTTTGGGACGCAAATTTACTTGCCTTGCGTAATACACGAGTGGGAAACCTGCTTGGCCTGTGCGGATTGACCTTGCCAACTGCAACGGATAATGCCGGGTTGATGTTTCTTGCGACGCCTAATTCGGAAGAACGGTTGTTACAAATTGGCAGGGTTTGCGAAGGCGTTATTTTTGAGGGATACCAGCAATAAATGTTTGTTTGACGGCGCGGTCATCTCCCATGATCATCATCGCGAACAATACATCATGGATGGAATTTGAAAGGGCGTGACGTTCTTTCATAATTGGGGTGGCCTCAGGATCAAGTACGATAATATCTGCAAAACTACCAGTATTCAGTGTGCCAATTTCCTGCTCCAGTCCGAGAACCCGCGCATTTCCAAGGCTTGCTGCGTAAAACGCATCATAGGCACTGATACGCTCGCCCGCCAATTGAGAAACGATATAGGCGTCGCGCATGGTCTCAAGCATGGAATAGCTTGTCCCGCCGCCAATATCGGTGCCCATGGCAATTGGTACATTGGCCCGATGGGTGTTGTGATATTTAAACAGGCCGGACCCCAGGAAATTGTTTGAAGTCGGGCAGTGGACAATAGCCGACCCGCTTTCTGAAAGGCGATCAAGTTCGCGTTGGCTGAGGTGGATACCATGCGCAAACATTGCCTTTTTTCCAAGCAGACCAAAATGATCGTAAACGTCAGTATAGTCTTTGCTGTCAGGGAAATCTTTTACCACGCTGGCAATTTCCGCGTGGTTTTCAGACAAATGAGTTTGCATCCAGGTATCAGGGTATTCTTTAAACAATGTACCTGCTGCATCCAATTGTGCTGGCGTGGAAGTTACTGCAAATCGTGGGCTAACCGCATAGCCAAGGCGGCCAGTCCCGGCCCATTTTTCAATGAGAGATTTCGACTGGTCATAAGCGGTAGTGGCCGTATCAAGCAAGCCGTCGGGAGCGTTGCGGTCCATCATGGTTTTGCCAGAAATCAACGCCATGTTCCGCGATTGCGCTTCGCTGAATAATGCATCAAGCGCTACTTCATGGATGGTTGAAAAAGCAAGGCAGGATGTGGTGCCGTTACGAGCCAGTTCGTCAATGAAAAACGTCGCTGCTGCGGCTGCAATATTAGCATCGCCATAGCGCTGTTCTTCAATAAATGTGTAGCGATTTAGCCAGTCGAGCAGGTCTTTGCCAAAGGCTGCAATCATGCGGTATTGGGGAAAATGCAAATGCGCATCGATGAATCCCGGCATGATGAGGCAATCGCCATAATTTTCACGGGGTAGGGAATCGTATTCTGCCGGGAGATCTGAGGCATTGCCACGCCATAAAATCTTCCCCTGATCCATCACCAAAGCGCCTTTAATGGTGTGGGAAAAGGGTTCGTTATCACCGATGATTGGATCAGATGTGAATTCCAGCAATTGGCCACATATTATTTGCATAAAAATTCACTCGTAATGTTGGTTTAGCGTTCGATTTGATTTAGCTTAGGCTTTTAAGACCTAAATTGCGAAACAACTAATTGCATATATTTTGCGGAGACAAAAATGAAAACTAGAGCTGCCGTTGCATTTGAAGCAGGTAAACCACTGGAAATTTGTGAAGTCGATCTTGAAGGTCCTCGCGAAGGTGAAGTGTTGGTGGAAATTAAAGCTACCGGTATTTGCCACACAGATGAATTCACCAAATCTGGTGCTGACCCCGAGGGAATTTTCCCGGCCATTTTAGGCCATGAGGGTGCCGGTGTGGTTGTGGAAGTGGGTGCTGGCGTTAAATCGCTGAAGGTTGGCGATCATGTCATTCCGCTTTATACGCCGGAATGCCGCGAATGCGACTATTGCCTCAACCCTAAAACAAATTTGTGCCAATCTATTCGTACAACTCAGGGTGCTGGCTTGATGCCGGATGGTACAAGCCGATTCTCTATTAATGGCAAGCCAATTTTCCATTATATGGGCACATCAACCTTTGCAAACCACACGGTTGTGCCGGAAATTGCTCTGGCCAAGGTTCGTTCTGACGCACCATTTGAAAAGATTTGCTATATCGGTTGCGGCGTTACCACAGGTATTGGTGCTGTGATCAACACGGCTAAGGTTGAGGTTGGCTCCAGCGTGGTTGTGTTTGGTCTTGGCGGTATTGGACTGAATGTTATTCAGGGTGCCAAACTTGCTGGCGCGAATATGATTGTCGGGGTGGATATGAACCCATCCAAAAAGGAATGGGGCGAGAAATTCGGCATGACCCATTTCGTCAATCCATCCGAGCTGGGTGAAGATGACCTGGTCAACCATATTGTGGAACTCACAGGTGGCGGTGCAGACTATTCCTTCGAGTGCATAGGCAGTGTCAAAGTTATGCGTGCAGCACTTGAGTGCACACATAAGGGATGGGGCGAATCCATTATCATCGGTGTTGCAGGAGCGGGGCAGGAAATTTCCACACGTCCATTCCAATTGGTCACCGGTCGTACTTGGCGCGGCACAGCTTTTGGCGGTGCACGGGGTCGGACTGATGTTCCAAAAATCGTTGATTGGTATATGGAAGGTAAAATCCAGATTGATCCAATGATCACGCATATTCTGCCTTTGGAAGACATCAATAAAGGTTTTGACCTGATGCATTCTGGCGAAAGCATTCGCAGTGTGGTGGTGTTTTAAGCCATCGCCAATTCGCAAATTTATATCGATGCAGATGCATGCCCGGTAAAGGATGAAACTTTCCGGGTGGCAGGGCGCTATGGTTTAAAAACCATCGTGGTATCCAATGGCGGCCTGCGCCCATCGCGTGATCCAATGATAGATAACGTGGTGGTTGCTGCCGGTGCGGATATTGCCGATGATTGGATTGCTGAACGCTGCGGCGAGGGGGATGTGGTGATCACGTCCGATATTCCGCTGGCCAAGCGATGCATTGATGCGGGGGCCCAAGTGCTTGGGCCTACGGGCAAATTATTTTCCAAAGAGAATATCGGCATGGCGTTAGCCATGCGTGATCTCAAACAGCAATTGCGTGAAAGCGGTGAAATCAAGGGCTATAATGCTTCGTTCACTCGCAGGGATCGCTCGGAATTTCTAAATTCTCTTGATCGAATTGTTACAAGCATTCTCAAATAATTTTTAAGGGTCGATTGCCATGAAAACCATCTCCACCGCGAAATCCCATGGGGGAATTCAAGGGGTTTATTCTCACCATTCCACCGCCAATAATTGTGAAATGACCTTTGCCGTTTTCGTACCACCACAGGCAGCTGAACGACCTTGCCCTGTGCTTTGGTATCTATCTGGCCTCACCTGCAATCATTCCAATGTAATGGATAAGGGTGAATACCGTGCGGCAGCAGCAGAACACGGGGTCATTATTGTTTGTCCTGATACCAGCCCGCGCGGGGATGATGTGGCGGATGATCCTGATGATTGGCAATTTGGCACGGGGGCTGGCTTTTATCTGGATGCTAGCGAGGAGCCCTATGCTGAGAACTATAATATGTATTCCTATGTGACTAAGGAATTGCCGGAAATTATTGCGTCTGAATTTAATGCGGATATGTCGAAGCAAGGAATATTTGGCCATTCCATGGGTGGCCACGGGGCTTTGACGATCGCGCTGAAAAACCCGGATCGTTATACCAGCGTTTCCGCGTTTGCTCCCATTGCTGAACCAAGCAAAGCAGATTGGTCCGTTGGGGCTTTGGAAAAATATCTCGGCAATGATCAAAGTAAGTGGCGTGAATATGATACATGTTCATTGCTTGAAGACGGTCATAATTTGCCTGAAATACTGGTGGATCAGGGAGCAAAGGATGATCATTTGGTACGGCTTGCACCTGAAGCCCTCAAGGCTGCTTGCGAAAAAGCAGGTGTGGCGCTGACGCTTAATATGCGGGAAGGTTATGATCACTCTTACTTTTTTGTATCCAGTTTTATGGCATCGCAAATTGCCTGGCATGGCGCGCGTCTCAACGGTTAACCAGTCTAAAAGTCTCAAGAAATCTTGGGCTGGTCTTTGCGCCATATCGGGGCTATCTTATGCAAATTATTTGATTGCGCCGAGGAGAATTGGCGCGTCACTGGGGCGCTTCTCGAAAGGGATATCGGATTTCGGATCGAAGTGCCTAAGACATTAAGCGTAAACGCTGGAGGAATAAAACATGGCGAAGAAGAGCAAAAAGTTACCGGAGATTGAACGTCCATGGTTGAAGTCCTATCCGGACATCATTCCTGCTGAAATTTCTGAACTTGAACACGCATCCGTTGCGGATTTGCTGGAAGAATCCTGCCGGAAATTTGCCGCCCGCCCAGCCTTTAGCTGCATGGGCAAGACCATGAATTATGACGAGTTGCTGGAGAAATCTGACAAGGTTGGCACCTGGCTTCAGGCCAAGGGCCTGGTCAAAGGCGACAGGGTGGCAATCATGATGCCGAACCTATTGCAATATCCAATTGTTTTGATGGGGATCTTGCGTGCTGGACTGACCGTTGTGAACGTCAATCCGCTTTATACCCCGCGTGAATTGAAGCACCAATTATCGGATAGTGGCGCGAAAGCGATATTCGTGTTGGAGAATTTTGCCTATACGGTTGAAGAGGTGTTGGATTCTGTTCCAACTGAGCATGTGGTCGTCACCAAAATGGGCGATTTGCTGGGAGGTCTAAAAGGCGCTGTCGTCAATATCGTTGTTAAACATGTCAAAAAACTGGTGCCGGCATGGTCCATTCCTGGTCATGAAACGATGAATGATGTGCTTGGTAGCAATAGCGGAAACACATCCTTTGTGCCTGTTCAAAGCGGACATGATGATATTGCCTTTTTGCAATATACAGGTGGGACAACGGGCGTTTCAAAAGGGGCAGCCCTTAGTAACCGGAATGTTTTATCGAATGCTGCACAAAATGATTTGTGGTTGAAGGTTCTCGATGGTGGTACAGGATTGCCTGAGCGGCCGATCTATATCTGTGCGCTGCCGCTCTATCATATTTTTGCCCTGACAGTGAATGCGATCATGGGAATGAATGTTGGCGCGCATAATGTTTTGATCCCAAATCCGCGAGATATTCCTGGCTTTGTGAAAGAACTTGCCAATTGGAAGTTTCATGTGTTTCCCGGCCTGAACACCTTGTTCAATGGGCTGCTGAATAATGAAGATTTCCGCAAGCTGGATTTCAGTTCTTTGCTCTTGGCCCTTGGCGGAGGTATGGCGGTGCAACGTCCCGTTGCCGAGCGATGGCATGACGTGACCGGTTGTAATATTTCAGAAGGTTACGGCCTTTCAGAAACCTCTCCGGTGGCGACAGCCAATCGTTTTGACCTAGAGAAATTTTCTGGCACGATTGGTTTGCCTCTTCCATCGACCGATATCGTTATTCGTGATGATGACGGGAAAGATTTGCCTCTTGGTGAAGTGGGTGAAATTTGTATTCGTGGGCCTCAGGTGATGGCTGGTTATTGGAACCGACCTGATGAGACTGAGAATGTTATGACCGAGGATAATTTCTTCAAATCGGGCGATTTGGGTTTTATGAATGAAGCTGGGCAAACAACAATTGTTGACCGCAAAAAAGATATGATTCTGGTTTCAGGCTTTAATGTTTACCCCAATGAGATCGAAGAAGTGGCAGCAAGCCATGATGGTATTCTTGAAGCGGCGGCAATCGGTATTCCGGATGAACACTCTGGAGAAGTCGTTAAATTATTCGTTGTGAAGAGCGATGATAATTTAACGGAAAAAGATGTACGGGACTGGTGTGCCAAAAACCTTACCAATTACAAACGGCCAAAAGTAATTGAATTCCGCGATGAACTACCAAAAACCAATGTGGGCAAAATCCTTCGACGCCTATTGCGCGAAGGCGAAGAATAAGGCTCTAGCCGGCTGGACTATTCAGCCGGTTCACCCACGGATTGATTTTTTGTCGCGTTTGCTGAGGGGGCCTTTAAGCCTTTCAACAGGTCGGCTTTATCGGCTTCCATTTTATCAACAGACGTTTCTTTGACCGGGCCATAGCCGCGCACTTTGGCGGGTAGGCTGGCGAGAGCCGTTATGGTAGCGCGGTTCTTTTTATCCATGCTTGGGATAAGGTCTGCCATCAGTTTTTCATAATCGGCGATGAGCTGGCGTTCCATCTTGCGTTCTGGTGAATATCCAAAAATATCAAATGTTCCGCCGCGTAAGTTTTTAAATTTTGCCATGATTTTGAAAAGACGATGAGTCCAGGCACCGAACTCTTTTTTTGCAGGACGTCCATTAGGAAGCGTTTCACCGCCAATTAATGGTGGGGCCAAATGGTAAGTCAGAGTGAAATCACCTTCGAACGTCTCTGCGATTTGTTTGTCAAACGTACCATCGCTATGTAGCCGCGCCACTTCATACTCATCCTTATAGGATAGCAATTTGAAATAATTGCGAGCGATGGCATTGGTTAGATCTTGTTTGCGCCCGATCTTTGCTTCGGCCTCTTTGGCACGGGTGACGAGTGCCCGATATTTATCCGCGAGCTTCTTATCTTGATAATCGATCAGGAATTCTGCCCGACGATCAATGATTTGCTCCAGGGTTTCAGGCTCGCCAGATATCGTTTTTGCACCTGACAAAATTGCGTTGGCTTCGTCAGGATTAGCGGCAAATCTACGGCCCCACAGGAATGCGGTTTTGTTGGCCTGAATGGCGATGCCGTTCAATTCTATCGCCTGTTCGATTGATGCATGTTTGAGGGGAAGAAGCCCCTTTTGACAGGCATAGCCGACCATCATGATGTTGGTTGAAATTGTGTCACCGCACACCAGTTCGGCGAGTTTGGTGAATTCCACCATGCCCGGATTATCGATCGTATATTGCTTGATGGCATCTACAACGGATTGCTCTTTAAAATCAAAATCGCCGTCAAATACGAAATCTGAAACGGGGCTGAGATGGGTGTTGATAACGGCGTTAGTGATATCTTTTGCATAAAGGGCAATGGAATTTTGATCTGCTGCCACTACGCTATCGGCTGCAAGCAGTAGGTTTGCTTCTCCGGTTATGATTTGCGCTGATGAGACTAGATCAGGGGTTGGAGCCAGCCTTACATGGCTGAGCACGGCTCCGCCTTTTTGCGCCAGACCGGCCATATCGAGGATGATTGCCGCTTTATCTTCCAGATGAGCAGCCATGCCCAATATCGCGCCAATGGTTAGAACGCCGGTTCCACCAACGCCGGTGATGGCGATGTTGAAGACACCATTGAGCGGCAACACTTCTGGCTCCGGTAACGTTTCATCGCTTATTGCTGGCAATTGCGGCTTGCGCAAAGTGCCGCCATTTACGGTGACAAAGGAGGGACAGAAGCCGTTAATGCAGGAGAAATCTTTGTTGCAGCTGGATTGATTGATCTTACGCTTCCGGCCGAATTCTGTTTCCAGTGGTTCGACCGAAATACAGTTGGATTGAACCGAACAGTCGCCGCAGCCTTCACAAACCAATGGGTTTATCACCACGTGTTTTTTTGGCGTTTCTGCCAAACCACGTTTGCGGCGGCGGCGCAATTCTGTGGCGCAGGTTTGATCGTAAATGATGGCGGTACAGCCCTCAACCTCGCGCAAGTGCTTTTGTACTTCGTCAAGATGTTCGCGAGAACGCATTTGCGTGCCATTGGCATAGGCGGAACGGGGGTAGCGGTCGGGATCATCCGATACCAACCAGACTTCCTTCACGCCTTCGGATTTTAATTGAAGTGATATCTGGACTGGGTTGAGATTGCCGTCATGTTGCTGACCGCCGGTCATAGCAACGGCGTCATTATAGAGAATTTTGTAGGTGACATTGGCACCTGAGGCGACCGCCTGGCGAATGGCCATGGAGCCTGAATGAAAATAGGTGCCATCGCCTAAATTTACGAACACATGTTTTTCATCAGTGAAGGGCGTAATGCCGGTCCAGCTAATGCCTTCACCGCCCATATGGGTGAAGGTTTCTGTGTGTCGGCCCATCCATACTGCCATGAAATGGCAGCCAATACCGGCCATGGCGCGACTGCCATCCGGCACTTTGGTCGAAGTGTTGTGGGGGCAACCAGAGCAAAAATGCGGTGTACGCACAATTGTATTTTCATGGGCAAGGCGAATATTGCTGCGCATTTCAAAATGGGCGAGTTTTTGTTTGATGAGCTTTTTCAAATTCGCTGGCAGATTGAGCTTCAACAAACGCGCAGCGATGATGCGCAGCGCAATGCCTGATGTCAGTTCATCATGCAGGGAAATAATCTGTTCGCCGTTCTCGTCATATTTTCCGATTACGCGCGGCCGTTTTTTCTCAGGTAGGTTGAATAATTGATCCTTGAGTTGCCCTTCAATTATTTCTCGGCGTTCTTCGATAACAATAATTTCTTCTAGTCCAGTGGCGAATTCTCGAACACCTTCGGGTTCCAGAGGCCATGGCATGCGGACTTTAAACAGGCGAATTCCAAGCTTCTCTGCAGCGGCTTTATCTATGCCTAACTGGCGCAAAGCTTCACGCACGTTTTCATAGGCTTTGCCGGAAGAAATGATACCAAATCGTGGTTTCTTGCTGGTATAGATCAGTTGATTGACATTATTTGCCCGCGCAAAGGCAAGAGCTGCAAACACTTTGTAATCCTGAAGGCGGGCATCCTGTTCAAGAATGCCATCGGGCCAACGTAAGTTCAGGCCGCCGGCTGGCATTTCAAAATCGGTGGGGATGATGAATTTTCTATCCTCGCCTGCAAGGTCTACAACGCCGGTGGTTTCAATCGTATCGGCAATCACCTTAAAGCCAACCCAGCAGCCGGAATAGCGGGACATGGCAATGCCAAGCAGACCAAGTTCGATGAACTCATGCACGCTGGAAGGAAATAGCATGGGCATGGAAGCTGCAATAAAGCCGTGATCGGATTGGTGAGCAACGGTGGAAGAACGGGCCTGATGGTCGTCGCCAGCGAAGCATAATACGCCACCATGAGGCGATGTGCCGGCAGAATTGGCATGTTTGAAAACATCACCGGAACGATCAACACCCGGTCCCTTGCCGTACCATAGGCCCAAAATACCGTCTTTGCGTGCTCCGGGAGACAGAAATAGTTGCTGGCTGCCCCAAATAGCGGTGGCTGCGAGATCTTCATTGACGCCGGGTTGGAAAACAACGTCGTATTCATCAAGCAGCTTTTTTGCGCTCTTTAACGCAAAATCATATCCACCAATTGGGGAGCCGCGATAACCGGAGATGAATGTGCCAGTGTTTAATCCAGCTTGTTGGTCTCTGCGCATTTGAACCATGGGTAGGCGAACTAGCGCCTGAGTGCCGTTCATGAAAACCTTGCCGGAAGTTGCCGTGTATTTATCCTCCAGTGACACGAGTTTTTTGGCATTTCCTACAGGTTCAATTTTTCCCACGGTATTTCCTTTTGCTCGATAAGTCGTTAATTTCATTATGCGCTTTTTGAGAAACATTTACAGTTCAAAATTTGATGATTTTTGAAATTGAAAATTGTGGCTATCAGGCGTATGTAGTCAATTAAATCATCCTTATGCATAAACAGAGACCCGATATGTCAAAATTTCTTGTTGCTGCCCTTTATAAATTTGTATCCCTGCCGGATTTTCACGATCTGCAAAAGCCAATTCTTGCCAAGTGTCAGGAAGAAGGCGTTATGGGAACGTTACTATTGGCGGAAGAGGGGATAAACGGAACTGTTGCCGGTTCTGAAAAGGGCATCCGCAACCTGTTGGCCTATCTGAAGAAAGATCCGCGGTTTAGCGATCTTGATCATAAAGAAAGCTGGGCGGAGAACGAAAACCCATTTTACCGTATGAAAGTGCGTCTGAAGAAGGAAATCGTTGCCCTTGGGGTAAAAGGTGTGAGCCCTACCAAGGAAGTCGGCGAATATGTGAATCCTGAGGACTGGAATGCGTTGATTGAAGACCCTGATGTGGTGGTGATTGATACACGTAATGATTATGAGGTTTCAATTGGTACGTTCAAAGGTGCCGTTGATCCCAAAACCACCACTTTTCGCGAATTTCCAGAATGGTTTCGTGCGCAAAAGAATTTGCATAACAAACCCAAAATCGCGATGTTTTGCACCGGTGGCATAAGGTGTGAAAAATCCACTTCGTTTCTGAAGGCTGAAGGGTTTGAAGATGTTTACCACCTCAATGGCGGCATCCTGAAATATCTGGAAACAGTGCCCGAGGCTGAAAGCCTTTGGGAAGGTGAATGTTTTGTTTTTGACCAGCGTGTGAGCGTTGGTCACGGGCTAAAGCAGGGGCCCTATGATTTGTGCCATGCTTGTCGCCATCCAATTACCGAAGAAGATAAGCATTCAAAGCATTATCTGGCCGGGGTTTCCTGCCCGAAATGCCATGACAAAATGAGCGCTGACCAGCGCAAGCGGTTTAGCGAGCGTCAGCACCAGATTCAACTGGCAAAAGCACGCGGTGAAACACACATTGCAGCAGATCAGAATGCACAGAAATTGCGCAAAAAACTGGCAATGGAAGAGCATGTATTGCGTTCCAATGCGCAGCATTCACCCAGTTGAATTTGATGGCTGAAAAACGGCCAGTTCTGTATTCATTTCGCCGTTGTCCCTATGCCATGCGCGCGAGGCTGGCCATATCGGTTAGCGGGGTTGAGTGCGAGTTGCGCGAAATTGTGTTGCGTGACAAAGCGCCTGAATTTTTGCAGGCGTCACCCAAGGCAACGGTCCCTGTTCTTATCGATGAAGACGGGAATGTAGTTGAAGAAAGCCTTGATATCGCCTTATGGGCTTTGGCGCGTCATGATCCGGATAATTGGCTGAAGCCAGAGATTAGCAGCATTGAAGAAATGCATGCCCTGATTGGTGAGGCAGATGGGCCGTTTAAATCCAGGCTTGATAGATATAAATATGCGAACCGTCATGACGGAATAGACCCCAATGAGGAACGTCAGGCAGCAAGTGAATTTCTGCTATTGCTTGATCAGCGATTGACTGATCAGCAATATTTGTTTGGCTCGCGCATTTGTCTGGCTGATATGGCGATTGCACCATTTGTGCGGCAGTTTGCCAATGTGGATCGAGACTGGTTTGATAGCCAAGAATGGCCGAAATTACTGAGCTGGCTGGAGAGTTTTCTTGAAAGTGGGCGCTTTCAATCCATTATGGAAAAATATCCTAAATGGCAGACTGGCGATACGTTAACGATTTTTCCATAATTTTAATTGAAGTTGTCGTCAGTATTCCTCTGAAACACCAGTGTTATGTTATTGTCGAATAAATATTATGGTTAGAATTCTTACAATTGGGCTATCTTTTTACTGGTTCTTTTTTTGGTTGATGAATGCGTTGGACAAGGTCTTAAACAGACAAGACCTTGGGATATTGCGTTGGAATGGCCGGGAACGATCCGGGCAATTTGCTGGCTATCTGGAGAAGATGAACCTGTCGGTTGATCTGTATGTCCCGCTAATGATTTTTGCTTTTGTGGTTGAACTGGCTGTGGCATTAGCGTTTTTGCGTGTTCTTGTTGTTTTGATAAAACAGCGACACATCGTTCGGTTTATGCCGCAGGAATGTCTGAAGCTCCCGATATTTCTCAGCATAATGGTGTTCACCGGCTTTTCGGTGTTCGATGTTGTTGCCGGTGATCGCGCAGAATTGCTGGAGCATGGCACCTATATGTGTCTGGTTGGCGTGACATGGATTATTGCCAGCTTTGAAAGCGTGCTCGATGTAGTGCCGCAGCGTGACTACGCAGGAACGGAGCGACGCTCAGAAACCATGACTGATCGGCGTGGGGATGTGGATTAAATCCTGCCCGGTATTTTCTTATGAAGGTGCCAAACCACGCAGACGCTCGGAGCGACGCCGCAACATTTCCAGAACTGTCAGCAGTGCAATTGAAATTGCCACAAGGATTGTTGCAACAGCCAGAATTGTCGGAGAAATTTGCTCGCGAATTCCGGAGAACATTTGGCGCGGAATGGTGCGCTGTTCCACATCTGCCAGGAAGATGACGGCCACAACTTCATCCATCGATGTGATGAATGCAAACAGTGCGCCCGATATCATACCTGGCATGATTAAAGGCATAATGACCTTGTGAAATGTAGTCCACCCATTGGCGCCCATGCTTTGGGCAGCACGGATTAATGAGCGATCAAAGCCCGATAGCGTTGCTGTAACCGTGATGATTACAAACGGTATGCCCAGGGTGGCGTGAGCCAGAATGATGCCCGGGAAAGTTTTTGCAAGGCCAATGTCTGAATAAAAGAAGAACATGCCGGTTGCTGTGATTACCAGTGGTACAATCATAGGCGAAATAAGTAGGCCGGTGATTAACCCGCGATATGGCATTTCAGGGCGAGACAGGCCGAGGGCTGCAAGCGTTCCCAACACGGTAGCAATGATGGTTGCAAAGAATGCGATGAAGAATGAGTTACGAGTAGCACGCACCCACTGAGCATTGTTCCACATGTCGCTATACCAAGCGCTGCCAACTGCATCAGGATTTGTCATGCCATTGGAGAAAATATCCTCATACCACCGCAAGGAATAGGCCGTTGATTCAAATGACAGCATACCGTCAGTAAAGGTGAAATATGGTTCAGCATTAAAGGATAGCGGAATGATAATGATGATGGGCGTAATCAGAAAAACGAAAATGAAAGTACAAATTGTCAGGAATAAATACTGCCAAATACGTTCCACAGTGGTTGCGTAAGGTGGCAGCTCTTTCATGAAAAACAGCGGTGTGCCGAATAGGAAAATAAAGCCAAGCAACACTGCGAAGTGTTGGGTAATTGCCAGCACAATCACACAGGCGACGGCAAAGGCAATATGATGTTTTTGAAATTTAGACATGTCCATATCGCGTCACCCGAAGCTGAGTTTGTCGATGCCGACAAGCTTGTTGTAGAGCCAGTAAAGTACAAGAACGACTACCAGCAAGATCGTGCCAAGGGCGGCACCCAGGCTCCAGTTCAATGATTTCTGGATGTGGTAGGCAATCAGATTTGAAATCAATAACCCGTCTTCACCGCCAACCAGGGCTGGCGTAATATAGTAACCAATCGCCAAAATGAATACGAGCAGGGTGCCCGCGGCAATGCCTGGTAATGTTAGCGGAAAATATACCCTTCTATATGCAGTAAACGGGGTTGCGCCCATGGAACGGGCAGCACGCATATAGCTCACGGGTATCGTTTTCATCACAGAAAATAACGGCAGGATCATAAAGGGAAGCAAGATATGCACCATAGCAATGATCGTGCCGGTCTGATTATAAATCATCTGGATGCGGCCATCATCGGATATGAGCCCTATAAATACCAATATGTCATTTATCACGCCCTGGGTTTGCAGAATTGCAATCCATGCGGTCGTTCTCACCAGCAGTGAGGTCCAGAAGGGCAATAACACCAAAATCATCAACAGGTTGGATGTTCGTAGAGGCAGAACTGATAGCAAATAAGAAACCGGGAAGGCGATTATCAAACACAGGAACGTAATGATTGCCGACAACCTAAGTGTCTTGAAAAAGTTTGAGACATAAATCTGATAGAGTTCTTCTGCGGCAACAATATTGCCATTGTCGTCATATTTATGATCAAGTGCGGCCAGATAAAAGGCTATCGTGTAATCACTGGAAACGCGCTTCAAATTGCGCCAAATTATCTGATTGTCCCACTTTTTATCGATTTTAAACAGAGCTTCCTTATAGGGACCTTCGGTGATCGTGCTCAATTTTCTTGATGTGGATGTGAACAGGCTGCGACTGCCAGGAATTGCATAATTCATCCGAGTGGCCAGATTGCCAACGGTTTTGCCGATTTCTCGGTTCTTACGGGCTATCTGCATGTCTTTTACAAATAGTTCAAAAGTCTCTTCGGACGGGAAGCCAATGCCGTCCCAATTTTTAATGGCTACTGCGAAATTAGGTAGAACGTTCGTTCCGGCTGGATTGTGAACCGAACGAAACAGCATTTGACCAATAGGCACAACGAAACTGATAATCAAAAACAACACCAATGGCAGGGTCAGCAAAAATGCCCTGGAACGCGCCTTTTTGGTGGTTTGCACCAGTTTTTGCTTGAGGGGAATCCCATCGGAGGTGAGCAATACGCCATCGGCGTTTGTGTTTCCCTGATCAAGTGTAGTGCTGGTCATATTTTTTCCTCGACAATCGATGAGGATGCGCATTTTTGCGCATCCTCTTATTAGTCAAGCTGATTAGCCAGCAAGCCAAGCGTTGAAACGCTCGTTCAACTGGTCAGCATTGTCAGCCCAGAAGTTGAAATCATTCTGGACAGCGTTTTTCAGATTGTCTGGATTTGTTGGCATCTGAGGACCCATATCGATGTCCTTATTGTGGTATTTGCCAACAAGAGAACCGGAAGACTTACGAGCAGGGCCGTAAGAAATGTATGAAGCCTGAGCAGCCAACCGTTCAGTAGCAGTTGAGAATTTCAGGAAGTCCATTGCCAATTCTTTGTTTTTTGTACCTTTAGGAATAACCCAAAGATCAAGATCCCAAACCTGGCCATCCCAGACGATTTCAAATGCTTTGCCTTCGCCAGCAACCGCATTGAAAATACGACCGTTATAAGCAGTAGTCATGGAAACTTCGCCATCAGCCAGAAGCTGTGGAGGCTGAGCACCAGCTTCCCACCAAACAACGTCACCTTTGATGGTGTCGAGTTTTTTGAATGCGCGATCAACACCTTCTGGAGTAGCAAGCACACCATAAACGTCTTTCGCAAGAACGCCATCAGCGATCAAAGCAAACTCAAGGTTTACTTTTGCGCCTTTGCGTAGACCACGTTTGCCAGGGAATTTTTCTACGTTAAAGAAATCAGCCATGGTAGTTGGGCCAGCGGTAGGGAATTTACCTTTGTCATATGCAAAAATTGTGGACCAAACGATGTTTGCCACTGCACAATCATGCAATGTACCTTCGATGAAGTCAGTTGCAGCTGGAGTGCCATCGGCACCATCTGGCAAAGTAGATGCATCAATGGTTTCCAACAGGCCTTCGTCGCATGCGCGAATGGCATCAGAAAGTTCCACGTCAACGATGTCCCAGGTTACGTTACCTGCTTCAACCTGAGCTTTAATCTCAGCGCTACCACCATTATAGTCTTCAGACTTGATGGAGTTGCCAGTTTTAGCCATCCAAGGCTTGTGATATGCTTCGACCTGAGATTTGGTGTATGCACCACCCCAGGAAACGACGGTGATTTCACCGGCATTTGTGACCGTTGCACCAGCTAGCAGGCTTACGCCTACAACTGTTGATGCAAGGAGTTTAGACAAGTTCATAATTGTTCTCCTTCTTTTTTTATAATTAGTTTCATCAGTGATGAAACGGCTATTATGTACCCAATTCCAGCTCGTGGCCGGGGATACTAATTTCTGATTGATTTTCTATAGAACGTCCAGCGCTTTACAATCACTGGAATTCCACCCGATATTGACTTTCTGACCTTCATTTAATTCCCGTTTGTCAGCACGGTTACGTACCTTGACGATGAATTCAGAATTGCCTGCAACGTTCATGCGAACACGAATATGATCACCGAGATAAATCAGTTCTTCAATGTCGCCGGTCAGTTGGTTTTGCATGGATTTTGGCGGGTCTATTTCAATGCGCTCCGGGCGCAGGGATAGGGAGGTTCTTTCCCCCACACTATTCACATTTATCCGAGCAGCCTGGATTATTGTTCCATCATCAAGCTTTACGGTGCAATCATCGCCCTTGATCTTCTCAACGACACCCAGCAATTTATTGTTTTCCCCAATAAACTGGGCAACAAATGCATTTTTCGGATTCTCGTAAAGTTCTTGTGCTGACGATAATTGCTGAATGACACCATCTTCAAAAACAGCAACCCGGTCTGACATGGTCAGGGCCTCGGTTTGGTCGTGGGTCACATAGACCACTGTTACGCCGAGGCGTTCGTGTATGTGTTTGATTTCGTATTGCATTTGCTCGCGCAATTGCTTGTCGAGTGCGCCCAATGGTTCATCCATCAGGACCAGATCCGGTTCAAAAACCAGTGCGCGGGCAACGGCTACACGCTGTTGCTGGCCGCCGGAAAGTTGTGCCGGGCGCCGATCACCAAAGATCCCGAGTTCAACCATATCCAGAGCGCGCTGTACTTTTTCCTGGGTCTCAGCCTTGCTCATATTTCGAACTTGCAAAGGAAATGCCAGGTTTTCAGCGACGGACATGTGAGGGAACAATGCGTAATTCTGGAAGACCATTCCGATACCGCGCTTATGGGGCGGTACGTGATTGATGGACTGTCCATCCAGGTAAATATCGCCATTGGTTGCTGGTTCAAAACCGGCCAACATCATCAGGCAAGTTGTCTTGCCAGAGCCTGATGGCCCAAGCATTGTGACGAATTCACCTTTTGCGATATCGAGATTTAAATCTTTTACGACAAGGGTTTCCCCGTCGTAACTTTTTTGAACTTTTTCAAAACGGACAAACGCGTCATTTGCGGCCATGAACGGTTATTCTACCTTTTTCTTGGGGCAATCCAATCTAGCGTCAGATTTACCCGCCTCCCAGTAATTGCAACAGTGAAGCCTTTCAAAGAGTAATGGTCAATGCCCATGCGTCATTTTTTGTTTTATTTCCGTCACATTGTAGATAAAATTTGCCGAATAAGTTGATCTGACCGGTTCAACTGATTTATTTTAGTGAATAATTCGGTGCTCATTAAGAAGTTATTCGAAGATGTAATCTCACATTATAATATTATGGTCTGGGCCGAATGGAAATCCGGTTATATTAGTTGCGCCCGATTCGCCAATAACAAGAATATCATGTTCGCGGTATCCGCCAGCACCATCTATACCTTCCGGCACCATGATCATTGGTTCCATGGAAACCACCATGCCGGGTTGTAATATTGTGTCCACATCTTCGCGCAATTCAACGCCTGCCTCGCGACCATAATAATGGCTCAGCACACCGAAGGAATGTCCGTAACCAAAGGAGCGGTATTTTAACAAATCATGTGAGGCATAAATTTCATTGAGAGATTTTGCGATATCACTGCATTTGTTTCCTGGCCGCAATAATTTCAGTCCGGCGCGATGTACGTCGCAATTTATTTCCCACAATCGCAAATGCTCGTCGCTGGCATGGTCGCAAAATAGAGTGCGTTCAAGGGCGGTATAATACCCAAACATCATCGGGAAACAATTGAGGGACAGGATATCTCCCGATTGCACTTTCTTATTGGTGACCGGATTATGCGCGCCATCGGTGTTGATGCCGGACTGGAACCAGGTCCAGGTGTCCATCAATTCGACATGGGGAAACCTGTTGGCGATTTCTTTGACCATGGCGCTGGTTGAAGCCAAAGCCACTTCATGTTCTGCAACGTCTGCATGAATTGCGTCGACACATGCCTTTCCGCCAATATCTGCAATATTGGCGCTGATGGTAATGAGCTCTATCTCTTCATCAGATTTGAGCGAGCGCATCCACATTGAAGCTTGCGCTACATCGACGAATTCTGCGTTGGGGAATGTTTCTTTTAATGCTTCAAGATATTCAAGGTTCAAATGATCGAACTCTACGCCGATGCGGATTTTGCCACTGGCGGGGGATTGCCCGATGATTTCCCTCAATCCATGAAAAAAGTTATCTCTGCGCCAATCTGTATAAGTGACATTTTCACCATGGGTCATGCGACCCGGCTGGCCACCATCAATGCCCGCACTCAAGGTGGTGGTGTTTTGGCTGTCGATGACACAGGCATATTTGCGACCGAAATAGCAATAGAGAAAGCCGGTATAATAGTTGATGCAGTGATAACTAGTGAGAATGACGCAATGGATATCATTCTCAGCCATATGATGGCGCATGGCATTTTGCCTGCGGTCCATTTCACTGCTTGAAAACGGCGACCATGCTTTTTCACCATTATTCAATTGCATTAGCTGGTGCATATTTGTGCTGGGGTCGATTGAATTGAAATTTTGCATGATTGCCTATCCGTTTATTTTAACGCGCAATTTTCCCGAAAACTGGTTTCCACTTTTCGGATTGTGCTCTGGTTTCCTCAGTTTAGGCATGAATTAAAAAACCGCTTGCGCAATCGTGCGACAAAATATGTCGTTTTCAGGTGGTCAGGCTTGTGGAAATTTAGCCGCACAAATCCTATTTGGCGATCACCAATTCAGAAATAATCTCCGATTGCAGCCAGCCGGTGATGTGGCCTGCAACTCTGGCTGCTGCCGTATCTGCATCCTGCATGGTGGCTGCCATCTCGCAAAGGGTGGCAAAGCTTTGGCCTTGCTGCACCAAATCGATCAACATGCCTTCTTCGGCATTCAGGGGCCGATACTGGCACATCATGTTGTTGCGCCAGGCTAAGGTATAAAGGGGCTCATCAAGATTTTCAGGTTGCTCTGGTGTCTCGTCTTCAACCAGAGCCATATATATGGCGAGCGCGTTGGTTTGTTGTTTTAGCAAACAACAGGAAGAATGTAGTTTGAAAGTTAAGCCAGTGACGAGTTCGGGCGGGATTGCTGCCAGATCATCCATGGTGGCGACATCATCATTGGAAGCGTCAAAGGCATCTTCAATGGCTTTTTCTATGGCTGCAATTTCGGCAAGAACCGGATGGGCACCAGCACTTTCATGATCGGAAAGGAATTTTGGAAAATATCTGCCAAACCAGCGCACATTTGGGTGGTTTGAGGGGTAGGCTTCTACATATTGAGCGGCCAGTTGATAAAATTGTTCATCGCCAACGAATTTCCATGTGTTCTCATAGTCTCCTGACAAAATTTCGATCAGGCGCGACAGATAGGCAAATTGATAAACGCCGAAGCGTTTTTCAGCAGTTGTATTTTCGGGCACTGAAATTCGCGGTAACGTGCCGTCCGTGCGTTTAAGAATATCGCTTTGCATTTGCGACTGAAGTTCTGCCAGTTTTTTTGCCACTATGCTGCTGTCTCCAATTGTTCATGCGACAATACCCCAGATGCAATATGGCGGGCACGGTTTAATTCGTCCAACAATTCGGCTAGGGGCGGGATGTTATCGTCGCGCTCAATCATAGTCGATACAGGGCCGAAGCGCCTTAGGGCTTTTTCATAGAGGTCAAATACTTCGTCACAAACCGGCTGGTCGTGGGTATCGATGAGCACATCGTCGCCTTCGCTGTGGCCTGCGAGATGGAATTGCACAACCCGCTCAACCGGGATTTGGTCAATGAAATTGCCGTCGTCAAACTGGTGGTTTTGTCCTGAAACAAAGACGTTGTTTACATCCAGCAATAGCCAGCAATCGGCGCGTTTGGCAATTTCTGCAACAAAGGTCCATTCATCCATTTCGGATTCTTCGAATTCGATATAGGAGGAAACGTTTTCAATGGCGATGCGGCGACCGAGGAAATCCTGCACTTGTTCAATGCGCGAGGCCACGTGGTTCAACGCCTCTTCTGTATAGGGAATGGGCAGCAGATCGTGGAGATTTACCCCATGCACACCGGTCCAGCATAAATGATCAGAAATCCACTTTGGATTAACCCGATCAGCCAGGGTTTTTAATCTCGTCAGATAATCCATATTCAAGGGAGCAGTTGATGCAATCGACATGGAAACCCCGTGCATGACGAGGGGATATCGCTCCATAATTTGATCCAGCATTTTCAGCGGGCGACCACCTTCGACCATGTAGTTTTCAGAGATTATCTCAAACCAGTCGATGGGCAATTCAGATGTCGCTTCAAGAATTTCGGTATAATGCTGAGGTCTTAACCCCAGCCCAAAACCGAGAAATGGAGGCTTTTCAACCATGGCGTGATTCCCTGCTAGAGTATTTTTAAAAAAAATGGAAGGCCGGTTTCCTGAATGGTGTGATTACAACCATAAATTATTGTGAATTTGAAAGCAAAAACTCGTCCGGGAAACCGGACGAGTGGCAATAGTCAAAGGTGAAACCAATGAGAATTACATTTGTGTAAGTGTGCCGCCTTTAGCTGTGCAATCTGCTTTGGTCATTTCCAAGAAGCCCTGGCCGCTGCAGCTGTTCAAGCCTTTGCAAGAAGATTTTGCAGTTTTACAAGCGCTCTGGCCTTTGCAAGAGTTTACGCCAAAGCACTGAATTTTTGCATCCTGTGCCATAGAAGGGGTAGCCATAGTCATTGCTGAACCTGCAATGGCAAGTGCAAATGCTGCTGCTGCAAGTGTAGCGCCTGATTTTCCGGTATGTTTCATAGAACCAATTCTCCAAATAGTGTTTTCCCAAAACGGGTAAGTCACTTTGAGCAAGTTCAATGATGACTATCAATTAACGCTTTCGTGAAGTCGGGAATATAGTTCCATATTTTCCATAAGCTATTGATTTATAATAAAAAATATCCGGGAGAATGCTCCCGGATATGAGGTTTTTGCGGCCTGTCGGCCAAATAGTAAATCAGAAATAAAGTATTCGTGAAATATTGCCGTTTTGGGCTGAATTCAACTTTGAATAGTGACTTGGGTTTAAAGGATTGAACTCAATTTCATGGCAACACTCATGTCGCCGTCGACCCGAATTTTTCCCTGCATAAAGGCTGCGGTGGGGTCCAGATCGCCTGCGATCAGCTCGTTTAAGGTTTCAAGGTCGAGGGATACGGTGCAATCAGCATCGCCACCATCGGTAGAAACTGTATTGGGAGTGGATGCACCATCAACAAAGACGGAGCCGTCATCACCACAATCGAATTTTACAGTGGCGCCGAGGCCGCTGGAATCGCCGACTTTGGCACGGATTGATTCTGCTGCTGCTTCAATGGTCATTGAATATTCCTTTGTAATCCGAATAATTCTTACTATTACGTAAGATGTAATAGACTTGCATTAAACCAAGCGGGCAGGGGAGTAAAGACCCCTGCTACAATCTCACTTCATCAACACGTCACCAAATGATTCCCGCAAAAGGTTTTTGCGGATTTTTCCAGTGGCATTGCGAGGGATCTCATCGGTAATTTGTACCGCATCCGGTATCCACCATTTTGCAACTTTTCCCTCATAGAATTTCTGCATATCTTCGGTGGTTACGGTTTTGCCTTCAACGGGAACAACAATTAGTAATGGGCGCTCTTCCCATTTTGCGTGTCGTGCTGCAATGACGGCTGCGTCTGCAATATTTGGATGGGCCATAGCGAGACCTTCCAGTTCAACGGACGAAATCCATTCGCCGCCAGATTTGATGATATCCTTGGAGCGATCACGAATGGTCATGTTGCCATCGGCATCGATGACTGCCACATCGCCGGTTGGGAACCAGCCATCGACCAGTGGGTCACCACCTTCACCGCTGAAATATTCTGAAATGACCCATGGGCCACGGCAGTAAAGATCACCCTGGGCAATTCCGTCATTTGGCAATTGGTTTGCTTCTTCGTCAAACACGCCAAGTTCTATGCCAAAGGGCGGGCGCCCCTGATTGATGCGCAGTGCGTTCTGCTCTTCCTTAGACAGGGACAGGTGCTTGTATTTCAAATTGTTGACGGAACCCAGCGGGCTAAGCTCTGTCATGCCCCATGCATGAATAACATCCACATCATAATCATCTCTGAAGGTATCAATCATGGAAGGTGGGCAGGCCGAGCCGCCAATGACCGTGCGGTCCATATGCGGTAATTTGGTATTGGTATCGCTCAAATGTTGCAACAGTCCAGACCAAATGGTGGGAACGCCTGCGCTAAAGGAGACCTTCTCCCTATTGAGTAATCCTACCAGACTTTTGCCGTCTAGGCCGGGACCCGGCATGACCAGTTTTGCGCCGACCAACGGTGCGGAATAGGCAATGCCCCAGGCATTGACATGAAACATCGGGACCACGGGCAATACGCTGTCGCAAGCCGAGAGGTTCATGACATCAGGCGTGGCGCTCATAATGGTGTGGAGCAGGGTAGAGCGATGAGAATAAAGCGCGCCCTTTGGATTGCCGGTAGTACCAGAAGTGTAACACAGGCTGGAGGCGTCTTTTTCATCCAAGTCAGCTGACCAACTTGCGTTTTCGTCTCCTGTTGCCAGAAAATCTTCGTAAGACTCCATCCATGGATGAGCGGCGGCCAGTTCCTCGTTATGTGGTTCCATCAGCACGAACAATTCAACGCAGGTTAATTTATCACGCAAGGCATCAACCAGTGGAAGGAACGTCTGATCAAAGAAGATGATGCGGTCTTCGGCGTGGTTGATGATGTAGATAAATTGTTCCGGGAACAGGCGCGGATTGAGAGTGTGGCAGACAAGGCCAGCGCCGGGGATTGCGTAATATAATTCAAGGTGGCGATGGTTGTTCCAGGCGATGGTGGCAATACGATCTGATTTGTTCATGCCACGCTTTAAAAGAGCTGAACTAAGTCGCAATGCTCTTGCGCGAACCTCTGCATAATTTGTTCGGGTCTCACCGCCATTGGTGTTTACCGAGATTACTTCACCATCACTGTGATATTTCGCGGCGTGGTCAATTATTCCCGAAATGAGCAATTGTTGCTCCATCATCAAACCATGCATATGAATTCCTCCAACTAAAATCTGCTTTAAGTCTATTCCAATAAGTGGTGGTGTGTGAAGGATATTTTGATGAATTGCAAATCTATTTTTGTTGAAGAATTCGTGGGATTCAAATAAGATTGTCTGAAATATTGAGCCAATATATGGAAAATAAATATGGCTGATTTTGTAATCGAAACTGCCCGGGTTCATGCAGACTTAAAAGCGGTACTTGAACCCACGCCGCTGCAATATAATCAATATCTTAGCGATCTGCATGATGCGGATATTTGGCTGAAGCGGGAAGATTTGTCTCCGGTTCGCAGTTATAAAATTCGCGGGGCCTATACGTTTTTCAATGAATATTTGAAGCAGGACAATTCAATTGAGCATTTTGTTTGTGCTTCTGCTGGCAATCATGCGCAGGGTTTTTCCCATGCTTGCCGCAATTACAAAAAAAATGGCGTGATATTTATGCCGATGACAACGCCACAGCAAAAAATTATGAAAACCAAATCCTTTGGCGAAACTTATGTGGAAGTTGTTCTGGTGGGGGACAGTTTTGACGAGGCCAATCAGGCCGCCCTTAAATATTGCAAAGAAAAAGGCGGAGTTATGGTGCCGCCTTTTGATGATGAACGGATCATCCTTGGGCAGGCGACAATTGCTAAGGAAATATTGGAACAATTGCCGGATGGGACTCGGGTTGATTTAATGATCCTGCCGGTTGGTGGTGGTGGTCTGGCGGCAGGTGTTACCCAATATTTGAAGGAACGATCTCCCGATACAGAATTTTATTTTGTTGAACCGGACAACGCTCCGAGCCTGCATAATAGCTTGAAGGCTGGCGAGCGGATTAAATTGCTTGGCATTGATAATTTCATTGATGGAGCAGCGGTTGCAGAAATTGGGGCGATAAATTTTGGCTACCTGAAAGGGTTTGATGCATCGCAGATTGTGCTTGCACCAACCAATGGCGTTTGCGCCACAATGATTGAGATGCTCAATATTGAAGGCATCGTGCTTGAGCCCGCAGGCGCTTTATCCGTCGATGCGCTGAAACGATTGCCCAAGGAACAGGTGGTTGGGAAAACCATTTGCTGCGTTACGTCTGGTGGGAATTTTGATTTCGAACGGCTGCCGGAAGTCAAAGAGCGCGCATTGAAATTCTCAGGTTTGAAGAAATATTTCATATTGAAATTACCTCAAAGGCCGGGTGCATTGAAGGACTTTCTTTTAATGCTTGGACCCAATGATGATATTGCGCGGTTTGAATATTTGAAAAAATCGGCTCGAAATTTTGGTTCGGTATTGATTGGAATTGAAACCACCAATGCCGAAAATTTCGAAGTTCTTACAGATAAATTTGATGAAGGTGGGCTTGGGTTTCAGGACATTACAGATAATGATCTTGTGGCAAGTCTGGTGATATAGGAAAAAATGATGGCTGATAAAATGAATCCAATTCGGGATACAGATGACGATGCGCGCATTCTTGCTCGCAAACTGATTGCGGAGGCAACTTTTGGCGCTATTGCGGTTCAGGAACCGGATACCGGCGTGCCGCTGGTGAGCCGTGTGGCGATTGCCACTGACCCTGAAGGCAGGCCGATATTTCTGGCCTCTGAACTTTCCATTCATTCGAAATGCCTCGAACAAAACGGCAAGTGCTCTGTGCTTTTGGGAGAGCCCGGCAAGGGGGATCCGCTGGCCCATCCGCGCATAACCCTGATTTGCAATGCGGTGAAAATCGAACGCGGCTCAAAAGAAAGGGACCGCCTGCGCGATCCCTTTCTGGAGCAACACCCAAAGGCGAAGCTCTATATAGATTTTGGTGACTTCCATTTCTACCGATTGGAGATTGAACGGGCCAATCTCAATGGTGGATTTGGTAAAGCCTATCTTCTAACCGCGGAAGACTTTGCCGTTAATTCTTAATCTGCTGACACCGCCATCTGGGCGGATGTTGAAGCGGATATGGGTGATGGGTTTTTGCGAGACAATCTTTTCAGAGTCATATTGATGGACGAAATCCATCTGTAGTTTTTGCCCTGGCAAGATGACTTCCCAATTTTCTGAGGCTTCCAATTCTTCCGGTGAAAGATCTGTATTATGATCTGGCAAATATGCCCCAAGCACTTCGCCGGTTTCTGGATAGTTTCCTTTAAAATGCGCTGTGTCGATGGTAACCGATGATATGGTGCCGGCATGGCCCAGGCGGATGATGGTCCAGTCATAGCCCGGCCCGCGGCGACGTGCTGTTTCCCAGCCATCGCCCATATTCACACCACGACCTGGTGTAAGCAGCTTTTCCGGTGAACCGTAATGTGAATCGGACCAATGCAAGGGTTGTGCGCCGTGAAACAGGAAGGCCAGGTCGATCTCTTGATCGTCGGCCACTTTGCTCCAGTCAAAATGACTTTGGCCATAGACCCGCAACCGGGCAACGCCGCCATCTGGATAAATATGCAGGCGCAAATGGGTCCAGATTTCTTCACCCATTTTTTCAGGATCATCGATCGGTTTGAAATGATGAGAGTCGGGGCCAAGTTCCTTGGAGGATAATATCTCCTGCCAATCGGAATTCTCGTCCGGGGTTTCACCTTCCTCCAATTTCACTGCTTCGATGGAAGCTGCTGGCGCGTTATTTCCGGTAAAATGCGAGGTGTCGATATTAAAACCTGCGATTGAACCGGGGCGTGCCAATTGGATGATGGCCCAGTCATGGCCCGGTGTGCGTTTGCGTCGGGATTCCCAACCATCCATCCATTTGCCATTGTCATCAAATTTATCAGGAATGAAAACCGGAGCATCATCGCTCAACATGCGAGAGAGCGGCGCAAAAAATTCGTCCGATGTGGCGATAGCGCGCGCGCCAAGGCTGGCGGAGGCGAGGTTGATGGTGCCATTTACGAAATCAGGAAGGGGTGTTTGATCAGGTTTTTGCAAGGCTAATTTTACTCCGGTAGTAGGTCGTTAAGGCGCAGACGGGCGATTTTTTCCACTTGCTGACAAGCGGTAGAAAATTCGGCATCGGCGTCATTGTTAATACGTGTTTTGAAGGCGCTCAATATTTCTGATTTGGATAGACCTTTTACCGCGATGATGAAAGGGAAACCAAATTTGGCGACATAGTCATTGTTGAGGCCGGTGAAAGTGGTGCGCTCTTCATCGGTAAGTGCGTCGAGACCGGCGGAGGCCTGTTCGCTGGTAGATTCAGCGGTGAGTTGCTTGGCAGCAGCTAGTTTTCCGGCCAGATCGGGGTGAGCGTTTAGGACGCCCAATCGTTCTTCATGGCTGGCAGAACGGAACTTTCTTGCCAAAGCCGAGTGAAGACCTGCGACACTATCGTGGGCGGGTCCAAGTTCATCGGCATGGGCGCGTCCTGCAATCCAAGGGGAATTTTCAAAAACTCCGCCATATGCCTTGAGAAATGTTTGCTGCTCCATCCGGCTTGGTCGTTCGAACGGCCTATAGGGATGATGTTCAATCCAGTGATTGGCAATATCGATGCGACGCGGAAACCATACATTCTCGTGGCCCATGGCATATTCGATAAAACGCTTCAGCGCAGCAATACGGCCGGGACGCCCGACAAGGCGGCAATGGAGGCCGATATTGAATAATTTTGGTGCGCCTTCGCAGCCTTCCTCATAAAGAATGTCGAAAGAATCTTTTAGATAAGTGTAAAACGGATCGCCGCTGTTAAATCCCGCAGGGATGGCAAAGCGCATATCATTGCTATCGAGGGTATAGGGAATGATTAGTAGCGGCTTTTCCCCGGTATCATGCCAATAGGGCAAATCGTCGGAATAAGAATCGGAGCAATAGGTAATGCCTTTCTGCTCGGAAACCAGATCAACCGTATTTATCGAACAACGACCGGTGTACCAGCCCTGTGGTGCGCTGCCGGTTACTTCCTTGTGCAGCCGGATGGCTTCTACAATATCGGCGCGTTCATCCTCTGGCGCATAATCTTTATACTCAATCCATTTTAGGCCGTGGGAGGCTATTTCCCAACCGGCATCCTGCATGGCGGCAACCTGTTCCGGCGCGCGTGCAAGGGCTGTTGCCACTCCATAAACTGTGACCGGGATTTCCTTGCCGGTGAATAATTTGTGCAGACGCCAAAAGCCTGCGCGTGCACCATATTCATAGATGGTTTCCATGTTCCAGTGGCGTTGCCCCTGCCACTGGGCGGCCCCTACGATCTCGGAAAGAAATGCTTCAGATGCGGCATCCCCATGCAGAACATTGTTTTCGCCGCCTTCTTCATAATTGATGACGAACTGAACCGCTATTTTTGCGCCATTGGGCCATTTGGGGTCGAGACCGTTCGGGCCATTTCCGCGGAAATCTCTTGGATATCTGTTCATGTTTGTGCCGAAATAATTGAGATTGCAGTTTTATCGAAATTGCCATTGCCAAATAAGGTCAAAGTGTAAAAACTATATGTCACAAAACCATGCGCATGGGATGGAACCCAGTCAAGCGTATGGTAAGAAAAAATGAGGGACAATTAAAATATGAGCGGCTTCCTTACGACCCATGTTCTGGACACAGCCAGCGGAAAACCCGCAAGTGGCTTGGCAATAACGCTATATCGCGACAATAACGGCGAATTGGAAAAATTGAAATCGGTAGTGACCAATGAAGATGGCCGCTGCGATGGACCAATTCTGGACCAGTCCGAATTTGCAATTGGCACCTATGAGTTACACTTTATGGCGGGAGATTATCTCAAACGTCAGGGTGGTGATTTGCCTGACCCACTGTTTTTGGATGTGGTGCCAATTCGCTTTGGTATTGCAGATAAAACATCTCATTATCATGTGCCTCTGCTGATTTCAGCCTTTGGCTATTCAACCTATCGGGGGAGCTAAACCATGTGGCCAATAGCTTGGGACTGGATGAGTCTTGCAATTCGCTGGGTGCATATTATCACCGGCATTGCGTGGATCGGATCGTCGTTTTATTTCATCGCGCTTGATCTTAGCCTGAAAAAACACAAAGGCCTGCCCGAAGGGGTTGGCGGTGATACCTGGCAGGTGCATGGGGGTGGTTTTTACCACATGCAAAAATATACAGTAGCGCCTGCCTCCATGCCGGAAGAGCTGACATGGTTCAAATGGGAATCCTATGCCACATGGATTTCCGGCTTCTTTATGATTTGCGTTCTCTATTACGGTTCATCAGAGCTGTTTTTGATTGATCGCAATGTTGCGGATTTAAGCCAGTGGCAGGCCATCGGGCTTGGCTTTGGCGGCATGTTGCTTGGCTGGGTGCTTTATGATCAGCTTTGCAAATCTCCCATCGGCAAGAACGACAATCTGCTTTCCATATTGGTGTTTATCTTTACGGTGGCAATTGGCTGGGGCTTTTTGCAGGTGTTTTCCGGGCGTGGGGCATTTGTCCACACTGGCGCGCTGATTGCGACCATCATGTCAGCCAATGTGATCATGATTATCATTCCTAACCAGAAGAAAACCGTTGCGTCCCTGCTGGCAGGAGAAGCGCCTGATCCGTCTCTTGGCCTGCAGGCCAAGCAGCGTTCAATGCATAATAATTATCTCACCTTGCCGGTGTTGTTCCTGATGCTATCGAACCATTATCCGCTGGCTTATGCCACCAAATATGCGTGGATCATCATCGCGCTGGTGCTGGTGATTGGCGTGGTAATTCGCCACTTTTTCAACATGCATCATGCCAAAAAGGGTGAGCCTTTCTGGACATGGCTGGTGGCGACGATTTGCTTCATTCTCATCATGTGGCTGTCACAGGCGGGACCTGTAAACCATGAGGAAGCCGCAAGCTCTACCCACGCGCCAACGGCAATTGAAGAGAAATTGGCAAGTGCCGAAAATTTCGAAATGGTGCGCGACATAGTGCTTGGCCGCTGTTCCATGTGCCACGCACAAGAACCCGGCTGGGAAGGCATCCCTTTCCCACCCAAAAGCGTGGTGCTGGAAGAAGACAAAGACATCATCCGCCACGCAGAACTAATCTACAAACAAGCCGCAATCACCAACGCCATGCCGCCGGGGAATTTAAGTTTTATTACGATGGAAGAGCGTGCTGTTCTGGCAAAATGGTATGAGGAGGCGATAGGGTCTCCACGGCATTTTTTGTGGTGAGGCTGCACCTAACGGATGATACATTATTACCTATTGAATATTAGGCACAGGAATCCAGCTGTGCTCAGATTTTTGGTGAAGGATGCCTCTGAAGTCGATTGTTGTTGTTCCTGTTTGCTTTAGCTCTATCCGCAAAGGGTAATTTGGGCTTAGTGCTTGGCTTAATGGCTTCATATTAATCCCATTATGTTTGCTTCCATCAGTCAATACGTAGCCTGGGTCGAAACCACCAATAAATGGGCTGCCTCCCATCTTCCAGGTCAGTTCTCCTTCAGAATTTCCAATGAGCACCAAAAAGTGTGGATTCGGCTCCAGTAGATGGGATGCGTTAACAACTATTTTTTTGGTTCCGTTTTCTTCTGTTAACACTGAGTAGGAAAGATTTGAAAAACCCTGATGTTGTGGTGTGAACGATGCATTGCCTTGTGTTACGCTTACGATCTGAGCAATTGCAGGATCTAATCCAATTGTATGCATGTCGATATAAAGGGTTTGCATGAGAACTGGCGGCATTGCTGTTCCGTCCACACGTACAGGTATTATTCTTGTATGGCCTTTTGACGCCGAGTAGAGAGCGTTTTGCCATTCGAGTCTCACCATGCCACTGTCTAAACTATTCGCCGATACGAAGAAGAAAACAAATTCTGGAGCCTCCAACCCTTTGTTCATTTGGTCAATGATTCCATCACCTGGTTTGATTGACCATGAGTCATAAAAAACTTGATCTTCACCAAATATCCCTGTCAATTTGACCGCAACAGCTTCCACTATTGGTTTGTCGCTAAAGTTATGACTTAGAAATATTTTATGAGACATTTTTTCAATCCGCTAAATTTAGACTTATTGAGGTATAAATTTCATTGCTAACAAATTTCACGTAATGATTTATTCAAACAGATTCTAATAATATTTGTAAATTCTTTTATTTGATTAACTGTTTGAAATAAATTGATCATTTTTGCTGCTTAGCTCTGATCTATGCAGTTCTACTGCGTGAACATGTATGGGCTGGGTGTCAACCGCTAACAACCTTTTCAACATCATCTAAATCTGACATGATGATCCTAACAAATTTGTACAAAATATTTGCCTTACCTCAGGGAGAAACAATCATGAAATTTATACCTACAATCATTCTCGCGGCTGCCGCGACATTTGCTTTTGCTGCTCATTCTTTGGCGGCTGATTTGCCTGATTTGGGGGGGAAGACGATTGTTGTGGTGACTGAGAATGCTTATCCACCGTTGCAGTTTGTTGACCCGAAAACCAGCAAGGCGATTGGTTGGGAATATGATGCTGTGAACGACATGGCCAAGCGACTTAATTTCAAGGTTGAATATCAAAACACCTCTTGGGATGCGATGATTCAGGCTGTTTCTGACGATCAGTATAATATGGGCATGACCGGCATTACCATCAAAGATGAGCGCAAGGAGAAGGTTGATTTTTCTGATGCCTATATGCGTTCAGAAATGTTCATGCTGGTGCGTGGCGATGAGAGCCGTTTCACCGATGGCAAAAGCTTTGGTGCTTTCAAAGAGGGCCTTGTGGGCGCGCAGGCAGGTACATCACCGTTTTATACAGCCGTCTACAGCATGCTCGATGGCGATGAAGCCAACCCGCGGGTCAAATTATTTGATACATTCGGTTCAAGCGTACAGGCTTTGAAAACCGGCGATGTGGACGTTGTGTTGACCGATGGTGTTGCTGCAAATGGCTATGTGGATGCATCCAATGGCGGCCTGAAAGTTATCGGCGACGCCATGGGTACTGAAGATTTTGGTTTCATCTTTCCTAAGGGCTCAGACCTTGTTGGGCCGATCAATGCAGCGATTGCTGAAATGAAAAAAGATGGCACCATTGCCGCCCTCAATAAGAAATGGTTTCTGGACTACAAATTTGGCCAATAAGACGGCCATTTGAAGTGATTATGCATTTTCAAATTTGCGGGTAGGGGGCGATGAAATCTTCCCCTTCCGACAGCGCCACCAAGGCAGATTTTCCCTGGTGGCTGATGATAGTCATTGTTATCGGCGTTGCTCTGGCAATATTTATTGCGGTCAGCGACCTTTACGCGCAGGTTTTTCGGGCGGTTTCCAAAGGGGTGTATATCACCATCTTTGTGACCCTGCTCGGCTTTACGCTGGCCTCTGTGATTGGCTTGTTACTGGCTGTAATGGGGCTTTCCAAATCGCTGATCCTTAGACAGATTTCGCGCTTCTATGTGGAAGTCATTCGCGGTATTCCTGTTCTTGTTCTGCTGTTTTATATAGCCTTTGTCGGTGCGCCGGGTTTCGTTGCGCTGTGGAATTTAGTGACTTCGCCGCTGGTTGATGCAGGGCTTGTCGACAAGATGACCGTGCGAGATTTCCCGCTGCTGTGGCGCGCTATTATTGCGCTTACAATTGGGTATTCTGCCTTTATTGCAGAGGTGTTTCGTGCCGGAATTCAATCGGTGGATGCGGGGCAGATTGAGGCCGCAAAGGCGCTGGGGCTTTCCAGCTTTAAGCGCTTTCGCTTTATTGTTATGCCTCAGGCCATCCGCACCATTGCGCCACCGCTGGGCAATGATTTTATCGCTATGGTGAAAGATTCCTCGCTGGTTTCCATCCTTGGCGTTGCCGATGTTACCCAGATGGGCAAGATATACGCCTCGGGCTCGTTCCGGTTTTTCGAAACCTATTCTATTGTGGCTTACATTTATTTGCTTATGACCATCAGCCTGTCTTTGATGCTGAGAGCGCTGGAGCGCCGTATGCGTAAAAAATGGCAGGAGTGATTTGTTAGGGCCCGGAACCTAGCTGCGTTGTTTTCCAACACGGCCAGCAGTTTTTGGCCAAGGCAGCTTCAATTGGGCCTCGGCAATTGGTTTCAATAATTTGATAATATGGGCGCTGGCGGGTACGGCTTTGTTTTCTTTCATGTCCACATGCAGCAAAATCTGCTCGCCACTGGCCAGTTCCATGCCTGTTTTGCCATGCAGGATGCGTTGGAAAATGTGGAGCTTCTTTTCGCTCCAGTCCAGCAGTTGAAATTCTACGGCTACGGGCTCACCTTCGCGAATTTCAGTCTTGTTGAGGATGTGGGTTTCCACGGAATAGTAGGAAAAACCGGTGGCTACATAGTCCATATCCATGCCAATTCTGCGCAGGAATTCATCCGATCCTTCGCTGATCAAATGCAGATAGCGGGCTTCTGTCATGTGGCCGTTATAGTCTATCCAGTCTTCATGGATTCGGGTCTCGAAAATTTTAATAGGTTTTGTCGCATCCATGGGTTTTGCCTGTCGAATTTCGTGTATGGTCGAGCATAATTGATTGTTTGAAACTGTCCAGCGGACAGACATATCGGAGGCTGAAAATTGCAGCAACAAGGCGTTTTAAGTGGGTATAAAATTATTGATCTAACCAGTGTTGTGCTGGGGCCGTTTTGCACCCAGATGATGGGTGATTTAGGCGCGGAGGTGATCAAGGTTGAAACCTTGGCTGGTGACACGATGCGCCATGCGGGGCCGCATGTAACCCCAGGAATGGGGCCGATCTATCTTACAATCAACCGCAATAAACGCTCATTGACGCTGGATTTACGCAAGGAAGAAGCCAAGGAAGTTTTGAGAAAACTCATCAAGGAAGCGGATGGGTTTATCCATAATATTCGCGCCGGTGGTATGCGGCGATTGGGTTTTGATTATGAAAGCGTGAAAGCAATCAATCCCAAGATATTATATCTGCACGCGGTGGGCTATGGGTCAGAAGGGCCTTATGCGGAGCGTCAGGCCTATGACGATCTGGTGCAATGCGCCAGCGGAATGGCATCCATGTTGCCTTTGCAGGATGGTAGCGAGGCACCGCGATATTTTCCGGGGTTGGTGGCCGATAAAACCACAGGGCTTTATGCAGCTTACGCGATGATGGCAGGGTTTTTGCACCGGGAACGCACGGGCAGGGGGCAGTTTATCGAAGTGCCGATGCTTGAATGCATGGTGAATTTCACCATGGCGGAAAACCTTTATGGACGAACATTTGTGCCACCAAAGGGAGGCACCACCTACACCCGCTCCATCAATCCGCAACGCAAACCCTATAAAACAAAAGACGGCTATCTCGGTATCATGCCTTATACGGATGCCAATTGGGCTGATTTTTTCACGCTTGGGGGAATGCCTGATTTGATGAAAGATCCTAAATTCAACACTTATGCCAATCGTACTGAAAATATCACGGAGCTATACAATACGATTGAGGAAATAGCCCTGCAAAAGACCAGTCAGGAATGGATGAGCGTATTGGGCAAAGCCAATGTGCCTTGCATGAAAGTTCAGTCGCTCGATGAGGTTTTGGAAGATCCACAATTGGTGGAAACCGGTTTTTTTGAACAGCGGGAACATCCCACTGAAGGGACTTATGTGGCGGTCAATAATCCGGTGGCGTTTTCAGATTCTCCCACCCATATCTACCGGGATCCCCCGGTGATTGGGCAGGATAATCTGGAAATTCTCGCCGAGCTTGGCTATAGCGAGAAAGATATCGAAAGCATTCAAAATGCCGGCGCTCTGGGCAAGGAGTAGCCCCTCTCGCGAGGGGCTAAACAAGCTAGGCTACTTCAAATAGCCCGGCTCCGCCCATTCCGCCGCCAATGCACATGGTGACAACCACATATTTTACACCGCGGCGTTTGCCTTCGATGAGTGCGTGGCCGGTCATACGTGCGCCGGACATGCCGTATGGGTGGCCGATGGAGATGGCGCCACCATTTACATTGTATTTTTCCGGGTCAATGCCGAGGCGATCGCGGCAATAGATTGCCTGAGATGCGAAGGCTTCGTTTAATTCCCAAAGACCGATATCATCGACGCTAAGGCCGTGGGCCTTGAGCAGTTTTGGAACGGCAAAGACCGGGCCAATGCCCATCTCTTCTGGGTCGCAACCGGCGACCATCATGCCGCGATAGATGCCGAGGGGTTCAAGGTTGCGTTTTTCAGCTTCCTTTGCTTCCATCAATACAGAAGCGGAGGCACCATCTGAAAGCTGCGATGCATTTCCTGCTGTGATGAATTTTCCCTCGGGAATTTTCTGACCGCCCTGGAATACGAGTTTCAGCTGGCTAAGGCTTTCAACCGTTGTTGATGGGCGATTGCCCTCGTCTTTTTCCAGTGTGACTTCTACGTCAGAGACTTCCTTGGTTTCCCTGTCCATGACTTTCATGGATGTTTTCAGGGGAACAATCTCCGCATCCAGTCTGCCAGCTGCCTGGGCTGCTGCTGTGCGTAACTGGGACTGGTAGGCATATTCGTCCTGAGCCTCGCGGGAGATGCCATAGCGTTCTGCCACGATCTCTGCTGTTTCAAGCATCGACATATAGGTCGCGGGGATGTTTTCCTTTAACCATGGGTCGGCAGCACGAAAAAGGTTCATTTTATCGTTCTGGCAGAGCGAGATGGATTCAAGGCCACCACCAACAGTGATGGTCATGCCATCGCTGATGATTTGCTTTGCAGCTGTTGCAATCGCCATCAGGCCGGAGGCGCATTGGCGATCTACGGTCATGCCGGAAACACTGGTTGGCAATCCTGCCCGAAGGGCGCATTGGCGTGCGGTGTTCATATTGGTGGAGCCCTGTTGAATGGCGGCTCCCATGATTACATCATCTATTTCGCCGCCATCTACGCCTGAGCGTTTGACCGCGTTAGCGATGGCGTGGCCACCGATTTCTTGGGCTGAGGTGTCGTTGAAAGCACCACGATAGGCTTTGCCAATCGGTGTGCGTGCGGTGGAGACTATAACTGCTTCGCGCATGATTTTCCCTTAGGATTTTGTTGCGTTTTGGACGATTTTGATGACGTGTTCGGTACCGGTGTAGAAAACATCGGCATTTGACATATCGCTGATGGCAGAGAAGCTTTCTGCAATGCCATCGGCGTTGCGTTGGTCTTCGGCCAGGTGTTTGCCTTTGCTTTCGCGAATTTCCATGGTGGCGTAAGTGCCAGCGCCAGCAAACATTACCGTATGATTTGGTGCGTCGCGGCTGACCAAAAAGACAGCGGCAGGGGTGACGTATTTTGGTTTTAGGGCTTCCAGCATATCCGGTGTCATGATGTCTTCGGTCATTCTGGTGGCAGCTGTTGGGGCGAGGCAACTGATTTGAATGTTGTTTTTAGCCCCTTCAATGCAAAGGGTGTTCATCAAGCCGACTACGCCCATTTTCGCAGCACCATAATTTGCCTGACCAAAATTGCCGTACACTCCAGAAGTGGAGGTGGTCATCAATATGCGACCATAATTTTGCTCTTTCATCTGGTTCCAGACAGCGCGGGAACAATTGGCGGAGCCATTGAGGTGAACGGCGACAACGCTGTCCCAGTCTGCTGTGGTCATTTTACCGAATGAGCGATCGCGCAAAATACCGGCATTGTTGATGAGGATATCAACCCGTCCCCATTCGGCGACGGCCTGTGCTACCATCTTTTCACAGTCTTCGTAATTGGCAACATTTGCGCCATTGGCGATTGCTTCGCCGCCTGCGGCGCGAATTTCGGCCACAACTTCTTCTGCTGGAGATAGTGAACCGCCTGAGCCGTCTCTTGCTCCACCAAAATCGTTGACCACGACCTTGGCTCCGCGTTTTGCCAGTTCAAGGGCGTGAGATTTTCCCAAGCCGTTTCCAGCACCAGTGACAATGGCCACCTGGCCATCAAATTCAATCGTCATATCTTAGATAACTCCGTTATAGTTTAGTGACGGCCATGCCGAGCCATTCGGCAATGAGGGCCGGTTTTTCTTCGCCTTCAATTTCCACGCTGACAATGTAACGTGATAAAAATTCTCCCGGTTTGCGTTCGGTGCATTCAGCCAATTGGAAATTTCCCCGTATTCGTGAACCAGATCGCACTGGGGTTAGAAAACGTATCTTGTCAAATCCGTAATTGATTGAGCGCACGGCTTCTGTGGCTTTTGGCATTGCATCTATGGCAAATTTTGAAAGTAAAGACAGGGTGAGAAAGCCATGCGCAATGGTTCCTCCATAAGGGGTTTCAGCCTTTGCACGGGCTTCATCCACATGAATGAACTGATGATCATGGGTTGCGTCTGCGAATTGGTCGATCATGGCCTGACTGACCTCGATCCAATCTGATGTGGTTTCGAAATTGCCCGCGCGGGCAATGATTTCTTTAATTGGGATGGTTTCCAAAATGGTGACCTTTAATCAAACAGAGGTGGAGCGGAGAGCAAATGAGTGCCGCCGCAAAGCGGCAGGATAGCGCCCGTAACGTAGGAGCCACCTTTTCCACATAAAAAGAGAGTGGCACCGGCAATATCATCGGGAGAACCAATACGTCCAAGAGGGACACCAGCGCCAACTTTAGCGGCTTTTTCGTCGCTATCTGTGGCAAAGGCGGTCATTTTACTTTGGAACGGGCCTGGCGCAAAAGCATTGATAGTGATGCGCCGCTCCGCCAGTTCCTTGCCTAGAATTTTGGTTAGATGGTGTACAGCAGCTTTTGACGCGGAATAGGAGTAGGCACCGTCTCCCAATGGGCAATTGCCCATGATGGAGCCAAGATTTATCACCCGTGCAGGGTCCTCATCGCTTGCGCCTTTTTCCAGCAAGGGGAGTAATTGCTGGGTGAGGTGAAACAAGCCGGTAACGTTTACATCCATAACTTTTGCCCAGGCGCCGTAGGGAAATTCGCCCAGAGGCGTTCCCCAAGTGACACCGGCATTATTGACCAGAATATTCAACGCTTCGCAGCGGGATTTAACCTCGGATACAAGGTTGTTCACACCTTCTTCAGTGCCCACATTGCCGGAAAAGCCTTCTGCTTTGCCTGCAGGCTTGGTTACGTTGATCTCATTGGCAACTTTGATGCATTCGTCGCCCTTGCGTGAGGCAATCATCACATGGGCTCCTGCTTCAACCAGAGCCGTTGCAATCATTCGGCCAATGCCGGAAGCTCCGCCAGTGACCAGTGCCGTTTTTCCCTCGAGTGAAAACAGGCGATTTAAAATATTCATAAATTTCTCCATCCAAATGGCAGGGTGCCATCGCATTTTATTGTTTTCTTACATTATCGCTCTTGTGTGTGATGACAAGATGCATGATTGATTGTTTGTAGCTTTTTTGTTCAAAATTAAGCACCGAATTTCAGTGAGGAGAATGAATATGAGTAGCGGTTCAGAAATGAAAACTGGCGATGCAATGGCACTTGGCATGAGTGAGCGGCTGCGCCCGCTGCATGGGAAAGTTGCAAAAATGATAGCCGAGGAAATTTTGCCGCTGGATGATGAATATCTTGCCGAGGTGGAAAAGGGAGACCGATGGACCCATACGCCAAGGCAGGATGAAATTCTCAACAGTTTGAAAGCCAAGGCAAAGGAACGTGGCCTGTGGAATTTCTGGCTAACTGATTCTGATCGGGGCTATGGATTGAGCACCGTGGAATATGCTTATCTGGCCGAGGAAATGGGTAAATCTCACCTTGGGGCCGAGATATTTAACTGTAGCGCGCCTGACACGGGCAATATGGAAGTGCTGGAGCGCTACGGTACTGAGGAGCACAAGAAGAAATGGTTAGCGCCTTTGCTGGAAGGTGAGATTCGTTCTGCCTATTTGATGACTGAGCCTGATGTGGCCTCGTCTGATGCGACCAATATCGAGATGAGCTGTATCCGGGAAGGTGACGAATACGTGCTCAATGGTGAAAAATGGTGGTCATCTGGAGCAGGTGATTCTCGTTGTAAAATTTACATTGTGATGGTGGCATCACCTGACGAAGAGCGCACGAGACACCAACAGCATTCAATGATTCTGGTTTCTGCCGATACGCCGGGAATTACCAAAATACGCCCGATGCAGGTTTATGGCCTGGATGATGCGCCGCATGGTCATTTGCATATTAAATTTGAAAATGTACGCGTGCCTGCCAGTGATTTATTGCTTGGTGAGGGGCGAGGGTTCGAAATTTCGCAGGGGCGGCTTGGACCCGGACGGATTCACCATTGTATGCGTGCCATTGGACAGGCTGAGCGCGCATTGGAACAAATGTGCCAACGATCTATTCGCCGTGAAGCATTTGGCAAACCACTGGCACAATTGGGTGGCAATTTTGATATTATCGCCAACTGCCGGATGGAAATTGAGCAGGCACGTCTGCTTTGCCTGAAAGCTGCATGGATGATGGATCAAGGGGATGCACGCGCTGCGGCACCATGGATTTCACAGATTAAAGTGGTGGCTCCTCTAATGGCGCTTAAAGTCATCGATGAAGCCGTGCAAATGCATGGAGCGCAGGGGATTTCGCAGGATTTCTCACTGGCTCGTGCCTGGCAACATGTGCGCACCTTGCGGTTTGCTGATGGGCCGGATGCCGTGCATCGCCGTCAGGTCGCTAGGGCGGAACTGAAAAAATATACTCAGCAAAAAATGTAACCCCGGAGATTTTGCGAAAATGAAAGCGATTATTTGCGAGGAATATGGCTCGATCGATAAATTGGTATATGGGGATATGGATGACCCCATTGCCGGTGAAAATGATTTGGTCATTGAAGCTGAAGCCATCGGTGTGAATTACCCCGATGGGTTGCTGGTTCAGGGGCTATATCAGGCAAAACCACCAACACCCTTTGTGCCTGGCATGGAGGTGGTTGGCCATGTGATTTCAATTGGCTCGGCTGTTGATAATTTTAAGGTCGGAGACCGGGTTGCCGCGATTTCTCAATTGGGATGTTACGCGGAAAAAGTGCTGGTGAACAAATCCGTTGTCATGCCTGTTCCTGATGGGATAAGTGGCGATGCAGTAACGGCTCTTTTATGCGGGTTCGGTACTTCCCATCATGCTCTCAAACAGCGTGCACAATTGGCAGAAGGTGAAACGCTTGTTGTGACGGGGGCCGCTGGTTTAACCGGGCTTGCGGCTGTGCAATTGGGCAAGGCCATGGGTGCCAGAGTTATTGGTGTGGCTTCAACTGAGGAAAAACGGAAAATCGTGCTGGAAAACGGTGCAGATATTGCGCTTGGGTATGAAAACCTGAAGGATAACCTCAAGGAAGCCACCAATGGCAAGGGAGCCGACGTGGTGTTTGATGTGGTTGGTGGAGAAGTGTTTGACGCCTGTTCACGCGCCATGGCCTGGAAAGGGCGCTTGCTGGTGGTGGGATTTGCCTCCGGCACCATCCCTAAATTTCCAGTCAATCTGGCGCTGGTTAAAGGCTATAGTGTGGTTGGCGTGTTCTGGGGCACATTTACCCGCACGGAACCGAAAGTCTATGCGGAAAATATGGCTGAGTTGATGGGCTGGTATGAGACCGGGAAAATTAAACCCTATGTGGAAAACACATTTGCGCTTAAGGATGCATCTGCTGCCCTCAATTATATTCATGACCGCAAGGCGGTCGGTAAAATTGTGCTGAAACCATAAGGGAATTTCATGTCGCACCCAGAAAAAATGTTCGCGCTGGTTTTGTTGAATGATGGTTTTTCCAATACTCAGGAAGGGCCATCCATCACGACTCTGGAACCTTTTCTTGAGGCAAAGGAAATAGATGTTCCTCAACCTCGTGACGGGCAGGTATTAATTCGATTGATTCGGGCCAATATTAATCCATCGGACTTGCATTTCATCAAGGGTGAATACGGATTGCCGCGAAGAATAGGCGTTCCTGCAGGGTTTGAAGGTGTTGGTGAAGTGATATTTGCCGGCAGTGGCGGCGAGGGCCTTGTGGGAAAACGCGTGGCGTTTTTAGCCTCGGCTTCTGGGGCGTGGGCTGAATATGTCATCGCAGATGCGATCACCTGTATTCCTGTGCGTGATGATTTGCGTGATGAGGATGCGGCAACCCTGTTTGTTAATCCACTCACAGCGGTTGCTATGTTTGATGAGGTTAAAAAGGCCGATACTACAAGCTTCATCATGACAGCGGCCGCAAGCCAGCTTTGTAAGCTGATCACCGGTCTTGCCAAGGATGAGGGCATTCATGCCATCTCGATTGTGCGCCGGGATGAACAAATTGAAACATTGAAAGATCATGGTGCTACCCATGTTCTGAACTGTACGGCACCAGATTTTGAGCAAGCCATTGGCAAAATTATGCGTGATGAAAAACCGCGTATCATGCTGGATGCTGTGGCTGATCAAATCTCGGCGGATATGTTTTTTGCAATGCCAAACCGTTCGCGCTGGGTGGTTTATGGCAAGCTATCAATAGAGGCTCCGGTTATGAGCCAAATGGGGCAGTTTGTTTTCACCGGCAAATCAATTGAAGGCTTCTGGCTGACTAAATGGATGCAAGCCAAACCGCCGCAAGAGCAAATGGCTGTTATTGCGCAGGTGCAGGAACTATTTGCCAGTGGTAAGTGGAAAACCGATATCCGTGCCAGTGTACCCTTGCGCGATGCCATGAAGCGATTGCCTGAAGAACTTAGCCATATGAACACCGGGAAAGTGATGTTGGTGCCATGATCATTTGTTGCGGGGAAGCGCTGATCGATATGTTGCCGCGACAAATGGAAGATGGCAGTGAAGTTTTGCTGCCCGTTCCTGGCGGGGCGATATTCAATACTGCGATTGCGCTTGGACGGTTGGGTGAAGAAGCGGGTTTTTTCTCAGGTCTTTCGACAGATCTATTCGGAGAGAAACTTGCGGCTGCACTTGAAGCCTCAAAGGTTGATTACCGATATGCGGTGCGCAGTGGCGCGCCCACAACCTTGGCCTTCGTTAAACTTACGAATGGTCAGGCGAAATACACCTTCTATGATGAGAATACTGCCGGTCGGTTGCTGAGCGAAAAAGACCTTCCACAATTTGGTGATGAGGTCACCGCTTTGCATTTTGGAACTATCAGTCTGATATCTGAACCCTGCGGCGCAACGCTGGAAGCTTTGATGAAACGCGAACACAAAGCCCGGATCATGTCGCTCGATCCTAATATCCGTGCGAGTTTCATACCCGATGCAACTGCTCATCGCGCGCGCATGAGTCGAATGATCGCTATGAGCGATATCGTCAAAGTATCTGATGAGGATTTTGACTGGCTGGTGCCGGGTGGAACTTTTGAAGATAGCGCCAAAACCTGGATTGAGAACGGTATGTCACTGGTGGTTTTGACCATGGGCGCTGAAGGGTGCCGGGTTATCACTGCTCACCATGATGTGGTGGTTCCGGTGCAAAAAGTGCAGGTGGTTGATACCGTGGGTGCTGGCGATTCTTTCGATGGCGGTCTGCTTGCAGGGCTAAGCCGGGCAGGGGTGCTAACCAAATCTGCATTGCGCGATATGGATGAAGAAACCCTTCGCGGTGCAGTGGAACTGGCCGTAAAAGTGGCCGCAATTTCTGTTACCCGCGCTGGTGCTAATCCACCGTGGCAGGATGAACTAAACTAGGTTTACCAGTCTTTTTTCCAACGACTAAGCTTTGGCAGGCCACGGGTAAAAATCCAGGCCATAAAGCCTGGCATGCCGTGCCCTTTGAGGGCATCTACACAATGAGCCTGCATTTGTTTGACGGTGAAATCCGGATGAGTGAATTTTCCATCCTTGTAGCAGAGTGAGCAGTATTCAATGCTGCGCGATCCATCGGTATTGGTGCCGCCACCTTCCGAATCTTTTTCCATGGGCATTCCGCAACTTTGACAATATTTGCTCATTTCTACCTCTCGCCGGGTCTGGGAATTGTTGTAAGTAATATTTACAAACAATGGACCATTGTCAATGGTTTTTTGATTTGCTAGGATTGGGCAATCAAAGAATTGGCGAGAGCAGATGAGAATAGGCGAACTAGCAAAACGCTCCCATATGAGCAGGGATACGATCCGTTTTTATGAACGCAACGGATTGATTTTCTCCATGCCCAGTTCCAGCGGCACGAATTCCTATCGGGATTATTTTGAAGAAACCGTAGAGATTCTCTCGATGATAAAAGAAGCTCAGGATGCAGGGCTTTCGATTGCCGATCTGGTGCTGTTTATCAAGCAACTGAACACAGCATCCGCCGATGATTTCGATGCAGAAGTATTTTTGCAAACCAAGATCAATGAAATCGAGGAGCGGATACGTCGTTCGCGCAAATTTTTGAAAACCCTAAAAGACACCAGAGATGCAATATCGCCGAAGCGAGGAAGGAAATAGTCATGATCATTGAAGATTTTACCGGATTTGAAGGGCAGCATTGTGAGACTGTTGCTACAGGCAGTTTATTGAATCAGTTGGATTTCAACCTGTCGGAGCCGATGTTATTTGGCCTTGGAGAAGGATTGGGTTTTATCTTCTGGAATATGAAAATGATGGATTTTCCATTCATTGGTGGGCGGACCAAGCCTGGAGCAATCACTGAGACGCTGGCGCAAAATTTGAATTTGGAGTTGACAGTTTCAGAGACCGCTTCGATCAAAAAGGCTTGGAAGAATGTGGCCGATTGTATTGATCAGGATATTGCTGTTGGCTTGCAGCTAGATTGTTTCCATCTGGAATATTTCAGCGAGAAGATACACTTTGCCGGGCATTTTGTTGCCATGTATGGCTATGATGAGGCGTTCGCTTATCTTGTCGATACGCAGCCTGAACACGGAATGACGCGGACATCTTTGCAAAGCCTTGAAGCAGCACGCTCAGAAAAGGGGCCTATGGCTGCGAAAAACCTGTCCTATTTCCTTCGTAAAAAGCCCGGTGGATTTAACCAGAAACAGGCAATTATTGATGCTATTGCGAACAATGCCAAAGGGTTTCTCAATCCGCCAATCAAGAATTTTGGCTATAAGGGCATTCATACCACCAGCGTGGAAATCAAGAAATGGTTCAAGCGCAGCAGTGATGTTAAGACAGAGTTTCAAACCACCGCAATGTTGATGGAGAAAGCTGGAACAGGCGGCGCACTGTTTAGAAATATGTATCGCGACTTTCTGAAAGAAAGTGCTGAAATTACCGATCTTGAACCGATCGGAAAGGCCCATTTGGCATTTGTGGATATTGCGAAATTATGGACAGAAGTGGCTGCGCTGCTGGACCGGGCAGGTGCTACGGGCGAGGAAACGCACATCAATCAGGCTTCCGAAATATTGGTTGAATTATCAAAGCTGGAATTTGATGCGGTGAGCCTGCTGAACGGTTTGAATAGGTGAATTATCTATATAACTAGTTTTGTAGTTGTTTTAATTTTCTCATCATGATATGCATCCCGCATGAAACAGGATCACGTTACACGCACATTGGCTGAATTGGGCAATGAAACTCGATTGGCAATTTTTCGACTACTGGTTAAATCCGGCCGCGATGGCATGACCATTGGTGAGATTGGCAGACGTTTGGAAGTGCCGCCATCGACCCTTGGTTTTCACCTGCGTGGTCTGGTTGGTGTTGGTCTTGTAACTCAGCAAAAGCAGGGGCGCAGTGTATTCTGTTTTGCTGAACTTGATGTGTTGACGAGCGTGCTACATTCCCTTGAAGCAGAGTGTTGCAGCGATCAGATGTCCGATGAAATTTGTGGGGATGCGGCCTAGCAGGCACGCTCCTTTTTTTTGAATTTATATAACTATAAAACTAGTGAAGTAGAAATTATCATGGATGCAATTGACCCACTGGATACTTCAAATAGCTGTTGTACACCGCAAAAGCCTGAGATGAAAAATGGCGGCGTTTTCGCGGCAATATTTAATGCCGTCCTGAACAGTTGGCATCGGCTAGGCGCGCCCATTTTTATGTCGGCGGCGATATTTGTTGTGCTATTTTTGTTAGCGCCTCCGCAGGCTGGCAGAAGTTTGGTTTTTACGGCTGAAGCGCTATTGGGCATTCTCCCGTTTATCCTGCTATCCGTGGCGGTGGCGGCCTATCTCAAGGCCAGTGGTGCAGATCAGCTGGTTGCAAAGGCCTTTGAGGGGAGCCCGGTAAAAGCGATTGCCGTTGCTTCAATATTTGGTGCGCTTTCGCCGTTTTGTTCCTGTGGGGTGATCCCGCTCGTTGCTGGCTTACTGGCGGCAGGCGTTCCAATTGCGCCGGTATTGGCATTTTGTATTGCTTCACCAATCATGGATCCGGAAATGTTTGTGCTGACAGCCGCAACTCTGGGCATGGAATTTACATTGGTCAAAACAGTCGCTGCAGTTTGCATGGGGTTATTTACCGGATACGTCACGCTGTTGATTTCAAAAACCGGGGCTTTGGATGATTCACTCAAGAATATTGCTCGGCCATCCTGCGGTTCTTCGAGCTGTTCTCCTACAATCGAAGAAGCCAAACCGATTTGGAAATTCTGGCAGGAAAAGAGCCGGGTTAGTATCTTTTGGAGCGAGACATTATCTTCTGGCTGGTTCCTTGGCCGATGGTTGGCTTTTGCCTTCCTGCTGGAAAGCTTGATGGTCGCTTATATTCCGGCGGCAAGTGTTGCCAGATGGCTCGGGGATGGCAATCCATTTGCTATTCCTTTGGCTGTCGTTGTTGGTGTGCCAGCCTATCTAAACGGCTATGCTGGAATTCCGCTGGTGCGTGGCCTGATTGATTTGGGCATGTCGCCTGCGACCGGGCTTTCGTTCATGCTGGCTGGCAGTGTGACCAGTATTCCTGCTGCGATTGCAGTCTGGACGCTGGCTAAACCAAAACTGTTTGCGCTTTATCTGGTGATGGCAGCATCCGGTGCCCTTTTATCTGGACTGACCTATGCGGCTATCCTTGGAATGATGTGACGCCAAAAAAGTTTGACAATTACCCAAACCTCATTTAGTTGTAAGTTACAACTAAATGAGGTTTGCTTATGACTGTTCCTAATGCTGAGTTGATTATCGATCTGCGTACCGCTTCTCGCCAATTGGTGCGGGAATTGGGATTTCTTAGACCAACGATTGCAGGAACGCAGCTTTCTGCCTCCAGCGTTCACGCTATTGTCGAGATTGGGCTTGGTGAAGGAATTTCTGCCAAGGATTTGGGAGAAATTCTCCTGCTTGAAAAATCTACTATAAGCCGCATGATCAAGACGTTTGTTTCAGGTGGTGTAGTGTTGGAAACCTTGGGGGAAAAGGATCGCCGGGTTAAACTTCTTCGCTTGAGTAGTGCCGGAGAAATTGTGCTGGCGAAAATTGTAGAATTTGCGGAAAATCAAGTGATTTCCGCAATGCGGTCGTTAAGCAGTACAGAACAAAATACCACGCTGAAGGGAATTCAAATCTATGCTGCTGCCCTCCGCAATTCCCGATTGGCAGTTGATGTTGTATCCCCCAAGGATGTCCCAAAAATTCACTCGGGCTATGCGCCGGGCTTGATCGGGCGCGTGGCAACATTGCATGCAAATCACTATAGTCGAACAGTAGGGTTTGCTGCCAAATTTGAAACTTATGTTGCTGGAGGCATGGCAGAATTTATTCCCCGTGTTGAGAATCCAGATAATGAAATTTGGTATGTTACCAATTCTAACAAAATCAGCGGAAGCATTGCGATTGACGGAGAAGGCCTTGGCGGAAATATTGCTCAGCTTCGATGGTTTATCATTGATGAGGGGCTACGTGGTACAGGCTTAGGGCGTCGGTTTATGCAAAAGGCGATTGCGTTTTGTGACGAGCGACAATTTGACGAAATCCACCTTTGGACCTTCAAGGGGTTGGATGCGGCACGCAGTCTCTATGAGGCCTTTGGGTTTTCTCTGGAGGGTGAATATGATGGAAATCAGTGGGAAAATAAAGTCATTGAACAAAAATTCGTGCGCAAAAGAACCTAGGGTCTCGCGCCTAGAGCAAGCTTAATTGTGGATCTTCGCCCTGTTCGTGCTGCAATAGGAATTGCTTGGTTTCAACGCCGCCACCAAAACCTGTGAGGGAGTTGTTTGCGCCAATGACACGATGGCAAGGAACGATAATTGGTAGAGGGTTTGCGCCATTGGCAGC
>JAESUH010000071.1 GCA_016763155.1 Rhizobiaceae bacterium
AAAATTCTATCGCTGTTTGCCCAAACTGGTTCGCCGAAGAAACTGGAAATGATTGATCTCAACCATTTCCCCGGATCAATCCGGTTCTTGGGGCTTGGCCAATTGCCACCTGAAGCCTTGCGCATGATATGGAGCAGGCGCAAGCCTGTCACTAAGGCGCAATTAAGCCTTGGCTCTGAGGCTTGGCATGCATTGGCCTCGTCAGAGCCAATAATGCTGGAACGAATTGCTTCATCGAAAAGCTTGTCCCTGCCAAATCTTTCGGCAGCTTTTCAAAGACACCTTCAGGAATTCCCCTCAACATCCAATGGCCTCGGCCTGACAGAAAAATTCATCCTTGAAATTCTCAACGAGGGAAGCAAAACAACTGGTGAGATTTTTCGTGACCTGATGAACAATAAAGAACCGCTCCCATGGCTGGGAGATGTCATGTACTGGCGCATCCTAAAATCAATGTCCGAGGTCTCCGTGCCTATTTTGGAAGTTACATCGCAAAATGGCCATCCGGGAACTCCGGAAAAGCCTCTTGCCGGGAAATGTGATTGGTTGGTTGAAAGCCCGCAAAGGCAGATAAGTATCACGGATACGGGGCGCAATGTACTGGCAGGAAAGATCGATTATTTATCTCTAGCCCCACAGGAACGATGGTTAGGCGGGGTCAAAATTGATCCCCAACACCCTTGTTGGCGATGGGATGACAGTGTCGCAAAGATGGTGCTGTTGCACTAAATCTAATACCCTTTGGCATCCGGTGCGCGTGTGAGGTTTCGCTTTAACTTTGCCTCGCGCCGGATCGTATAGATTGAGGCCATGATAATGACAGTTGCACCAATCCACGTATAGGTCCCGGGCACATCGCCGAAAATAAGGTAGCCAGCGATAGTGGCATAAAGCAAACGCACATAATCAAGTGAAGCCATAACGGAGGCTTCTCCCCATTTGTAAGCGTAGATATTAGCCATCTGTGCAAAATAGGTAACGAACCCCATCACTCCCAACATTAGCCATTCGCTCTGGGTTGGCCATTGCCAGAAATAGATGCCGGGAATGAGCATCGCGGCCCCAATGCCAAGGGCATGGTAGGTAACAATGGTGTGGGGTTTTTCAGTGCGGGTCAATAAGCGGATCAGCACCATAACCACGCCAGCAGATGCGGCCCCTATAAGGGAATACACCGCATAGACCGAAAATCCTTCGGTGCCCGGTCGTACCATAAGCATCACCCCCAAAAAGCCTACCGCAACTGCCATCCAGCGGCGCAAGCCCACGACTTCTTTCAATATCAGCACGGCGAATATGGTAACAAAAAAACTCTTTGCAAATCCTATTGCCGTGGCGTCTGCAAGCGGCAGATTAATTACAGCTGTAAAGCCCGTCAGCATTGCAACCATGGCAAAACACAGCCGGGCAAATTGCATCGGCACACGATCGCTTTTTAGGCTTCCTGGAAAATTTCGAAGAATGGTCGGCGCGACTATTCCAATCATTACGATTTGGCGCACCAGCAATATCTGCGTTACATGCAAATGCGCACCGGTCAGCTTTATCAACAGCGTCATGATTGTGAAGCCAATGGCGGCAAGCATGAGCGTCAATGCACCCTTCGCATTGTCAGGAAGGACGTTAAATTTTTTCGCGAGGTTGGAATATAGCATTGGGTGAATCTGCTCCAAGGCGCACAATGGCAGACCAAATTCTACAGCACAACAAAAATGCCTCGACATCGTGGCAATTTAAGTTAGTTTCTATGTATAGGAATTCAATATTTTTTTCGAGGTAATAATGAACGCACCGGTACACGGAAAATTTGGTATGGGAGCATCTCCCCGCCGTAAAGAAGATGTTACATTAATAACAGGTCGGGGAAATTTCACCGACGATAATGTGGATCCAAATTTGCTCCACGGCTATGTTTTGCGCTCCCCACACGCGCATGCAAAATTTAAAATTACAGATGTTTCTGCTGCCAAAGCTGTATCAGGTGTTCACGCAGTAATGATTGCTGCGGATGTAGCCCATTTGAAACCATTGACCTGTCAGGCCTTGCTGCCACAGGTCGACGGCACAATGGTTGAGACACGCGACATTCCAATTCTTTGTGAAGATACTGTTCTCCATGTGGGCGATGCGGTTGCCTTCATCGTTGCTGATTCTGTACTGATCGCAAGAGACGCAGCAGAACTAATCGAAGTTGACTACGACATCAAAGACGCGATTGCCGATACAGCGACCGCCCTCGATGATGGCGTTGCTCAGGTCTATGCCGATAAGGGTGGCAATCTCGCTTTCACCATTGGTTCCGGCGACCCGGAAAAAACCAAAGCCATATTGGAAGGTGCTGCTCACGTTTCAGAGCTGACCGTCATCAATAACCGTCTTGTTTCCAATTATATCGAGCCGCGTTCTTGTGTGGCTGATTGGAGCGATGAGGAAGACCGCTTCAACCTTAGCGTTTGCTCGCAAGGTGTGCACGGCCTTCAGGGTGTCCTGATTGGGACCTTTGATATGCCAAAGGAAAAAATTCACGTTACAACCGGCGATGTCGGTGGTGGGTTTGGTACGAAGGCGTTCGTTTATCGAGAATATCCTCTCGCAATGGCAGCGGCAAAACTGACTGGCAAGCAGGTCAAATGGACCTGTGACCGCACAGAGCATTTTGTTGTTGATGCCCATGGTCGCGATAATGTAGTGACCGCGCGCATGGCGATGGATAAAGACGGAAAGTTTCTTGCGCTGGATATAGATCTGGTTGCTGCAATGGGTGCCTATCTCCATTGCTATGGCCCGTTTATTCCATTCCTTGGTGGAACGATGGCAACCGGCCTCTACGATATTGACACACTAAACTTCCATTTGCGTGGCGTTTATACCCACACTACACCGGTTGACGCTTATCGCGGTGCCGGACGCCCGGAAGCGGCTTACCTGATTGAACGTTTGGTAGATCAATGTGCGCTGGACATGAAAATGACCAGAGACGAAATTCGTCGCCGCAACTTCATCAAGCCAGAGCAATTGCCTTACACCACCCAGGGTGGCCGTATGTATGATACGGGCGAATTCGTTGAACACATGGAAGAGTGCATGGAGCGCTCCAAATGGGACGAGATTGAAGCGCGGAATGACGACGCCAAAAAGAATGGCAAGTTCCGCGGCATCGGCATGGCTACCTATATTGAAGCCTGCGCCTTTGCAGGTTCCGAGCCTGCCTTCCTGGAGCTTCAGGGAGACGGTACCGTTACTCTGAAAATTGGAACCCAGACCAACGGTCAGGGCCATGCAACGGCCTATGCTCAATTGGCAGCGGATAATCTTGGTCTTGATATCGATGAGATCGACGTACGTCAGGGCGATACGGACGAATTGGCTGCAGGCGGCGGTACTGGCGGCTCACGCTCAGTGCCTCTTGGCGGCGTATCAGTTGTTTGGGGCAGTCAGGCGCTGGCTGAAAAGATCAAAAATCTGGCCGCAGACAAACTCGAAGCATCTGCTGGTGATATTGAACTGATCGATGGTGAAGCCCGTGTGGTTGGTACTGATAGTTCAATCAGCCTTGCAGCCCTTGCCCAATCAGCCAGTAACCCAGATGATTTGAAGGGTGAAGGAAACTTCAAGCAGGCCGAGGCAACTTATCCTAACGGCACGCACATTTGCGAAGTTGAAGTTGATCCGACAACTGGCGTTACTAAAGTCGTTGCTTATACGATTGTCGATGATTTTGGCGTAACGGTGAACCCGATCCTGCTTGCAGGGCAGGTTCATGGCGGCGTGGCGCAGGGTATTGGCCAGTGCCTCAATGAGCATACGGTTTATGATGAAGACGGCCAGCTTTTGACCGCTTCCTTCATGGATTATTGCATGCCGCGGGCTGAAGACATCCCCCATTTCAATTTCAATACGCGCAACGTTCCCTCCACAACAAATGCGTTGGGAATTAAGGGCGCCGGGGAAGCTGGAACCATCGGTGCATGTCCAGCGGTCATGAACGCTGTATGTGACGCACTACACCGTCACAACGGCACAGAATCCATCGATATGCCGGTAACACCACTAGCAATGTGGAACGTACTCAACGCGTAAGCGTTGAGTGTAGACCTGTTCTCACGGGCGTTTCCAAGCTTTGCTTGGGCCCTCCGCATGGGCGGCGTATTAGCGCCGGTCGCTCTTCGGTCCCCGCCTTTGGCGGGACTGTTACGGCGAAGTGCCAGCAAGGGAATGATCCGGAGAAATTTGTGAGGAAAAAGATTGCGAGCTTCGCAGGCGAGCGTGGGTACCCGGCGCTAATGCGCCGCGCCGTCGCAGGCCTGAGCGCAGCCAAGATACGCCGTGAGAACAAACAACCGCGAAGCACGCCAAATCTCACTCATTCTCAGCGTTATAAGCCTCACTATCCGACCGAGGATCAAGCGCATAGGTCTCAGGAGTTTGTGGTTTGGCTATTGGGCCAGCCTGAAAATCGAGTGTCTCCATATCGTCTGGGCGTGGCTGCACCATAACCCGGTAACCCACATAAATTGCTAGACATAAATGTGCTGCACCTATGACATTGAATAGCGAATTCACTCCATAAGATTCCATCACACTACCCGTCACCATCGGGCCAATCATGGTGCCAACACCGTATAGAATTAGCAGGCTGGAGGAGGTTTTTACAAAATCTTCATTATCAGCGTAGTCATTTGCATGTGCGACAACCACCGCATATAGCGGGTAGATAAAGCCGCCAAGAGCAGTGATCAGTGCATAATAGGCGATGCCGGGATTAGCGCCATTGACCGTAATCTGGCTAGCAATAAAGCCCAGACTGGCACCACAAAGGGCAGCCCCAATCATAACGTAACGCCGATCCATAAAATCAGACAATCGCCCGATGGGGAATTGAAACAAAATACTGCCGATCATCGCAAAAGACACAAGGTTGGCGATATTTGCCAGGGACATGCCTGTTTCTGCACCAAAAACCGGGGCAAAACTTGTCCAGGTGCCAGTGATGCAGCCGCAGATAACAGCCCCAACGGCAGCCGCTGGTGAGTTGGTGTAAAGCCCCGTTAAATCCAGCGAAACCTGTGTCAAAGGAGCGGGAGATTGTGCGCGGGAAAGGGCCGTGGGCAAAACCGCCAGTGCAAACAAGATCGCCCCGACCATAAACAGCGTTTCCTTTTCAGGATCAGCAGTAACCAGCAGATATTGCCCGGCCAGCATGGCAAGTTGTGAAATCACCATATAGGTCGAGAATACGGCTCCCCGGTTTTCATTGGTGATTCTTTCGTTCAACCAGCTTTCAATGATCATGTAGGAGCCGGCAAAGCATAGCCCTGCAATTGCGCGGAAAAGTATCCAAAAACCTGCATCCACGATGAGGCCGTAAAGCAGCATTACTGTTGCCAATAGGGAAGCCAGCACAGAAAAACAGCGCACATGGCCAACCCTGCGCACCAATCTGGGTACGATGATACAGCCAAGAGTGAAGCCC
>JAESUH010000072.1 GCA_016763155.1 Rhizobiaceae bacterium
ATCAGGCCGCCGTGTTGTTTCTTACTACAGTGTTGTGGAAGAGAGGCCGTTTGGTCCGATGTCCAAAAGCTTCTTGTCGTCTTCTGAGAGCATTTTCCAACTTCGATGTAATGTTTTGTTGCTCAACTGCATTGCTCTGCGCAGGAATGGAAGGATTTGCAGGGGCACCTTTAATAGCTTCAAATTTGGCACCATTTTTGAGGAAGCCTTCCTGGCATGTCTGCGATGAAAGTTGATCAAATTCGACCATTGTTGCGCGAAAAATTTGAATGCTTGCGCCAATTTCCCGGTTTAGAAGCAGTAAAATCTGTGATGCACCCGTGTTTGGAACATTTAACGCCTTGAGCAACCTGCATAGCGCGTGGGGATTAGTGTTTGCTATCAATTCGCCGACGAATTTTGTGCTAAGCGAAGTTTCCTTATTCACGGCCTCGCAAAACGCCTCAATATTACGGCTGCGTGCAAAATTTATGAGAATTGTTGAAATGCCGTTCGGTGCGTTTGAAACCCCGGTTGAAATATCAGTTTTGTTTTTACCAAGCCTGCCCCCCCGTGATGCAAGGTTTAACAATTCCTGTTGTTGAGTTGTTGATTGCGTACTGACCTGTGTTGGAATAACCGGTTTTTCAACTTGGATTGGGGCAGGAGCCTGTTTCTTGGGTAACTTCATTTGAGGTGTGTTTTGTACGACTTCAATGACGCGGCCTGTTTCAGAATGAAGAATGCGCGATGCCATTGCATCTTCGCGGCCATCGATTGCTTTCATAAGGCGTGGGCTCAGGCCATCTCGCCGCGCCAGCACCCTCACTCCGGAAATTTGACATTTTTCAACAATCGCAAGTAAATCAATCTCTTTCAATACCGGCGAAAATAACAACATAGGTGTGCTACCCGATACTTCCCCCATGGCAAGATGGATAGCAATTGCACGTGGCGTATAATGGTTTCTAGCCAGAACGATGGATATTTCCCGTTTTTCCAGCATGGTGGTCTGATCGATCAAAGAATAGAAAAACTCTTTGTACTTTTGGATCTCCGACTGACTTGGCCGATCAAACCTGCAAAATGCATGGGTTGCATCAAGTAATATTGTTACCGGACGCCCCTTGTAATATTTGGAAAATTGGCGATTTGGGAGATTTTGATCGACTTGAGTACTGGAATTTTGAATATTCACGAGGGGACCTTTTGTTAGTGAGTTCAAGACCTGACGTGATATTTACCGGAATTTGTTTAGAACCTGTTAACCATAATGATTTTATTTGTATTATTATAAATTTAGTTCTGATGCGTACCGAATATTTTCACTACACCTCGGAGACTTATAATGGGAATGGTAATCGAACTACCCAGACCAGTAAAAGCCAGAGAAAGATCTAGGCAATTACAAAATGCAAAACCGATTAAGGAAGCAAAGATTTTGTTCTTTTCGGGAGTGCGCTATTCAAGATATTATGAAACGCCGGCAAAAGTTGCCGGAACCAAGCGTGATTAAACAATAATTTTGCGCTTGGTATCTGCCAATGATCTTTTTGAAATATGCTAACTGGCAACAAACATGTTGCATTGGACGCCATCTAGAAACGCTGCGATGCCGGGTTTCCAGCTATCATCCGGTGACAAAACCCGTAACACCAAAAACCCCTTATTGCTTTGGGTTTCTACAAGGATTGAAGTCTCAATCTCTTTAGGTTGGATTTCACGTAAATTCGACATCTGTATCGGGTTTACAACAAGCACACTCAATTTTCCCTCAATCGCTGTGCGTTTTGTCAGGCTATAAAGAATTTTCCCGTCTTCTGTGAAAACCGATGCTGACCAGAACGCATCCGTGTCAGGCCCCGTTACCAGCAGGGATTCATTTTCCAAATCATATCGACAGGCACCGATCTCAAAAAACGGATCGATTTCAGCGATATTCGAGGCTTTGACGCTGGATAGGGTAACAAATTCCCACAAACTGTTGTTTTGAGCCAATTGATCAGACGCATCTTTGGTTCCAAAAGTGGGTATCAGCAGAATGATTATAATATGGATTATTCCGGCAAGCACGAGCCCGCATACCAAATTATAAATGATGCGTTTGGTCATGATTCACATCCAATCTGCAATATTTTTGGCATAACGGGGTCAATCAGCCCGGAGGTGCTGGTCACTGGCGTATCGTATAAGCGCATCACCAGTTTGAAATTGCCTTTGCCATTGGTGGAAATCCAATTGCCGGATACCGGGTTCTTGCCAATATTTATCACAAAAGATGCATCTGGAAACCGCATGAGGTTGCCTGAGTATTTTGCAGATGTTCCCCCGGGGCCGGGGGTAACCGGCGAACCGTCTGTGTTATAAGCAACCAGGGTCCAAAGTTTTGCAGGTGGTGTTACGCCTTCTAGTCGGTAAGTGCATTCGAGCCGAAGCAAAGCGTCATCTTCATCTTTCACCGCTTCAAAAGCCAAACCCTCGGCAGCACCAAGGGGCAGGGAGCCATCGGCGACCACCTTTGCGCCGGTATATGGGTCAACCGCTGAGCCGCCAACAAATGGCCATGCAGACCATTGGCCGATATTGATCGCGCCAATGCCATGGGATTTCTGGATAGAATACCATGCCGTACTGGAGCCAATGCCCAGTCCGATTAAAAAGATGATCAACAAGTTGAAGATGCTTCGCAAAATATCCTGCCCGTATTTCTTTTAAGTCGCAAAAATCAGGACTATCACTGCGTTGTCAACCCAGATGGTGTATGGGCGGCAATTTTGCCATGGATTTTAGCAGGCTTTGCCGAACGAAATATTTTCTCTAATTCTCTTAAATTATCCTCAGCCGCCGTAGAAAGGGTTTTTGGGCGAATAGCTGCCACTTGCTCGCTATCCCCATCTGTTGCGGCGACTGCTTTGGGCGCCTTACTGCCGGGGAAGGGATCATCCACATATGGAATTGGCCGTAGCTCGATGTTTTGGTGGGCATAAGTCATGAACTTTTGCCAGGTCATGGCTGGAAGCCTGCCACCGGTTAGGCGGGCTGTCGGCTGATAATTATCATTTCCAAACCAAACCGCCGCCACATAATTTCCTGTGAAGCCAACGAACCACGCATCGCGGTAGGCTTGCGTGGTGCCGGTTTTACCGGCTGCCCGAATGCCATCCAGCGCTGCACGCCTGGCGGTTCCCCATTCGGGTATTTGAACCATCATCTTGTTCATGGTTGCAACGGTAGATTCTTTTAGCGCCTGTGTTGGTTCTACCTGATTTTTTCGAATGTCATACAAGGTGTTGCCCTTGGTATCTTTCAATTGAACAATACCTTGAACATTAAGCCGTTTGCCGCCGGTCATGAATGTGCCATAGCCCGTTGCCATTTCAAGAACAGTCAAACCGTTGGCACCAAGTACCATTGGCGGGTTCATCACCAGTTTGGAGGTGACGCCCATTTTGCGAGCGGTCTCCACAATTTTCTTACCACCAAGCCCCTTTAACCCATCACGGCCAAGGTAGAGCTTAACTGGTATCGTATTGATCGATTTGACCAGTGCGGTGGTGAAATCTGTCCGCCCACGAAAGCTGCCACCGTAATTTCGAGGGCACCAGGTTTTACCAAACCGGTGAACGCAGACACTGCCATCGGTAACTCTGGTGTGTTCGTCATATCCGTAATTTTCAATCGATGAGGCGTAGACAAAAGGCTTGAAGGCTGAACCCGGCTGGCGTTTGGATTTTGTTGCCCGGTTAAACTGGCTATGGCCGTAATCGCGGCCACCAACCATGGCGCGCACAGCGCCAGTATGATCAATCGCAATCATCGCGGCCTGTTTCACATGGTATGCCGTGCCGTGTTGGCGCAAATGAGTTTCGATGGAATCTTCCGCAGATCTCTGCAAATCAAGATCAATGGTCGTCTTCGCAATGATTGTTCTGACAGGCATTGCAATCGTGATGCGTTTAACTTCTTCAAATGCCCAATCGAGAAAATAGTTCGGACCTTCAGACGCGTCACGCTCAACAATTGTAGCAGGCTTGCGCCGTGCACCAATGACTTGACCCTCAGTCATAAAACCCGCCTGCACCATATTGGTCAGTACTTCATTTGCCCGCGCACGAGCCGCTGGCAGATTGATATGGGGAGCGTATTTTGTCGGCGCTTTAAACAGGCCGGCAAGCATTGCCGATTCTGCCAGATTGATATCTGTGACTTCCTTGTCAAAATAAAACTGCGCCGCTGCCCCAACGCCAAAATTGCCGCCACCCATATAGGCACGATCAAGATAGAGCTTGAGAATTTCTTTCTTGGTCAAATTGATTTCAAGCCATACAGAAAGAAAGGCTTCCTTGACCTTCCTGTCGAGGGTTCTCTCATTGGTCAAAAACAGATTTTTTGCCAATTGCTGGGAAAGCGTACTTCCCCCCTGAACGACGGAATTTGCCCGAACATTTTCAGCCATTGCGCGGGTAAGACCCAAAAAATCGATGCCCCAATGGTCAAAGAACCGCCGGTCTTCCGTTGCCAGAACTGCTTTGATGAAATGATCCGGCATAGCATCAACCTGCACCGCATCATCCTGCCTGATGCCGCGACGGCCAATTTCCTTGCCGTTTCGATCTAGAAACAGGATCGAATAATCGCCCTGATTACGCCAGTCCTTGTGGGTTTCCTCAAAGGCCGGGATCGCCAGCGTAAATAGCAGGATCAAGCCACCAACGCCGAAGGTGAAACCCTCATCCAGTACTTCAACGAGGAATTTTTTGAACCCCGTAACCCTAAATCGCCTGAACCAGATATTGATGGATTCCAGCGTGTCAGAACCATTGCTGAACATGTTGTAAAGAGAGGAGTCGATCCATGAATCAAAATCAAGAAGCCGGTTGCGACCCTTGCCCTTGTTGGAATTGTTAAATGGATCGCGCACAATCTCTCCCGATGCTGCCGAATATTTGACATTTTATACATCATATAACCCACATGTTGGATTAAAATGACGTGTTTGGTAAATTTAATCGCTGTTCGATCAATTGTCTGTGCCATAGAACACAGTCAGTATTTTTATTTTAAGAACGACAAACCTAAATGACGCTACCTTTCTGGAAAACCAAAAAACTCAAAGAGATGACGCCCACTGAATGGGAATCCCTGTGCGATGGGTGTGGAAGGTGTTGCCTGAACAAACTTGAAGATTGGGATAGCGGCAAAATTCACCTAACCAACATTGCCTGCACTCTTCTCGATCACGGCACCTGCCAATGCAAGGATTACGAAAACCGCTTCGATACGGTTCCAGATTGTATTCAACTAACACCAGAAAAACTGGACACCATAAGCTGGCTCCCCTCAAGCTGCGCCTACCGCATCGTCGCCGAGGGCGGGGACCTACACTGGTGGCACCCGCTAATTTCAGGCAATGCCGAAACAGTGCATGAGGCAGGCATAAGTGTGCGGGGTAACGTGGTCAGCGAAGATGGGCTGACGGCTGAAGACTATGAGGATTATTTGATTTCTGATTTTGAGTGAGGGGACGCCTACGTTTACCGATTCACTATATTCTGATTTCGATGTTTGTATCATAGATGTACAAATATTCGGCATAACTAAGACTAATCGTTGCACAATAGTCACCAAGAGTGTTGATTTGCGTATTACGGTGTAGTTGTGAACAAAAATGAATGTTAGTGTGTGATGTAAAATTATCTCGCCTTCTTCATCATCAGGTTATTGGTTGATATCCATTATGAATGACATTCCTAGATCGGACCAAGACAATATTTGGATAGGAGCCCTTGAATATGCCCCGGAGATAGCTTCCCGCATTGGCTTGTATGTTGCACAAATGACTGGGTTTGAACTGCAGTTGAATGGATTGTTCAATACTCTTTCCGGGGCGGGTGATATGCGAGTTGGTGAAATCGTTTTGGGTCGCCTACTCAGCATCTCTCTTCGTCTCGAGATTCTTAAGGATTTGGCCAAGTTAGATCAAAATTCCATGTGGCAACCAAAATTGGATGAGTTGCTGAAAAGGGCCTCCTCCATAAATGTTCGGCGAAATGAATATGTGCACGGGACGTATCGGGTAAATGAAACAACTGGTTCTGTGCAGCTTATAACTTGGGTTACATCTGAGAATAGAAAGTCAAAAATATACAATCTGTCTGAAAGTTGCATTGATGCAGACATTTTGGAGGTGCGTGAGTACTTGGGTGACGTTCTAAGTTTATTTAAACCAGATAGCCACTTCCCAAGATTCGATGCGGCCACCCTGCCAAGTAAAGATTCCTAACAAGCCCTGCAGGTTAGCCTACTATTAATTGTTATTTTATCTCACCTTTAACCCCACACACCTCCACTATTTGAGCTGCTAGCAAGCAAAAAATAGGAATAAATTCATAAAATAGGAAAATAGTCATTGACACCGAGCCGGTGCTTTGGTATAGCTATGTCACGGTCAAAGAAGTGCGGGAAAATATAGCGGTGGTTAACCGTTCGCGCTTTTGACCTTTTTTTATGAAATCACAAAATCAAAGAAATCATTACATTTATGAACAGCGCCGAAAAACGCTGGGCGGCGGCTCGGCGTATTGTTGAGGCTTGTCCGTCAGCGGCCAGCGATCTCGATATTTGTATGAGTTTGAAACCGGGCAGGGTGCACGGCCGGGCAATCGACCAGAAATGGAAATTGCCGAATGTTGCTGCCGATAGCGAAGATGCGCCGGAAGATAATCTGGCGCAAACCTTTACTAGCCTGATTGGTATTATTCGTCAGGAAATATCAGAATTTGAACGTCACCAGAATACCGACGGCCCCTCTTCAGATGGGCGCATCCGGTCTTTGGCGACATTGGTGAAAACACTGCAAGGTTTGGAGGAAATGCAAAAACGGATGGAAAAGGCGGCGGATGACAGAAGTGTCGACAGCGAAGATTTATTGGAAATCCACCGACGGCTTGCTGAAAAAATTGAAAGAATTATCCAGCGCCGAGAAGATAAATGAATTCATTGATTGCCTCGATCTGGATGAATTGCTTTGGCTGGATAATGCCTGGCATTTACAGGCGCGGCTAAATCAACGACCGCAATTAAGCAATTGGCGCACCTGGCTTTTGCTGGGCGGCAGGGGCTCGGGAAAAACCCGCGCCGGTGCCGAATGGATCAAGGCCATCGTTGCGGGAAGCAAACTGTTCGTCGGTGATGGCGCGGGGAGAATTGCCCTCGTCGGCGGCTCTTTTGCCGATGTGCGCGATGTAATGATTGAAGGTGAATCGGGGCTATTGGCCATTCATGACAAATTCAGCAGGCCAAACTGGATTAGTTCAAAACGGCAATTGGAATGGCCCAACGGTACGATTGGTTATGCATTTTCTTCTGAAGACCCAGAGCAATTGCGAGGCAGTCAGTTTGGCGCCGCATGGTGTGATGAACTGGCAAAATGGCCCTATCTGGAAGCCACATGGAACATGTTGCAATTTTGTTTAAGGCTGGGAACTAGCCCCCGACAAGTTGTCACCACCACTCCGCGTGCACTGGAATTATTGAAGAAGCTGATGGCTGATCCAACAACGGTGATTTCGAGGTCAAAGACCGTCGACAATGAGCAAAACCTGGCCCCAGGTTTTATTGATTATCTAACCGGGCGATATGGCGGCACACGATTGGGTCGCCAGGAACTGGATGGAGAGCTGATTGAAGACCGTGATGATGCGCTGTGGACACGCAAACTAATAGAAGGGCTGCGCACAACACGCCCGGATCAACTTCAGCGCATTGTTGTGGCAGTTGATCCGCCGGCGTCCTCCAACAAGCGTTCGGATGCTTGTGGCATCGTTGCCGTGGGGCGGGATGGTGCAGGAATTTGCTATGTTTTGCGCGATGCAACCATTCAACAGGCAAGCCCGTTAGAATGGGCAAATCGTGCGGTATCGACCTTCCATGATCTGGAGGCCGATGCAATCATTGCCGAGGTCAACCAGGGTGGCGAAATGGTGAAAACCATCCTCCATACGGTCGATCCGTTGGTGCCGGTGAAGCAGGTCCACGCAAGTCGTGGCAAGTGGCTTCGCGCCGAACCCGTCGCCATGCTCTATGAGCGCGGCGTGGTCTTTCACGTTGGTGCCTTCGCGCAATTGGAAGATCAAATGTGTGATTTTGGTCCCAACGGACTATCCTCCGGGCGCTCGCCCGATCGCCTTGATGCGCTGGTTTGGGCCATCGCATCGCTGGCACTGCAGAATAACCCCAGACCGCGCATTCGCTCGGTCTGATTTCAATAAATTTCAATAGTCAACAAGTCTGGATTGGTACATGAAAAGCCTGCTCCAATGGCTGACGCCGTCTGCCCGCAACCCCGTTCCCACGGAGCGCAAAAACTATCTGAATTCAATGATTGCGCTGCAAAATTGCACCCATGCGAATTGGTCATCTTCTGAACCGGGAAACCTCTCGCGGGAAGGGTTTTTGAAAAACCCTGTTGTTTACCGTTGCATCAAAATGATTGGTGACGCCGGTGCGTCCATTCCCTGGCAACTATCCGAGGAAGCGGAAAAGCTGGACCAGCACCCGATGCTGGAATTGCTGGCCAAACCAAATTCGCGACAGTCCGGCCCGGCTTTCATGGAAAAAATCTATGGCCATTTGCTGGTCTATGGCAATGCTTATCTGCATGCCATTTCGCTGGAAGATATTCCGCGCGAAATTCATGCGCTTTCGCCAGATCGTGTCTCCATGGTTTTGGGTGCTGATGGGTATCCTGTTGCTTATGAATATCAGGCAGGGCGAAGCAAGCGCAAATTCGATCTGGATGGCGCGAATGAGCCGGTGTTACACCTGAGCCTCGCCAATCCGGTACATGATATTTTGGGCCACTCTCCATTGGCCGCCGCCCATATGGCGCTTGATATTCATAATTCTGCCAGCCGTTGGAATAAGGCATTGCTCGATAATTCAGCGCGTCCATCCGGCGCTTTGGTCTATTCCAGCAGTGCCGGTGATAATTTGACCGACGAGCAATTTGCCCGGTTAAAACAGGAATTGGAGGAAGGTTATTCCGGTGCCGTGCGCGCCGGTCGCCCGATGGTTTTGGAGGGTGGACTGGATTGGAAAGCTATGGGGTTCAGCCCCCGCGATATGGATTTCATGCAGGCCAAAAACGGTGCCTCGCGCGATATCGCTCTGGCATTCGGCGTTCCACCCATGTTGTTGGGAATTCCAGGCGATAACACCTATTCAAACTATAAAGAGGCCAACCGTGCCTTCTGGTTGCAAACCGTGCTGCCGCTGGTGAAACGAACAGCCGCCGCATTGGGAAATTGGCTTGGGCCACGATTTGGCGAGGGCATCAAACTGGAGCTTAACCGGGAATCCATCGAGGCAAGTGCGCCTGATATGGAGAAGCAATGGGCAAGGGTCGGCAACGCAAGTTTCCTCAGCGAAAACGAAAAACGCGAGGCCCTTGGTTATGGCCCAGTTGATGAATAGCTCTCTGAGTGAATTGAGCGGCGGGCAATTCCAGATGTTTCAAAATCATTACCACTAAATAATCCTATTTTTCAGGAGCGATGCATGAATAACGTTAGCTATCTCCAGCTGCGGGAGACGAAGTTTGCCCCGGTGCAACTGGATAAAGTCCAATTGGATGGAACCTTCAGTGGTTATGCCAGCCTGTTTGATGAGGTGGATATGGGCAATGATGTAGTCGTATCCGGCGCGTTCAAAAAATCTCTGCAGGAACGTAAACCCTCAGGTATCCGCATGTTGTTTCAACACAACCCCGATCAACCGATCGGAACCTGGCAGGATATCCAGGAGGATCAGCGTGGTCTGAAAGTTACCGGCAGGATCACCTCTGCTACCGCCAAAGGAACCGAGATTTTGGAGCTCATGCGGGCTGGTGCAATTGACGGCCTATCCATCGGTTTCAAAACCATACGCTCGCGCAAAGATCCGATCACCAAGGTGCGCAAAATTATCACCGCAGACTTGTGGGAGATATCCGTGGTGACATTCCCCATGCAGGCGGGAGCGCGCATCGATTCAGTAAAATCCCAATTATCAAGTTTGCGGCCAACGATCCGCGAATTTGAAAAATGGCTCACGCGAGATGCTGGGCTGACAAGGCGTGATGCCCGCAATTTTTTGCAAAAGGGTTACGCCCATATGGCAAGCACGCAGGACGCTGCTTCTCAGTTGAACCAAAATCTGGCCGACCACATTCGACAGGCCGCAAAAACCTTATCAGCAAGGAGCAGATAATGAAAAATTCAGCCGGGCAAAACGCCCCCGAGACCAAAGCCATTGGTGTAAATTCTGGAGATGTCGCAGACGCTTTTGACGAGTTCATGCACGCCTTCGAGGCTTTCAAGGAAAGCAATGACGAACGGCTCAATCAGCTTGAAACAGGCAGTCGTGTTGATGTTCTCACCACGCAAAAAATGGACCGCATCAATCACTCGCTTGACGAGCAAAAAAACCGCATGGATGGTTTGATGTTGAAATATCAGCGCCCGGCCATTGACGGCTCAAGGCATATTTCAACCAGCCATCACGAACATAAAAATGCGTTTGGTGAATATATCAGACGAGGCAATGAAAATGGCCTTCGCCAGTTTGAAGAAAAAGCCATGTCATATGGTACCAATGCCGATGGCGGGTATCTGGTGCCAGATGAAACCGCAACAGAAATTGGAAAGCGGCTGGCGGCAATTTCGCCCATTCGTTCCATTGCGTCGGTGCGCACGATTTCTTCAGCCCTTTATAAAAAACCGTTCGCAGCAACGGGGCCTGCAGCAGGGTGGGTTGCAGAAACCGATGCCCGCCCGCAAACCGCAACAGCCACATTGAGCGAATTGCAATTCCCGACCATGGAACTTTATGCAATGCCTGCAGCCACCTCTATGTTGTTGGATGATGCCGCCGTTGATATCGACGCGTGGATTGGCGTAGAGGTGGAGACGGTCTTTGCAGAGCAAGAAGGTGCAGCCTTCATTAATGGTGACGGTGTCAACCAGCCAACGGGGCTGTTGACGAATACAACTGTCGCCGAGGCCAGTTGGTCTTGGGGAAATATCGGTTATATCGCCACGGGCTCGGACGGCACGTTTCCTGCCTCTGAGGCTTCGGAC
>JAESUH010000073.1 GCA_016763155.1 Rhizobiaceae bacterium
CACTAATTGGGCTGCAATCGTGTTGAGAGACTTTGATAGTGCCGTTGTAAGGGTCACCTCACCGCGATATTTTTTGTCGTAATTTTTTGGCGTCCAGTTACCAATTCTAACTGGCGCATCAATTCGGATAGACGAAGGAGTGCGCCCCTGTTCCAGAGCTGCCAGATAAACAAATGGTTTGAAGGCTGATCCAGGCTGGCGTTTAGCCTCGGTTGCGCGGTTGAACTGGCTTTCTGCATATTCACGCCCGCCTACCATTGCCCGAATGGCTCCGGTTGGAGAAAGCGCCACGAGCGCACCTTGAGATACTTTTAGTTTTTTACCCTTTGTTCGAAGGGTTTTAGCAATGACATCACCGGCCAGTGATTGCAACTTAAGGTCAATAGTCGTGTCGACAACTACGTCTTCGTGCAATTTTCCGATAAGGCCTGGCAATTCTTTCATCACCAGATCTGCCACATAATGTTCAGACCCACTCCAGTATTTCTTGGCCCTTTTGGCCTGCATGGAGAGCGCTTTGTTGGTTTCGCTTTTGGTAACAAAGCCCTCACGGCGCATCGCTGCCAAAACAAGCTGTGCCCGCTTTTTCGCCAATTTTGGATTGCGTGCCGGGGTTAGTTTTGAAGGCGCTTTCAATAGGCCAGCAAGCAAGGCCGCCTCGGCAAGGGAAACATCCCGAGCCGATTTGTTGAAATAGCGTCTGGCAGCAGCATCCACCCCATAGGCACCTGATCCCAGATACACCCGGTTCAAATACAATTCCAGAATTTCATCCTTGGAATATTTGGTTTCAAGCCAAACGGCGAGAATAAGTTCCTGCACCTTGCGCTTAAAAGTGCGATCCGGCTTCAAAAACAGGTTTTTGGCTAACTGCTGGGTGAGCGTTGATCCGCCCTGAGTAAGGCGACCCGCAACGAGGTTTTTAACCATCGCACGGGTAAAACCAATTGGTTCAAAGCCAAAATGGCTTTGGAAACGTCTGTCCTCAATCGCAATCACGGCCATAGGGATATAGGGCGACATTTCACCAAGCATCATGGCTTCTCCGCGCGTCACACCGCGATTGGCAATCAGGTTTCCGTTTAGTGAAACAATTTTGGCATTTGGCGGGCGTTTTGGAATGGTCCAATTAGATGCCTGAGGCATTTGGGCGCCATAATAACCAATGATGCAGGTAACAACGACCACTCCCCATATGCCCAGGACAAAACTCCAATAGAAGCCTGTTCTTAAAAATCGTGTGAGTGAGGAACGCTTGCGCGCAGTGGATCTGGATTTGGTTTTGCGACCAGCCTTGCGACCCGTCGCGGTTTTCTTTACGGGCCTTTTGCGCGGTTTGGAATGGGCACCATTTGCCACAACACGGTCGTCTGAATTGACTCGCACATCTCTGGATGCGGCCCCTTTTTGGCTTTCAAAATGGGGCTCCACACGTTTGGACGTTGCTTGGTTACGGCGTGTTGATTTTTTGCGATTCAGGATCATATATGAGCGGTCAATCGATAGTTGCACGGGGCCTAAGGCCGTTTACTGGTGTCGATGCATCCTAATCGAGGCTATTTAATGGGTGATAAAAGGAACCGCGTTTAATTAAAATTTTAACTAAATAGTTAACGATATCTTACTACCCATTTGTTAAATCTTTATCCAAATAGGGTTTGCCGAGGGTTTTCAATGGGTTATTCATCACTACAGAATACGACAGGGCGAATTGACTGGGTCGACTATGCCAAAGGCGTTTGTATCATTTTTGTTGTAATGATGCATTCAACCCTTGGGGTTGAAAAGGCGGCAGGTTCTATCGGCTGGATGCATTACGTGATGCAATTTGCTCAACCATTTCGCATGCCTGATTTCTTCCTGATTTCGGGTCTGTTTTTAGCCAGCGTTATCAATCGGCCCTGGCCTCGTTATTTCGACCGAAAAGTGATCCATTTCTTCTATTTCTATGTGCTTTGGATGACCATCCAATTCGTCTTGAAAACACCAACCTGGCTTGGTGAAGGCCAGACCCCGGTAGAGATAGGTCAAAACTTCTTGCTGGCATTTGTACAGCCTTTTGGAACTCTGTGGTTCATCTATATCCTGCCGGTATTCTTCGTTCTAACCCGCCTTCTGGAGCGTTTCGATTGGCGTATCGTGTTTGTGGCCGCGGCTGCGCTGGAGATTTTACCTGTTCACACAGGGGCCGTTATCATTGATGAACTGGCCGCCAGATATATCTATTTCTTTGCTGGCTACAAATTAGCGCCTTCAATTTTCAGACTGGCTGCCTGGGCCATGGACAACTCGCTCAAAGCGATGTTTGCTCTTCTGGCATGGGCTTTGTTTAATGGTGCGTTGGTATTTACCAAGATTGCCGACTGGGTGCCCGTTCCCCACGATATGCTGGGGCTTGCAGCGCCTGAATATTGGGCTGGTTACCCGGGTATTTCCCTGCTTTTGGGTGGGCTTGGTGCGATTGCCGTAATATTGTTTTCTGCTCTTCTATCCAGATTCAGTGTGACCGGATTTCTGCGCTATTTGGGAGCCCATTCAATTGTCATCTACCTGGCGTTCTTTTTCCCTATGGCTGTTAGCCGGATAATCTTGCTGAAATTTGCCCCATCTCTCGACATTGGAACCGTATCCTTAATTGTGACTATTTCAGGAGTTCTGGGTGCCATGATGCTCTTTTGGGCAACACAGTTAATCGGCTATGGAAAATTCCTGTTTTCCCGCCCTAACTGGGCACTAACTGATAGAAATGAAGCGAAGCAGGCTCGGCCAGCATTACAGGCAGCCGAATAATAAGTTCGCACGATTCTGTATAGCTCGGCTTAGGGCAGTTAAGAGCCACTTGGCACTAATTGCGCCATGCGAGTGTAGGCCTCGCAACGCATGAATACGCCGCGAGCCACATAACATTAAATTTTTTCGCCAAGGCGGAGACTCTAGTGATTATCGCGAGGAATATCTTTTCCGACCCGATGGTAATTTGTAGCCAGCTCAAGACAACCACCAGTTGATAGCTGGCCCACAGTGGAGCGGTAGATTTCTTGCCATGGAGTCTGGTGTTTTAGTTCCGGTGGGGTCCAGTTGGCTTTGCGCTCGGCCCACTCTGCATCATCTACAAGTGCATCCAGACGGCGTGCATTCAAATCAAGACGCACCATATCGCCGGTTTTCAAAAAGGCCAGGCCGCCTCCAACAACAGATTCTGGTGAGGCGTTAAGGATTGACGGACTTTCGGAAGTCCCGGACTGGCGCCCATCACCAACGGTTGGCAAATGCGTGATGCCAGCTTTCAACACCGCATCCGGTGGCTGCATGTTCACAACTTCCGCAGAACCCGGATACCCAACACAACCAACGCCACGAATGAACATGATGCAATTTTCGTCAATACCAAGTTCAGGGTCATTCAGGGTCGCGTGATAATGCTCCGGTCCTTCAAATACGACGGCACGGGCTTCGTGAATGTTTTCCTTGCCCGGAATGCTCAGGAAACGTGCGCGGAAATCATCTGAAATCACGCAGGTTTTCATCAGAGCTGAATCAAACAAATTGCCTGAAAGCACAAGGAACCCGGCTTTTTCGCGCATTGGGTTTGCAACAGTTTTGATAACATCAGTTTCTTGACTGCGCACCCCTTTCAGGGTTTCGCCCATGGTTTTGCCGGAAACAGTCATCACATCTTCATGCAGAAGGTTTGCTTCCTGCAGCTCACCCATAACAGCTGGAACACCGCCAGCGCGGAAGAAGCTTTCGCCGAGGTATTTACCGGCCGGTTGCATGTTCACCAATAACGGCAAGTCAAAACCATATTTTTGCCAGTCATTAATATCCAGCTCCACATCCATATGGCGCGCGATGGCCTGTAGATGTGGCGGAGCATTGGTAGAACCACCAATGGCAGTATTAACGACGATGGCATTTTCAAATGCCTTGCGGGTCATGATTTTTGATGGGCGCAAATCTTCATGCACCATGCCAACGATCCGTTTGCCAGTCTCATAGGCCATGCCCATACGTTCACGGAACGGGGCAGGGATTGCAGCACAGCCAGGCAGGCTCATGCCCAGCGCTTCTGCCAGTGAGTTCATGGTGCTGGCTGTACCCATTGTATTACAATGACCAAGTGAAGGAGCGGATGCACAAACACGACCGATGAATTCTTCATAGTCGATTTTACCTTCGGCAAGCAGGCGTCTGCTTTCCCAAACGATCGTACCGGAACCTGCAAGTTCCCCCTTCCACCAACCATCGAGCATCGGGCCACCGGAAAGAACGATTGCCGGAATATCGACAGTAGCAGCACCCATTAGCTGGGCAGGCGTAGTCTTGTCGCAACCAGTGGTGAGGATAACCCCGTCGATTGGATAACCGTGCAACACTTCTACTAAAGAGAGATAAGCAAGGTTTCTATCAAGGGCTGCTGTGGGGCGTTTTCCGGTTTCCTGAATAGGATGAACAGGAAACTCCATAGGGATGCCGCCGCCATCACGAATGCCCGCTTTCATGCGGTCCACGAGGAACATGTGGATTTTGTTGCAGGGTGCAATGTCAGAGCCGGTTTGCGCAATACCAATGACCGGGCGACCGGAGGTTAACTCATCCCGCGTATATTCCTGATTTTGATAGCGCTCAATATAAAGCGCCGTCATGCCGGGATTGTTTGGATTATCAAACCATTCCTGGGAGCGGAATTTTTTGTTTGCCTTGGTATCGTATGAATCAGTCAATTTGGTTTTCCTCTATAACGCCAAAACAATAGCACGCAGTTTCGACGGTAATAAAATTCCTATTCAGGGTTATCTTCGCGGGCAAAAATGCCTGCGATATTTGTAATTGCTATGCGCAAATGCTCGCCTAATGCCGCAGACGTTTGTGCTTTATCGCGCTTTTTCAGACCTTCCACGATATTTGTGTGGTCTCTTAAAGTCGAGGCCCGTTTGATTTTTCTACGTGACGACATAAATCGGGCACGCCACAGTCGCGCATTATATTGACGATGGGTCTTGATCAGGGGTGGATTTTTAGTGGATGCGACGATTGCCTCGTGAAAGGCCATGTCGGTGGAGAAAAAATCCAGTGAATCATCGGAGATATCAGAAGAGGCGAGCATGTGAAGATGCAGGCTTTCAATATGGTCGAATTCATCATTGGTAATTTCTTCGCAAGCACATTCGCCAGCCAGCGCTTCCAGCGCGCTTTGTACCAGCAGTAGTTGAGTAAGATCTTCAAGCGAAGGATTCGCCACAATCGGGCTTCGTGCAGGCGCCATAATAACCAGCCCCTCAACTTCCAGAATAAGCAGGGCTTCACGCAAAGGAGTCCGGCTGACACCAAGAGCGCTGGCGGTTTCGCGCTCGGGAATATTGCTTCCCGGCCTTAATTCTCCAAGCAATATCTGTTTGCGCAAAACATCCGCAATCTGGTCTCCCAATCGCTGGCGCGAAAGGGCCGGAATCTTTTCAACTGGATTCTTCTGCACGTCACCTGGCATTTTTAATCCGACTAAACCCACTAATTTCCAACAAACTGAAATATCTGCATAAACCATTTAAATATATATGCGTAATTTTCAGGATTTAATTTCTGTATACACGTTGGGCGCAAAAAAGGCGACCATTATTTGGTATACCAAATACATTGACACGGATTATGTTTTGGAATAGCTTTTCGCCGTGGGCAAAAACCGGATTAGCCAAAATTTGGATGCCGTACAAAATCGAATTCTGAAATTTAATCAAACGTTTTCAGGGAGGAAAACATGAAACTTCTCAAACTCGTCGCAACAGCTGCCGCTACGGCACTGATGGCAACAAGCGCAATTGCTGCAGACTACAAGCTGCGCATGCAAACTCATTATGCACCAGAAACTGTATCTGGAAAGCTGGCACAAAGCTTTATGGATGACGTAAAAGTAATGTCCAACGGCCAGATCCAGATCGAAATGTTCTGGTCTTCTTCCGTTGTTCCTTCTGTTGAAGGTTTTGATGCGGCAGCAAACGGCATTCTTGATGGCGAAATGCATGGCGGCGCTTACCAAACCGGTAAAAACCCTGCATTCCAGTTCGTTGGCGATCCAATGGGCGGTTATGACAACCCTTATCAGCTTTACTCATTCCTTTATAATGGTGGCGGACTGAAAGCTGCAAACGACCTTTATCACCAACATGGCATGCATCTTGTTGGCTGGTGGGCTGCTGGCCAGGAAGCAATGTCTTCTTCCAAGCCGCTTGCCGGACCTGAAGATCTGAAGGGCTGGAAATTCCGTTCTCCTCCTGGTCTTGAAACAGAAATCTTTGCTGAACTTGGCGCAACGCCAATCGTGATGGACTTCACTGAAATCTTTACCGCTCTGGAAACTGGCATCATTGATGGCGCTGATGCATCAAGCCTGGCAAACAATGTTGGCCTTGGTCTTTATGACATCGTGAAACACGCTACATTCCCGGGCTTCCATTCAATGCCTATGGATCACGTGACCTTCAACAAAGAAGTTTGGGAAGCTTTCCCGGCTGACATTCAGCGAATCATTGAAGTTGCAACGCAAAAACTTGCTCTGCAAACCACAATGACCTTTGACCTTGCTAACCGCGAAGCTGCCGAGAAATTGAAGGCTGAAGGCGTGACCCTTTACGACTGGAGCCCGGAAGATCGTGCTGCATTCCGTGCCGGTGCTCAAAAAGCATGGGATGGCTGGGCAAAGAAAACACCTGAAGCAGATGCTTTGGTGAAAGCTCACCGCGTATTCTTGAAAAAAATGGGCATGATCAAATAATTTGATCATCTGATTTTAACAAATATTGTGGCAAGCCGATTACTGGCTTGCCACTTTTCTTTCAGACAACAATACTACTGTTTAAGGTGCGATAATGGCCAATCCCGAAGATAGCCTGTGGCTTGGGTCCAATAGAAAGCCGATCCGTAAAGCGATGTTTTCTGGTCTTGTGCTGTTTGGCGCTCTAACGCTTTATCTAATTCTTGGCGCATTGTTTTTCGACACCGGCATTGGAATGAAACAATTTCTGTCTCCACTGTCTAATATGACTGTGTTTGCGACGCTGATTACCGGTACTGCAACCATTCTTCTTGCAGCAATTTATTTTTCAGATTTTCAAGGGGCAATTGAACCTCGCCCCTCAGGCTTTTTTGACTTTGTATCTCTGATTTGCTCACGCGTGACCATGATCGCCGTTGTATCGATCGTAGTTGTGATGTTTTATGAGGTGGTATCCAGATATGTCTTCAATGCCCCGACCCTTTGGGCCAATGAGCTTTCCCTCTGGCTTGCTGGTTTTGTCTTCATGCTTGCTGGGCTTTATGCCATGCAGCAACGCAGCCACATTCGAATTTATGTAATTTACGACATGTTTCCCAGATGGGCCCAAAAAGCTTCAGATGTGTTATCTGTGTCCTTACTTTGGGTTTTCACGGTCTCGCTGATCTGGGGCGGCTTTAACGAATCTTATGGCAAGCTTATGCGCATGGAGACATTTGGCACGGCCTGGGACCCGCCAATCCCGGCCACTATCAAACCCGCAATTTTATTCATCGTGCTCCTGGTTTCCATTCAAGCAGTTTCCAATCTGATTGCTGACTGGCACAAAGCACCTGAATCCCACACACCGATGGACGATATTGACGAGACTGAAATCGAACATATCCGTCAAACGCTTAAGGACTGATCTCATGGTCGATATCGGAACACTATCGCTAATCCTGCTATTGGGAATGTTTTTTCTGCTGGCTATCGGCATGCCGCTTGGCTTTGCCTCCGCGACCCTTGCTGTTGCCGTCTTGGTAATGAAATTTGGTCCCGAACTTCTTTATGGACAATTTGGCCGGGGGCCGCTTGGCGTTATGGCGCAGGCCATCTACCGACAGATGACCAATTACGTTCTGATATCGGTGCCGTTATTCATCTTTATGGCGGCATTGCTTGAGCGATCAGGCATTGCCAAAGCCATGTATGAATCGTTGAATGTTTGGCTGTCACGCACCCGGGGCGGTATTGCGATTGTTACTTCAATCATGGCCATTATCATGGCTGCCATGTCCGGTATTATCGGCGGTGAAGTGGTTCTGCTTGGCCTGATTGCCCTGCCGCAAATGTTGCGTCTTGGCTATAATCAGAACCTTGCTATCGGAACAATTTGTGCGTCCGGCTCGCTTGGCACCATGATCCCGCCATCCATCGTGTTAATTTTTTACGGACTGATAACAGAAACTTCGATCAAGGCGCTGTTTACTGCCGCGTTCCTGCCGGGCTTTATTCTGGCATCGTTCTTCATCATTTATATCATCGTACGCACGCGGTTGCATCCTGAAGATGCGCCGCTTCCAGAGCCGGACCCAACTGAACCAAGCGGCAATGAAAAACGCATTTTGTTTTTGGCGTTCCTCAGCATTCTATCGATTGGCGCTGCATCTGTTGTGCTGGTACGGGCTTTGTTTCTGACGGCAACCGGCGGCAATGATATTATTGAAGGCGTTGATCCAAAATCGATGGGCATGGTTGCGGATATTCCCTATATCATCGCCTGGATTGTGCTTCCGGCAGCGGCGCTGATGTTCCTTTTCGGACGCGAACGCACAGCCACCGCATGGGACATGGGCAAGGGACTTCTAGCCCCCATCATCGTTATCGGCGTCGTGCTCGGTTCAATCTATGGCGGCATTACCGGCATTACCGAAGCTGCCGGCATGGGCGTGGTTGCGGTCTTTTTTATCACCGTTGCGCGCGGCGAAATGACCTTCGGCATCGTTTGGGATTCCCTGATGCGGACGCTCAAATCCACCGGCACCATCATCTGGGTGACCATCGGTGCGGCAACCCTTGCTGCAGCCTATACACTCGTTGGCGGCCCAACCTATATTGCCAATATGATTGTTGGTGC
>JAESUH010000009.1 GCA_016763155.1 Rhizobiaceae bacterium
GCTGTTGAAGTTGTTTCATATTGTTATGGGGCGAATGAAAAGACGTTTACCGTGCGCCATCAATTGCGTGATCTTGAAACCGGCAAAGCCTACGCCACCATGCAGGTGATCAATATAATTTTCGATCTTGGCAAACGCAAAGCAGTACCTGTGCCGGATTTCTTGCACAAGCAATATGGTTAAGCGACTATACGGGAAAACTCCGGGCAAATCCCCCGGCAGATCCTAAGTCTCGCTGCTCTGGAAATCTTTCTTGATATCCTGCACAATTTTGAAAAACCTGCGCATGGCTGTTTCAGCAAAATCCATGGCTCGGTCAAATTCTTTGTCCAGTCGGCTCTGTTCACGCGGAATACCGGGCACCCCCTCTTCGGGACGTTTGGTCCTAGAAAGTGAATGCTCCACTTTCTTTTCCAACAATGCAATGCGATTATTCAGGCTCTCAATCTCAACCTCATAAGCTGCACGCTCATCAGCTCCGATTCGACAAACAACATTGGAATTTTTGACGTCGCAAAAACTCACCTCGCCTGTCTTCTTATCCACACGAACAGTGCCACCATCTCGTTTTTCGATTGAATAACGATCAGACGAATTATCCGAAGTTTGCGCCAGCGCAATTGTGCCAACAACGCCTACAATAACCACACCCAATACTAATTTTTTTCGCAACATATCAATTCCACCAGCTTTCGTTACGCGATACATAGTAACCTATTGTGGCGGTTTCACGCAATATTTTGAATTATTCGGAGATCACTAAATCGCCCTCATGCCAGTTACCTGAAGATTGCTCCCCATTTGCAGTGGTATAAATTCCGTATCCATGTTGAAGACCATCACGATATTCGCCGCCATAGCGACCACCATCAGCAAAGGTAGTTGTGCCCTTTCCGTTCCATTCGCCATTGAGAAATTCACCTTCATAACGATCACCAGTGCCAGATGTGAAAACACCTTGCCCGTTTTTCTGGTCATCGCGCCACAGGCCTTCATGGCGATTACCTTTAGACCAGGTGTGAACGCCGAGACCATGCTTCTTGCCATTCACCCATTCACCATCGTAACGGTTGCCACGGCCCCAAATATAGACCCCACGTCCATGGCGAACACCATCGCGCCATTCTCCATCATACCGAACGCTTCTGGACCAGGTAAAAACTCCTTGGCCGTTGCGCATATCGTTCTTCCATTCACCCTTGTAAACAAGGCCGTTTATATCGGTGAATTTTCCAAACCCATGCCGCTTGCCGTCAACAAAATGGCCTTCATAAGTGGTTTTGGCCCACTTCCCCCTGTGCATGTATCGCCACACACGCTTGCCTTCACCATTGAGAAATTGGTTTTCGCAGGGGCCATCATAGGTGATTTTTTCGCGGGCCTGAGGCGGTGCCATATCAATCAGGCATCCCCGACCATCCACGATCAAACGGCGAGGTTTGGTGACAATATGTTTGCGCGTCACCCGTTGGATCAATTCATCAGTGATCTTACCGGTTCGTTTCAGTTTCCAATCAGCCTGATATCGCCGTATCGCTGCAGCAGTTATTCGGCCAAATTTCCCGTCAATAGTTCCAGGCTGATAGGCTTCATCCGTAAGAGCTTGTTGAACAATGCGCACATCTTCCTGCGAACGCTCCTCAGGTTTTTCTTGTGCCGATGCAGACGTCACAACTAAAAAAAGTAATAAGAAAATACGAGTCATCAACAAACCTCCATATACTTTTATACCAAAATTTTTGACAGATAATAGCAAGAATTCAACCGTAGTATTGATCAAATACATCACCCAGATATTTCTTTCTTAAGTCGCGAAAGTGTCGCCTTGATTACCTTTTCCGGCAATTCTAATATCCGTTTGATTTTTCCAGATTCGCAAATGGCTGACCAAATTATGACCATCTACAAAATCGCTACAGAAGCTCAATGGGCTGATGCAAAAGGAAACGGCATATTTGAAGGTGCCCCAATTGATTTGGCCGATGGGTACATCCATTTTTCCACGGCCTCGCAAGTGCGCGAAACAGCCGCCAAACATTTTGCAAACCAATCCGACCTTTTACTGGTCAGCATTGATGAGAAAAAATTGGGAGATGCTCTGAAATTTGAGGTTTCGCGAGGCGATCAACTATTCCCCCATTTATATGCCAAACTATCACTTACAGCCGTAACCAATGTGGTTGATATGCCCCTGGATGATAATGGCAACCACGTCTTTCCAGTCGATTTGCCCTTATGAGCCTGTTCAAAAACCTACTACGCCCAGCCCTGTTCCACATTGACGCGGAACGCGCCCATAAACTGTCTTTAGCGGCGTTAAAATGCGGCCCGACAATGCCGGCTGCTTCCATTAAAGATCCACGCCTTGAAGTTGATCTGCTCGGATTGAAGTTTCCAAACCCTATTGGAATTGCTGCTGGTTTTGATAAAAACGCAGAAGTTCCCGACGCCATTTTGAGGCTTGGATTTGGGTTTAGCGAAGTTGGCAGCCTCACGCCTCGCCCACAGTCCGGAAATGCAAAACCACGGGTTTTTCGCCTGCCTGAAGATGGCGGCATCATCAACCGTATGGGCTTCAATAATGATGGCCATGCCTCAGCCCTTGCACGGCTACAGGCTCGCTCCTCTCGCGGCGGAATTGTCGGCGTAAATATCGGTGCTAACAAAGACTCGGATGATTTCATTGCAGATTACGAAATCGGCCTGAGCACATTCTGGCAGGTTGCGGATTATTTCACTGCAAATATCTCCTCCCCCAACACACCAGGCTTGCGTGATTTGCAGGCAAAAGATGCCTTGAGTGAACTGCTAAAACGTTTGGCAGAAAAACAACAGCAATTGCAGCAGGAAACCTCGCTCCCCCGTCCGGTTCTAGTAAAAATTTCCCCCGATCTGAGCGAAAGCCAAATGGATGATATCGCGCTGGTTCTAGCAGAATATCCCCCAGACGGCCTGATCATATCCAACACAACTCTTGCCCGCGACAATCTGATAAATACAGAAAACAGCAATCAAACCGGCGGCTTGTCCGGCAAACCATTATTTGAAAAATCCACCATTGGCCTGGCCAAAATGCGTCAGCGCGTGGGTACAGAATTACCCATTATCGGTGTGGGTGGAATTGACAGCACAGAAACTGCGGTTCAAAAACTTCAAGCCGGGGCAAACCTACTGCAACTATACACAGGCATGGTCTTCCAAGGCCCTGATTTAGCTACCAAAATTAATGCTGGATTACTAAAACACATGAACCGGGAAAACATCTCGCATGTCTCCCAATTGACTGGTATAAGTTGCGACGAATGGGCGTCGGCGGCTCTATCGTCGGCATAGTGGAGAAGCACCATGACTACGACGATCTGGCATAATCCTAGATGTTCCAAATCACGACAAACCCTGCAATTGCTCAGGGACCGCTCAGTTGAGTTGGAAATCGTGGAATATCTCAAAACACCGCCAAGCAAAGAAGAAATTGCCGCAGTATTAAAAATGCTGGACATCAAACCTCGCAAATTAATGCGCACTTCCGAGGAAGTCTATCGCGAGCATAATCTGGCTGATGAGACCAGCGACGCAGCGCTGATCGAGGCCATGTGGAACTATCCGATATTAATCGAACGCCCGATTGTTATCCACGATGACAAAGCCATGATTGGACGCCCTCCTGAGGCAGTTCTGGCTATTTTATAGCCACTTTGCCAAAGGTTTCATCAGCTTTTGATCTCAAGATTGCTGAAAGCAAAACACCGCGAATCAGCAAGAAGCAGTTTAACGACAACCACAGACCGTGATTGCCCATCCCGTCACGGGTAAGCCACCAAATCAGAATGTAGATAACCAACGAAACCACCATCATCCGGCTAATATCCTTGGTCCAGGTTCCCCCGAAATACACCCCGTCCAATTGATAGGCCACCACTCCGGTTAATGGAGTGAGACATGCCCAAAGCATGTAGATTTTTGCTTCTTCGCGAACGCTTTCAAGCACTGTGAGAAAGTCAATGATTGCCCCTCCCGCAACATATAATAATACTGCAAGTGCCAGGGCCAACCCGCCGTTCCAAACGCTGGTAAGTTTGAAGGCACGCCAAAATCCGGCTCGATAATGCGCTCCAATTGCTCGCCCGATCAATTGTTCAGCAGCCATCGCAAGACCATCGAGAAAATAAGCAGCCAGAATAAAGAAATGCATCAATAGCGCATTTGCTGCCAGCGTAATTTCCCCAAATCTCGCACCCTGCGTGGTGAAAAATGCAAAGGCAAATAGCAGCGCTATATTACGCAATACAATATGAAAATTGAGGCCAAGCAACCTCTTTAACGCAGCAGCCTCCAATATCAGTTTCATGGATGGTCGCTTTGCATGATCAAGCGCATTGTAACAAAGCACTATTCCAGCAATGCTGGCCACAAATTCACCAATGATAGTGGCCACCGCCACCCCAAATATGCCCCAACCCAGCCACAAACCAAGCGCAAGGGACAATATAATATTGATAATGCTCAACAATAATTGCAGCCCGAGCCCAACGCCGGTGCGCCCAAGCCCTAAAAACCACCCAAGTATCGCGTAATTTATGGCCGTGAAAGGAGCGCCAAATATCCTAACGGTCACATAGGTCGTGGTAGCAAGGGCGACATTATGGCCCGGCTGCATCGCCCAAAGGCCAAGTTTCAGCAATATCGGCCCAAGCAACATGGTGGCAAGCCCAAAGACTATGCCAATGCCAATTGCACGAAACAAAATCGCCTGTTTATCGACCTCATCCTCACGTCCGAAAGCCTGAGCCGTTAGGCCGCTAGTACTCACCCGTAAAAAATTGAAAACGGTGAAAATCAGATCAATGATTATGGCACCAACGGCCAAACCACCGATCATAGCGGCATCACCAAACTGCCCAACAACAGCTGTATCCACCAACCCCAAAAGAGGCGTGGTCAGATAAGCCAGCGTTACCGGGACGGCCAGCGAAAACACCAGCCGGTTATTTATTTCAAAGGGCTTCTCAATCGGCACTTATTTTGAGTGCCTATTTGCCAATTCGAAAAAGCCGCAATAGCACGAAGACAGGCACTACAAACAACGCACCCCAAACGAAATAGCGTGCAATGCGCCAGACAGCATCAAAGCCCAATTCATATATTTTGCGGAAAAAGTCTTCTATCGCATACCAAAGCTCAATCGGCGTGAAGTTGAGGGCACTCATAATGATGCCCACCACAAAGGAAATCACAGCCAGTTTGACGAGGGTGCGACCGGGGGTGTCGCCCAAAAATTGTGAAAGCCGGTTTTCCATGAATGTTACCTTAAAGAATTTCAACACCACTCAAATAGGGCGTGAGTGGCAAAATGCCAAGGCTTATTGTTGGCCCACAGGATCGACAATACCGCTTGGGCATCCTTGCTTGTCATCAGCAAGGGCAGATCTGATCAACTCCCCGACATCACCGCTGGCGTTAATTTCACCAGCAATGGCGAGCGTTAGCTCCGAGATTAGCCTGCGCCCGGAGTTCTTGTCATCCCTGCATTTCACCCGCAATCGCAAACCACTACCGGCACCAAAACTTTCATCCATCGCATCACGAATTTGCACGGCAGTGATAGATTTACCCACATTATCGGCAAATAAATCCCGCAATGTGGAAGCATTCAGTTTCTCCATCAATATCAAACTATCAGCGAAATATTTCTGCGCGGTATCGCTGTAACAACCGCCATGCTTGATCCATTCATGACGATGCAGGCCCGATTGATAGCCGGGCATTACCCGCTGCAATTCCGTGCGTAAATCAGCGCTCAGTTCAAGCCTGGATATTTGCATCCATTTCCCCTGCTTGTCGCGCTGGACGTCTTTTTGTGAAACATTACAATAGCTCCTGGATCTGGGCTGAGGCCAAAGCCCATGTAGGGTAAAATGCGACGCATCGAAGCGTTCGCTTGTCTGGCTCTTGCATTCCTTTTTCCGCGAATGAGATTCGCAAAATGCTGGCTGCCAGGAAATCGCCAGAATAGCATCGGCCTTTCGTGGCGACGACAATGTTGCATTGTCATTACAGGCTGAAGCAACCAAAAGAATTGCCAGCAATAGGAGAAATTTCACTGAGTTCATAAGGCTTCTATGGCAGATTTCCCTGCCTCACAAAAGCCTGCAATCATCCAGTGAATTTTATTCCTCGACGCGCCCGCCATCCCGAACTAACTTTGCCGGGTGAAACAACACCCACTTCCAGGCCTAACGGCCAATGATAATTCGCTCAGTCTGCCTGACACTTTTACCGAATGGTTTGCGGCAAAGGGCTGGCAGCCGCGCGCGCATCAGTTGGAATTGCTGTCAAAAATTCAAAACCACAAATCCAGCCTGTTAATCGCCCCCACCGGTGCCGGTAAAACGCTGGCCGGGTTCCTGCCCTCCCTGATTGAAATTGCATCTCGACCAAGGCGCAAACCAGGCGAAGCCCATCGCGGTGTCCACACATTATATATCTCCCCCCTTAAGGCGCTGGCGGTTGATATTGAACGCAATCTCTCGACCCCAGTTGTGGAAATGGGCCTCGGTACAAAAATTGAAACCCGCACGGGCGATACTCCGCCCCATAAGCGTCAGCGCCAAAAGCTTGCTCCACCCGATATTCTTCTCACCACGCCAGAACAATTATCCCTGCTTATTGCAGCAAAGGACTGTGAGAGGTTTTTTGATGGGTTGGAGATTGTTATTTTCGATGAATTGCATTCTCTTGTCACCTCCAAACGCGGACATTTATTGTCGTTAGCGCTGGCTCGCCTGCGCACCTTCCGGCCAAATTTACGAACCATCGGCCTGTCTGCAACGGTCGCAACCCCTTCCGAATTATGCCAGTGGCTCATAGCTCAAGGCCCCGATGGAGAGGTGCACGAAGCAGATTTGATTGAAGTATCAGGTGGCGCAAAACCCGATATTACTATTTTGAAATCTGATACCCGTATCCCCTGGGCTGGCCACTCTGCGCGCTATGCCATGGGCAATGTGTACCGGGCCATTAAGGCCCATAAGACAACCCTGTTATTCGTCAATACGCGCAGTCAGGCGGAGCTGTTATTTCAAGAATTATGGCGCATCAATGACGATGAACTACCGATCGCGCTGCATCATGGTTCGCTTGATGTGAGCCAGCGCCGCAAGGTCGAGCAGGCCATGAGCAACAATGAGTTGCGAGCCGTGATTGCCACATCAACCCTTGATCTGGGGTTGGATTGGGGTGATGTGGATTTGGTGGTCCATGTGGGTGCGCCAAAGGGTGCAAGCCGATTGGCTCAACGCATTGGCCGCTCCAATCATCGCATGGATGAACCTTCAAAGGCGCTGCTTGTCCCGGCAAATATTTTCGAAGTTCTGGAATGTCAGGCAGCTCTTGATGCAAATTATCTGGGGTCGCAAGACACGCCTCCCCTAATCAATGGCGGCCTCGACGTACTTGCTCAACACATTTTAGGAAGCGCCTGCGCCAAGCCGTTTGATGAGGATGAACTCTACGCCGAAATCATTACCGCAGCCCCATACGCAAGCCTCTCGCGCGCGAATTTCGAAAAGGCCCTCGATTTTGTTGCCACGGGTGGCTACGCCCTTCGCACTTATGACCAATATGCGAAATTGTTAAAAACCGAAGATAACACATGGCGCGTCACCCATCCGCGCGTGGCCCAGCAATACCGTTTGAATGCTGGCACCATCGTAGAGTTCCCAAAGCTTGATGTTCGCATGACCCGTCAACGTTTTGGTACTGGCGGAAAATCCAAAGGCCCCATGCGCGGCGGCATGATGCTGGGGCGCATCGAGGAAGGCTTCCTTGAAGCATTGGCCCCAGGGGATACTTTCCGTTTCGCAGGCAAAGTTTTACGCTTTGAAGGCATTCGCGAGAATATTTGTTATGTATCTAATGCTCAGGATTCAGACCCAAAAATCCCATCCTATGCTGGTGGCAAATTTCCGCTCTCCACCTTTCTGGCGGAACAAGTTCGCGCCATGCTGGCAAATCCCGAAAGCTGGCAGCGCTTGCCCGAACAGGTGCGTGAATGGCTAACGATCCAGAAAATAAAATCGACCCTGCCAAAGCAGGATGAATTGCTAATCGAAACTTTTCCCCGCGCTGATAAATATTATATGATGATCTACCCGTTCGAGGGCCGCATGGCGCACCAGACCCTTGGCATGTTGCTTACCAGAAGGCTGGAGCGCGCCCATGCGAGGCCATTAGGGTTTGTTGCAACAGATTACGCCTTGGGCATATGGGGCTTGCGTGACTTTGATCGCATGTTCAAAATTGGCGAATTATCGCTTTCCGCATTGTTTGACGAAGATATGCTGGGAGATGATCTGGATGCATGGCTGGATGAATCCTTCATGCTCAAACGAACCTTTCGCCAATGCGCCACAATAGCAGGCCTGATCGAACAACGCTTTCCCGGCAAAGAAAAATCCGGCCGCCAGATGACCGTTTCATCCGATCTGATCTATGATGTCCTTAGAAGCCATCAGCCAGACCATATATTGCTAATGGCAACCAAAGAAGATGCAGCCCGTGGGCTATTAGATGTAGAGCGGTTGGGAAAATTACTTTCGCGCATCCAGTCTCGAATCGTGCATAAAGCCTTGGAACGAATTTCCCCGCTTGCCGTTCCCGTGATGATGGAAATCGGCAAGGAAGGGATTGCTGGCGAAGCACAGGATGCACTGCTTAGTGAAGCCGCCGAAGAATTATTGAGGTGACAATGACAGCCGATCTGCTGGAACAAAGAGAACCAAATTGCGCCTTGCAAATCGCCGGTGAAGCCTTCATCTGCGACCCCTTTGGTTGCCTCTATTGGCCAGAAGAAAACTGTTTGATTATTTCTGATTTACATCTGGAAAAAGGTTCGTCCTTTGCCTCCAGAGGCCGCTTGATCCCCCCCTATGATACCGCAGCAACGCTCAACATGCTTGAGCAGCGTCTTGAATACTGGCGACCAAAAACTGTCATTTCTCTTGGTGACAGTTTCCATGATAAAAATGCAGCGGAACGCATTCCCCAACAATATCATTTGCAATTGAGCGCAATGATGAAGGGCCGAAACTGGATTTGGATACAAGGCAATCACGACCCTCTGGCACCAGCAAATCTGGAAGGGCAAGACGCCACCGAACTGGCAATTGGTCCGATCATCTTCCGTCATGAACCTCACTCAGGCCCATCAAATGGCGAAATTGCAGGTCATCTCCACCCGGCAGCAAAGATCAAAAGACGTGGGAGTTCTGTGCGCCGCCGATGTTTCATTGGCGATGGCACAAGGCTGATCATGCCATCATTTGGCAGTTTTACCGGCGGCCTCAATATTCGCGACAGAGCCTTCAACGGGATGTTTCTGGAAAGTGACCAATACGCATGGGTCATGGGCCAAAACAATGTGTTTCAAATACATGCAAGACAATTGGTGCGTTAGAACCGGCTAGGATCTCAGCCAGTTGAAATCAATAAACAGCAACAAAAACAATGATATGGCTGGCAGCTGCAACCAGAATAAATGTTATTCGAATTTTACTGTACCATTTTGGCGCATCAGCCATAGTTCCAGAAAAGCTGTCCCAGGCACCCTGAGCGCAATAAACCAGCAATAAAACAAGAATACCAATCGGCCCGGAAATGAATAGCGCCAGCCAACCAGCGACAGGAAGCAGAGTTGCTGCCGACATTCTACTGAGGGATTCTGGCACTGAATACAAGGCAGAACCCCAGCGTATCCCACCAAGAAATGCCAGAATGATTGCGGACCACGTTTTGAACATATCAACGAGCGGCTCAAATAACGGATTGTCTTTCCCAAGAACCAACAAGGTAATGGCGCATCCAATAAATGGCAAAAATACAGTCGCAACCATTAGCTTAGCGGAATTGGACTGGTGCTTTGTGTATTGTTCTTGTGAGCGATTTGCCATGCGCCGTTAAACCTTATTCCCTGCGGAAAAGTACGTTAGCGATCCAACCCGTGGTAATTGCAAGCAATACCGCCATCAATCCATAGAGCAGGCCATTTTTGTGAGCAAGTTCGTAAATCCAGCGTTCAAATCCAACCTTTTGCACATTGAACCAGACCGTTTTCCTGTCGATTACCTCGCCCCTCAACAACAAATACGCGGTCACTTCATGTCTGCCAATTGGTACATTTGCCGGAAGTTCCACGCCCGCGCGAAACAGCGTGTTACCGATAAATGACAAGGCACCATCCTGTTCGGTAAACAGTTCTTCATTCAGGCGAATACGTTTCAGAGCTTCCGAAAATTCAGCTGTCGGCTGGCCGGATTCTGGCCAATTCCCCCGAGATAACAGCTTAAAATTCAAATTTCGAACCCCAAGATGGGTTTTTTTCAGCACATCGCTGGCAGCTGCACCCTCCACCGGTAAGGCTGATACAATTGTGTAAAATCCGGGCACTTTGGCATAGGTTTGCGAGTGTGTGTTTATCCAAACCCCCAAAACTTTTTCTTTTTTCCGCACCACCAAATCACGTTCCGGCCCCTTGACCGTCACCAGAACAGTATATTCATAGAGCGCCGAAGCGGTTGGGTCGGAATGTTCAATCGAGCCAAATACATAAATTTTGGTCCCTGCGAAACTGGAACTAACCGGCACGTCATCAACCGACACACCTATTTGAAGCGTTTCCCCATTAGCCCGCAGCAACCCGCAAAGCATCAACACCATTGTCAAAACAAGTTGAAGAGAACGAACGACCATCAGTGCCCGCCCCCCACATTTGAAAAGCTGAGAGAAAACAGGTCATCCGGTATTACCACCAGATCATAGCCCAAACGCAGACAAACGGCCAACACCATCAAACCAAGCAAAACGCGCAATTGTTCACCGCGCAATTTATGTCCGGCCGCCGCGCCAAATTGCGCGCCAATAACACCACCCACCATCAAAATGAAAGCAAGCACCACATCAACCGTCTGATTGGTCGCTGATTGAATAATGGTTGTGTAGGCTGTGACAAAAATGATTTGAAATAGCGATGTACCAATCACCACATTGGTCGGCACATGCAAAAGGTAGATCATTGCAGGCACCATGATGAAACCGCCACCAACACCCATGATCGAGGCCAACAATCCAACCAAAACACCCAATACCAAAATAGGAATAGCGCTTACATAGAGCTTGGATTTTCTAAACCGCACCTTGAATGGCAGGCCGTGTATCCAGTTATGTTGCCCAGGTTTACGCCGGTCACTTGGCGCGCCCTTTTTAACTTTGCGTAAGGCACCGATGCTTTCAATGGTCATCAGGCTTCCAATAGAGCCCAAAAACACCACGTATAAAATCGAAATAATTAAATCTAGCTGACCAGCGGTTCGAAGGGCCGAAAATATGTAAACCCCGCCCGTAGCCCCAGTAATGCCGCCAACAAGCAACAACATGCCAAGCTTTACATCCACCGTACCTTTACGAAGATGCGCCAACGCCCCAGAAAAAGAAGAAGCAACAATCTGATTGGCCTCTGTAGCAACGGCAATTGCTGGGGGAATATTATAAAAGATCAGCAAGGGCGTCATCAAGAACCCGCCGCCAACCCCGAACATGCCAGACAAAAAGCCGACAGCAGCTCCCATCCCGAATAGAACGAAAACACTAACGGACATTTCCGCGATGGGTAGATAGATGCTCACGGGCACCTCATTGAATGGGTTGCGTGGGGCTGCTGGCAGTTGCCCATCACTCAGAATATAACGCCGGAATTCAACTAATAATCGTCGAAAAACTGCGGAATTTTGGGATGGTAACAGCCTGAACCATTCGCAGTCTAATGCGCCTCACATGGATCAAAGTCAATGAGGCGGCAGGGCTTACGTTTATTTTTTCAAGTTTTCAGTTATTCAACCAGCCGGATAAAGGAAGCCTATGCGGAGGTGCTCTTTAATTTGTTGATCAACTGCATTGAAATGCGACCATCAACTGACATTCCTGCATGCTGTTGGAAAGCCATGATAGCATCCCGCGTCTTGGCACCCATCATGCCATCAGCTGGTCCAGCATCATAACCTATTTTAGACAGAAGAACCTGAGTGGCGCGGATGGTTTCCCGCTTGGTCACCTTGGCAGATGAAGCAGAATTCCCTCTCCATGTATCCGGAACACTCACGATATTAGCAGCTTCATTGAGAGGTGTCTTTTTCCAAAGCTCGACCTCGGCACGTGCTTGCTCCAACTGTTTTGCTTCCATCACGCCTGCAATGGTATCGCGTTTCGCAGATGCATCGGAATCTCCAGCACGCGAAGCAACAGCAAACCATTTATATGCCTGTACGATATCCTTTTGAAGGCCCAGCCCTTTGGTATAAAGAATTCCAAGATTAACCTGACTATCTTTGATCCCAAGTTCCGCAGCTTTTCCAAACCAGGAAGCAGCAGCAGTCATATCGGCTTTAACACCCGATCTTCCCATTGCGCTGATTACCGCCAGATTATGCATGGCAAGCGCGTTACCCTGATCGGCAGCCTTGTTGTACCAATCCGCTGCCTTGTTGATATCCCGGGCAACTCCATGACCTTTTTCATAGAAGTTTCCAAGACGATACTGGGCAGGTCCAAAATCACGTTTAGCGGCTATTTCATACCATTTGGCAGCTTCAGCTAAATCACGTTCAACCCCACTTCCGTCGGTGTAAATCCGGCCCACTTCAAACAAAGCAGCCAAATTTCCGCCAGCCGCAGCTTGCCTCAACTGGATCGTACCGACCCCATCAGCTGGCATCGGTGCCGCTGTGGTATTTTGAACTACTTTAGAAGCTTCTTCCTTGGCGTTGAATGTGGATGTATCCACCTTGTTATTTTCAACCGCAAATCCACTTGTTGGGGCCGGGTTGGTCTCAATTTCACTATCAGCCATTACTTCACGAACAACAGGCAAATTGTTAGTTGTCACGGAGACCATATTGTCGGTATTTTCAACATCGGAATTCTTGGCAGTAATGGTTGGAATTTGACGAACTTGAGAAACGGGAGCAATCTCGCGTTTTACAACTGTTGGTTCTTCAAATTTTTGTTCCACGACCTTTTGATTATCGGATAGGCTTGCATCAGCTACTTTTTGATCATCCCCACCCAAAAACGCCGTTGCAATTGGCACAGCCAAAACAGCTATCAAAGCCGCAGCAGTAGCCATCAGCACAATCTTTTTGCGTTTGGCAAAGAAGTTAGCGACTGAAGATCCATTCTTGGATTTAGACTTCGATTTTGTTTTGGATTTCGACTTGGTTTTCTCTTCCTTACGAACAGCATTGGCCTCCATAGCCGCTGCCTGAGCCGCACGTCGCGCAGCTGCAATAAAATCTGTTCCAGCTGGTTCTTCGATGCTACCAGCTTGTTCTTTCTTTTTGCGCTTGCTCGCTTGCTTAATCAGCGCTGCAAGGTCTGGGCTACCTGAACCTGGCTCAAGAGGTACATCTTCCGCTGTTTGAGAATTGTCTACCTCTGGAAGGTTGCTCAAATCAGGGGACGGGGCCACAACTTTTTGTTCTGCATTTTCTACATGTTCTTCTGTGCGAGCATCATACATAGCAGGAGCAACGTGGTGATCCGGCTCTACAACATTTTGCACACCAACATTTCGCGCAACGCCACCCATGACCTGTGGAGCATCAACTTCCACATCAAAATCCCCGGTGGGGCGACCTGACGTTTCAATTACCGGAGGCGCCACATAAGGCTGGGCTGGTTGTTCCTGGCGAACAGACATTTCCTGCCGGATATGTGCAGGCTCACTATCCCGAATTTGCCCTTCCATATCACCAAGCCGATCAAGGATCGCATCCAGGCTGGTACGAACTGCGTCGAAAACCTGTTGGTTATCATCGCTACGAGAATTTGAACTATCCTGTAGATTACGAATGTCGCTGGCAATATTGGCGAATATCTCTGGATCAATCGAGCCAAAAGCCGATTGCCCGCCACCCAAATTTGCTTTCTCAATAGTCGCATTGACCGCTTGGGTCGCAGCACTTTGCGCAGCCTGATCAGCCACCTTGCCAGCAACTTCAATTGCAATATCTCGGCTTGCGGCTACCTGTTGTTCAATCGTATCCAACCGCCGATCCAGCGGAGAAAGATCAACAACTGATGCACTTCCACCCCCAAAGGAGCTTAAATGGGATGCAATATCTGTCAGTTGATTTTCAAGTGCGGTTAATTGTGCTTTTTCGCCTTTAGAACTACTCGCACCCAGAGAACCATTTGCCTGAAGGAAATCAATTCTTGAAACGAGATCATCAAGTTTGTTGATAATTGTTTCATCATCGCGGGCAATCAAATCAGCTAAATTTTCACTCTGACCTGCCGGGGCAACAGCCAGATTATCAATTTTTTTTGATAATTTATTAATGTGGCTTGCCAGCCCATCCAGTTGACCAGTTGTTTCGCCCCTTAGATCACCAGCGTTATTCACGCTGGCAGAAATAACAGCCATGCCACGGGTAAGTTCATCCAGCTGGCCATCAAGGCGTTGTTGCGCTGCTACCGAATTCCCATCAGACAGATGAGCGGTATTCTCGGTTAGCGCATGCAATCGACCGACAATATCGGCGTGACTACCATCAATTGTCTGGATCAGTTCGTTAATTTGGTTGCGGTCATCGCCCATCATCTCAAGGCGTTTACCCAGAGCAGAAAAATTGGTTTCCAACTCGTTCTGTATCGGCGTCATATCAACCCGAAATGACCCATCGCTTGCCATCAAATTAAGTTCAACAATTTGGGAATGAAGCGATTGTATATTGGAAGACATTTGGCCAAGCTGATCAGGCCGTACGCTCTGAAATTCCTGCAATTGGCGAATGCCTTCGGCAATGCGTGTCAGATCGTTGGATAGCCCTTTGCCAACAGAATTATTTGCAGCAACAGCCCGCAATGCGGTTATCTCCTGGCGCAATGTCGAGAATTCCTGCCTGAAATCAGGCATATTGCCGCCAAAAACATCTTGTGGCTTTGGCTGTTGAGCGGGTTGTTGTTGACTAGCCGACATCTGGCTCAACTTATTTGCCAAACGATCAAGGCTCAGCTTGATGTTGGACATCTCCGCACTTCCAGCCGTTGGCTGGCGAGGTGTCTGTTGCACATGCGGTGTCGCCTGATGAGGATAAGCAGCCTGCAACGGTGAAACCGGAGCCTGCCGCATCATATGGGCAGGCATTTGATTTGAAACTGGAGGTTGCTCTTGCCTGAATTGTTGTTCGGAACCTTGCATTCCCTGCCATCTATTAGGTGCCATAGTTTGGGGCGGCATAGTCTGAGTTGGCATTGTTTGGACAGGCATTGGCTGAGGCTGAGTGACGGGGTAACCGCCACTTCCCTGATTTACCGCATGCATTCCAGGTTGAATTGGTATTGGCTGGGGCGAATATTGCTGAACAGGCATACCATGGGGCTGCCCCATCGCATCAAGGCGCTGCTGCACATCATCCAGCATCGGATTGGTAAATCCAGCTACTGGCCGGGGGCCACCAACGGGATTTTCAACCCCATGGGAATTGCCTTGTCCCTGTTGTGCCAAAAGATCATCAAGCTGCGAGCGCATTCTACCCATATCAGTATCCAGATATCCCAGTGCTTCGTCAAAATTATTCGAGGTGAAGAGAATCACACCCTTCAAGAGCGTACTTTCCTACAAACAGGGTAAACAACTCGTTAACCGATCGCTAAAATGTTGTTAATTTCCAATATACTGTCAGGTCCGAACCCTTTTTCCTGCCTATACCTGCCAGAATTCAATTTTTTCGAGTAATTACCGCTGCTACATAAAATCCAGTGCAATGCGGTTATATAGGTGCGGCCCCTGCTTCAAAGATAATGACATCGCAATTACTGGCTGAATTCAAACTGGATCACCGAACAAATATCCATCTCCCCTCTTGAAATAACGCCCAATATTTCCATCTAAAATTTAATTGACGTTTACGGAAACGTAAAAGTTTGTTATTAAGCAAAAACCGACCCAAAATCACCGGGCCATCACACTTAGGCTTTGCTATCTGCAGGGTTTGAGATTTATACTTTAGCCAAATTCAATAATATCTGAACGATATTAGGAGATTGATATGCCTAGCTACCGTGCACCCGTTGAAGAAACGATGTTTGTGCTAAAAGATGTATTGAACATTGAACGCTATCACAATTTACCAGGCTTTGAAGATGCAACGCCAGATTTGATTGAAGCAATCCTCACCGAGGGTGCCAAGCTTTGTGAAGAAGTCCTCCACCCGCTCAACCATTCCGGCGATCAGGAAGGCTGCACCCGTCATGAAGACGGTTCTGTCACCACGCCCAAAGGTTTCAAAAAAGCCTATGCGGCCCATAGCGCAGGCGAATGGAATGGCCTCGCGGCAAACCCAGAACATGGCGGGCAAGGACTTCCCTTCGTTCTGCACACAGCGGTATCCGAATATTTCTCTGCTTCCAATCAGGCATTTGCCATGTATAGCGGCCTGACCCAGGGTGCCATGGCGGCAATTCAGGTTCATGGCAGCGACAAGCAAAAACAAGATTACCTTCCAAAAATGATCAAAGGCCAGTGGACTGGCACAATGAACTTGACGGAGTCCCATTGCGGCACCGATCTGGGCATGTTGCGCACCAAGGCCACACCTAATGATGATGGTTCCTATAAAATTACCGGCCAAAAGATATTCATCTCTGCTGGTGAGCATGATTTAGCAGAAAACATCATCCATCTGGTTCTGGCCCGCATTGAAGGTGAGCCAGAAGGTACCAAGGGCATTTCTCTTTTCATTGTCCCGAAATTCATTTTGAAGGATGACGGCACACCCGGCAAACGCAATGCAGTTTCATGCGGTGCCATTGAAAAGAAAATGGGCATCCACGCCAATTCGACTTGTGTGCTAAACTACGATGAAGCCGAAGGCTATCTGATCGGCGAGAAGAACAAGGGCCTGAAGGCCATGTTCGTGATGATGAATGAAGCGCGCCTCGGCGTTGGTATGCAGGGTTTGGCAATTTCCGAAATCGCCTATCAGAACGCAGTAGAATATGCGAGAGACCGCATTCAGGGCAGAGCCCTCACCGGCCCTGCATTTCCAGATAAAAAAGCAGACCCCATCATCGTGCATCCAGATGTGCGCCGCATGTTGATGAACATAAAGTCCATCAATGAAGCTGGCAGGGCATTCCTGCTCTGGACCGCCCTTAAAGGCGATATCTCCCACCGCTCCTCTTCAGAAGAAGAACGTCAGGCAGCCGATGATTTGATGGGATTGTTAACCCCCATCGTCAAAGGTGTTTTGACCGACAAAGGCTTTGACAATGCAGTCACAGCCCAACAGGTTTATGGTGGCCACGGATATATCCAGGAATGGGGCATGGACCAGTTCGTCCGCGATGCCAGAATTGCGCAGATATATGAAGGTACCAACGGCATTCAGGCGCTTGATCTGGTTGGCCGAAAACTACCAAAAGATGGCGGTCGCGCCATGCGGCTACTGATTGAAGAGATTTCAACCTTCACCAAAGGTCATAAAGACAATGAGGCTATGCAGCCATTCACCAAGCCTCTGTTTGATGCGATCAAGGATTTGAATGCTGCCACCATGTGGTTGATGAAAAATGGCATGGCCAATCCAAACAATGCTGGTGCTGCTTCAACCGATTTCATGCACCTTATGGGCCTCGTTGCACTTGGATATATGTGGGCATTGATGGCAGAAACATCGCAAAAGGCTCTTGCCGGTGATGCAGACGGACGTGAAGAATTTTACCAGACCAAGCTGGTTACCGGTAAATATTTCATGGACCGCATCATGCCGGAATCAAAGGCCCATCTGGCTCGCATCGAAAGCGGCTGCGAAAGCATGATGGCACTTGATGAGGCTGCATTTTAGGGAGAGATTGATATGGAAAATCCAGCCGAAATTCTGGGAACCCCAAAACCAGCATGGAAAACTGAAGACGTCACTATGCTTGAAGATATGGCAGGGCGTTTTTTCGAAGCAGAAATAGCCCCCCATTACGACAAATATGAAAAGCAAGAGATCGTAGATCGCTCCGCTTGGGAATTGGCTGGAAAAAACGGTCTGCTCTGCGCGGCCATGCCTGAAGAATATGGTGGTGCCGGTGGCAATTACGCCCATGAAGCAGCAATCATTGAAAGCCTGGGCCATGCCGGCCTTGATGGCTTTGGCATTGCACTTCACTCGGCAATCGTTGCGCCTTATATCTTGCACCATGGCACGGAAGAGCAAAAGCAACGATGGTTGCCGCGCCTTGCGACTGGCGAATTAATTGGCGCAATTGCCATGTCTGAACCTGGAGCTGGCTCCGATCTGCAAGGTATTAAAACCAGCGCTGTTCAAGACGGCAACCAATA
>JAESUH010000074.1 GCA_016763155.1 Rhizobiaceae bacterium
GATCGTCCTCATGGTCCTGCTGATAATGAACCGCTTGATACGGGGCTTAAGTCTTTCGTTCACGATGGGGGAGAGATGCTGTTTTCTTTGCCAAACGGAATGCAGGCTTATTATCTCTCAACTGCCGCTGGTGATCGTCTTGATGATGCACCGGAAAAAGTTGTGTCCTATCAGATACGACCAAAAAACAAGGGAATTACCATTATCAATGGCAAATCCTGTTTTGAGTGCCATGTTGACGGTATCCTCTATAAGCGGGATCAGTTCCGTTCTCACATTGAGACTACCAATCTGTTTACGCAGCCTCAGAGAGAATTGCTCCTGGAAATGTATGTGGAGCAGAAGGAACTGGATGCCAAATATAAGGCAGATAGGGACCTCTTCGTTAATGCGCTGGATAAGATTGGCGCGACACTGGTTACTCCCGATGGAACCAAGCGGTCAAAACCTGGTCCAGACGATCAGGAGATCATCACCTGGTATGCAGATTTGTATGAAAACGATCTGGATCTCGATGAGCTGGCAGCTGAATTTGGTATGACAGCGGATGATTTCAAGCTGGCTGTCGAACGCTCGGCAGGTGTGGAAGCTGCCAGACTGGCAACTTCATGGCTCATTCAATTGCGCGGCGGAAAGAAAGTCTCGCGGTTTGAAGTCGAAGAGCAGTTTGCCTTTTTGGTTGGACCATTGCTCAATTTGAAACCTCTTCGTTTCGAAAAGGAAGAAATTGTCGACTATGACGCTAACGATGACAAGCCAACAAAGGTTGTTGCCAAAAAAGACGAGAAGCCAGACTACAAAACGGCAATTCCAGCCTATCAAAAGCCGGAATATGCTGAAGGCAAAAGGCTTGCGCTTTCAATCAAGGTTGCGGCGACTGACGTTAAGGTTGGGGACAAGCTTTCCTTTGAAGTGAGTTCAAACAGGCAATGCGAGTTGCAGATACTGTATGTTGAATCCAGCGGCAATGTTGAGGTGTTTCCTGACCAATTGGTAGGTGATCCAAATTTGAAGGCAGGGCAACCCAAACGCATACCGGCAAAAGGGACTGGCGATATCGAGTTTGATGAGCCAGGGTATGATGAATCCCTGATCCTGTTTTGTCGTGAAGGCGGACTGGGCAGTCATAGGCTGACTAAGAAAACGGCTTTGAAGATTGCCAAAGCCTCCGGCAAGCCATCAACCCGAGGTATTGCCTTCAATCTGGCCAAGAAGGTGGAGAAATCCAAAGGGGATGCCGCCTTCCACGTGGTGACGTTCAACGTAAAATAGTTATCAGGCTCAGGTGAGCTAAGCTAAATCTACGGGCCCATCCGGAATTTCAAATTCGGTTGGGCCCGTATTTTGTTGGAGAAAAGTTTTTCTAATCTTGACTTTTTTTGTCCAATTTGCTCAAATTCCCTCAGACAGGAATTTTGAGCGAGTATTTTTGTGATTGTTTGCAGTTGTAATATCATTTCCGAGCAGGAAATTGAGCAGGCAATTTGGGATCTTCTGGTGGAGGAAACCTACCGCTTGATCGTGCCCGTTCAGGTCTACCATACAATGCAACAGCGTGGAAAATGCTGTAATTGTTTCCCCGGCGTTATCGATATTATCATTCGGGTGACAGAAGCGTTCCATCGCAAGATCGATGCTCCAGAGGCCGAGATCATTTCCCTGATCGAGAGATTGAAGGTTGAGCATGAACAATGCGAAACCGTGAGAATGCTGGCTCGTACACGCCTTAGGGTTGGCAAGCACCGCGCTGCCTGAACTCAGTTTTACATTTTTTAGAATAGTTGACGCAAAACATTTGCTGAGACGCGTGAGGGGATGATCCTCTTTGCTTTGTCATATCTATGGACATTGAGTGATTGGAATAGAATAGCTGTTTAATGTTACGGGATAAGTCATCTTGTCCTATGGATTTTGCGCGTGGAATTGCCGTATTAATAAACATGTTATTGAATGGAGAATCCCACGATGAGTGAACCCTGTTACGATGTTGCCCATTTGGGTCATGCAGAACTATTGACCGATAAATTCGAAGAAAGCCTGGCTTTTTTTGTCAATGTTTACGGTCTGACCGAGAGTGGGCGCGAGGGAAACTCCGTCTATCTGCGGGCCTATGATGATTATGAATTTCATACCCTGAAATTGACCGCCTCCGACACAACCGGGGTTGGTCATATTGGTTACCGCTGTGCATCACCCGAAGCGTTGGAACGGCGGGTGGCCGCGATTGAAGAAATGGGTTGTGGCATTGGTTGGGTCGATGGAGATATGGGGCACGGACGGGCCTATCAGTTCAATGATCCGGACGGCCATCTGTTTGAAATCTACTATGACACAAAGAAATATGTTGCTCCTGAAAGTGAGAAACCTGCGCTGAAAAATATCGCGCAACGCTTTCATGGTCGCGGGGTTTGTGTGCGCAGACTGGATCACATCAATTTATTGGCAAGCGACGTGGGTGCCATTCGTGAATGGATGCCGAAGGCGCTTGGTTCTAGAATTACTGAACAGATTTTGCTGGATGACGGTACCTATGGCGCGTGCTGGTTCACTGTAAATAACAAAAGTTATGATGTGGCATATTCGGGTGATCATACCGGAACAAATGGGCGCTTTCATCACATCACTTATGCGGTGGATTGCCGAGAAGATGTGCTTCGCGCAGCGGATATTTTTCTTGAAAATGGTGTCTTCATTGAGACCGGACCGCATAAGCATGCAATTCAGGGCACATTCTTTTTGTATGTGTATGAGCCTGCGGGAAACCGTGTGGAAATTGCCAATGCAGGTGCAAGGCTGATCATGCAACCGGACTGGGAAACTGTAACCTGGAGCGAAGCGGAACGTAAGAAGGGTCAGGCGTGGGGGTTGCAAACCATTGCCAGCTTCCACACTCACGGCACACCGCCTGTTGGTGAATAGGAGAAACCCAATTATGAGCAAAAAGACAGCATTAATCATTAGCGCGCATTCTGCTGATTTTGTGTGGCGTTGTGGCGGGGCGATCGCTTTGCACGAGGAGAAGGGTTACGATGTAACCGTTGTTTGCCTTTCTTACGGAGAGCGTGGCGAGAGCGCCAAGCTTTGGAAGAAAGAAGGCATGACGCTTGACCGGGTAAAATCTGAACGCCGCAAGGAAGCTGAGAACGCTGCCAAAGCGTTGGACGTTCATGATATCCAGTTCTTCGATCTTGGAGATTACCCGCTGGAACTGGACAAGGAAGCCAAGTTTCGGCTGGTGGATTTAATCCGCAAAATCCAGCCTTCCTTCATGATGAGCCATTCCCAGTTTGACCCGTATAATACGGATCATATGTATACCACATCAATCGCCATGGAAGTGCGCATGATCGCGCAGGCCTGGGGGCATAATCCGGGCGAGAAGGTGCTTGGCTCGCCGCAGCTTTATTTGTTTGAACCCCACCAGACCGAGCGTATGGAGTGGAAGCCTGATGTGTTTTTGGATATCTCGCCGGTTTGGGAAAAGAAACGAGCAGCAATTGAATGCATGCAGGGGCAGGAGCATCTTTGGGATTATTATACCAATGTTGCTGAAAACCGCGGCAATCATTTTCGCCGTAATTCTGGCGGCATGGCCACAGGCCATTCGGTCACACATGCGGAAGGCTTTCAATCTGTTTATCCTCGAACCACATTGGAGTTGTGATGCCTGTTGTAGTTCAAAACATTGAGCGTACCCCACTTGGAGATGTGGACCGGCTTGCCAAATTCGGTGTGGCAACGGTTCATGAGGCGCAGGGGAGAAAGGGCCTGCTCGCAAGCTATATGCGCCCGATTTATAAGGGTGCGCGGATTGCTGGCAATGCGGTGACGGTATCTATTCCTCCTGCGGATAATTACATGATCCATGTGGCGGTTGAGCAATGTCAGGAGGGTGATATTCTGGTTGTCTCTCCTACATCAATGAGCAATGCGGGTTATTTTGGCGAACTATTCGCCACGGCCCTAAAGCGGCGCGGCGTGCGCGGCTTAATCATTGAGGCTGGTTGCAGAGATCTGGTGGAACTAGAGGAAATGGGCTTTCCTGTCTGGTCACGATATGTTTGTGCACAGGGAACGGTGAAGGCAAGCCTTGGGGATGTTAATCTACCGTTGGTTTGTGCTGGCCAAAACATCATTCCAGGCGATGTTGTAATCGCGGACGACGATGGTGTTTGCATCGTACCGCGCGAAACAGTCTCCGCAGCCATTAAATCATCTGAGGCTCGTCTTGAAAAAGAAGAGATCAACCGGGCAAAGTTCTTAAAAGGTGAACTTGGTCTTGATGTTTACGGCATGCGCGAAGACCTCAAGGCAAAGGGCCTGAAATATGTCTAAGGGTACACCATGCATGTGGATGAACCTGTTGGGCCACGAGTTATTAATCTTGCAGTGACTGCCTGCTTGACAAAAGGCGCAGTTGATAGTGATCTGGCTGCCTTAGCTAATGGCCTGAAAAGCCAATTGAATTGAATATCCTTTGGGAGGGATGATTGTGGTGGCGAACCCTGATAATTCAGGAAATCTTGTGAATGCAGAAGGGCGAAGCACCTTGTGCGATCCCTTGCGCGCGCGCATGTTTTCAGCACAAAAAATCCCTAGTGTAGCTGAGGGATGATTATTTGCCCTTCTACCGAAACCCCGAAGTGTTGAAATTCTACGCTCCAATCCACGTTTTCAATATATCCCACCACCAACAAAGTCACTTGGCCTCGGCTGAAACAATATCGACTTTGAACTCTCCAGAAAAATATATTCCATGACAGATTCCGTTACCCCAAATTCATTGAGAAGTTGGTTGGTTGTTATATTTGCATTCACCATGTGCATTCTATGTTTTCTATGGAATGTCGAGGCACCAACACGTCTTGGTTTTGCAATTCTGAAACAGCAATACATGGCCCTCCAGCTTGGACTGGCGCTGACAATTGCCTTTTTACATTTTGGCGCAGATGGCAAGACCAAGGATAGCCTCGGCTGGATTGACGGCACCATTGCGGCAGTTACGTTTTTTGTTTTGATGTATGCGGCTTATGATTTTACCTGGCTTTTGAAAGAACAGGCTTATCGACCGTGGCAAATCACGCTCATTGGTGCAGTGGTAACGGTCACGGTAATGGAAGGCGTTCGTAGACGCGCAGGCTGGCTATTGTTTTCGATTGTGGGCCTGTTTTTGGTCTATGCTTTCTTTGCAGATAAAGTGCCTGGCCGATTGATCGGCAAGGAATTAAGCCCTTTGCGATTGGTGCAATATGTGGGCTTTGATCCAAGTGCAGTATTTTCGACACCGCTTGCCGTGGGAACAATCATCGTTTTGCTTTTCGTCTTTTTTGGTCGCTTGTTGTTTGCTGCGGGCGGTGGCGAATTTTTCACTGATTTAGCCATGGCCGCAACCGGAAAATCCAGAGGCGGCAGCGCCAAAATATCCGTTGTCGGGTCCGCACTTTTTGGATTGATTTCAGGCAGCGCGGTTTCAAATGTTGTGACCACCGGCGTTGTCACGATCCCGCTGATGCAGCGGGGCGGTTACTCGAAAAGGGATGCTGGTGCCATTGAAGCGGTAGCCTCTACCGGTGGCCAGCTTTCGCCTCCGATCATGGGGGCCGCGGCTTTTCTCATGGCCGAGTTTCTTGATATTTCGTATTTTGCGGTTGCCGCAGCAGCCCTTGTGCCGGCAATTCTTTATTACTTCAGCGTGTTCGTTCAGGTTGATCTGATCGCCGGACGCGACCAAATCAGCGCCAGCGATGAAAATATTTTAACAACCCGACAGGTTTTGGCCGAAGGGTGGCATTTCGCCCTGCCATTTGGCGTGTTGCTGGTTGCACTATTCTGGCTGCGATTTGATCCTGAAGATGCCGCATTGCTTGCTTCAGTTGCAATTGTCATTGTCGGTTTTGCGCGTGGATATCGCGGCCAGCGTTTAACCTTAAAATCGTTCGGCCAGGTATTTATAGAAACCGGAACCGGCATGGTTGATTTGATTTTGGTCGTTGCTGCAGCGGGTTTCGTAATTGGAATTTTGAATATTACGGGTTTGGGCTTTGCTCTGACCCTAGTGCTTGTCGATGCCGTTGGATCAAACGCCATCCTGCTTCTGTTGATATCAGCTGGAATTTGCATCATCCTTGGAATGGGCATGCCAACTTCGGGCGTGTACGTGTTGTTGGCAACGCTCGTTGCACCTTCATTGGTCGAGGCCGGAATTCAACCCATCGCCGCACATTTGTTCATTTTGTATTTCGGGATGATGTCGATGATAACGCCGCCAGTCGCACTGGCAGCCTTTGCCGCTGCAACAATCACCAAGGAAAACCCTCTTAGCACCGGGTTTGCCGCCATGCGTATTGGGTGGGCAGCTTTTATCATTCCTTTCGCATTTGTCGTGTCACCAGCCTTGTTAATGGATGGAAGCGCACTGGATATCGTATTGGTTGGCCTACTTTCAGCCGTGGCTATTTTCTCAATAACTGCTGGCATTGTTGGCTATTATTCACGACATCTTGGTATGGCCTTGCGCCTGTTATTTGTGGCGCTTGGAATTATAGCCTTGCCGCTGGGCTTTATGTCCGTAGCGGAGATTTTACATTGGCCCGCAGCTATTGCAGTAATTGCACTTGCGCTCGTGCTGAAATTTTCAAAACCAAAGGCCGCTCTAAGCGGTCAGTAATCAATTCCCCGTTTAACGGGGCTTAACTAAAGGGAGAATAAGATGAAACACTTAACTAAACTATTGGGAGGCGTTGCTATTGCATTTGCAGTTAGCTCGGTTCCCGCAGCAGCTCAGGTGGTGACAATTGCCACCGGCGCGCAAGGGTCGCTGGCCTATAACTCTGGTCAGGCAGTTGCAAAAGTTGCCAATGAAGTAGGGATTACCGCACGCACCCAACCATTGGTGGGCTACCTTCCACTGATCAACAATGGTGAAGTTGATTTTGGATTTTCAAATGCGGTAGAAGCTGCATTTGCTTTGACAGGTACAGGCAATTATGATCGCAAGAACCCAAATCTACGTTTGGTTGGAACAATGTTTCCTCTGACCACCGGATTGATGGCGCGTTGTGATCTGGGCCTCAAGACTGTTGCTGATCTAAAAGCAAAAGCCAGCAGCCTTCGCATTGCTTCTGAATATACATCTTCAACCATTATTCCGTTTTATATCGGTGGTGGTCTTGCCAACGCTGGCGTGAGCTATGATGAATTCAAGAAAGTGCCAGTGGCCAGTTTTGTCGCTGGAATAAATGCACTGGGCGATTCATTGGTAGACGTTGCACTTGTGAGCTTAAACTCAGGTGCTGGCAAACAGGCATCGGTCAAGCTGCAATCCCATGGCGGCTTGTGCTACATCTCGCTGGATAAATCAGAGACAGGAACCGCTGCATTTAAAGACTTCCTACCTGCAGGCAATATCGTGTCGATTCCACAGAATAAAAACATCAACGGCCTGCAAACTGCTGGCGCCAACCTCATGCGTATTCCTTGGATGATGTTGACCAATGCAGATGTAAAAGACGACCTCGTCTACACCATGACGAAAGCTATTGCAGAAGGCAAAGACGCATTGAAAGCTTCATTTGGAGCATTTGGCCGCGCCAACGCTGAAAAAATGGCTCCAAAAAATGAAATGCCTTATCACCCTGGTGCTCTGAAATATTTCAAAGAAGCCAATATTAAAGTTGGTAATTAAAATTTGTTGGGCGCGCTTGATATCAAGCGCGCCCAATTAGTAATCACAGATGCTTATTCAAGGACAAATCAAATGATGAATATACTGACCGCCTCAGACGGACACAAACTTGATTGCTGGATTCAGGCACCCATTGGTGAACGACGTGGTGGAGTGGTTATTTTGCAAGAGATTTTTGGTGTAACCGATCAACTAAAAGGGGTCGCCGAACGTTACGCAAACCTTGGATATGAAGTTGCTATTCCGGCACTATTCGACAGGAAAGAAAAGGGAGCTGTCATCCCCTTCGATCAGGCACCCAGGGGACGCGACATAATGTTAGCTTCCAATTTGGAAGAAACCATGTTGGATATTGATGCAGCAGTTCAGGCATTGGCTGCAAATGGAGGCAAGGTTGGCGTGATAGGATTTTGTTGGGGTGGAGGGCTCGCTTTGCGCGCAACTCAGAAACTTGATTTGGGATGCGGTGTGGCATTTTACGGTACTCGCTTGCCGCAATATCTTGATTGCCCGCTAAAAGCACCATTCCTGGGGCATTTTGGTGAAGCAGATGACCATACTCCTCCGGAAGTTTTAGATCAGGTGAAGTCTTATCTGCCCGAATTGGAATTATTCATGTACGACGCAGGCCACGCTTTCGCCAATGAAGCACGCCCGACAAGCTATGTCGAAGATGCAGCCAATCTGGCCCATGAGCGCACGGAGGCATTTTTAGCCAAGCAATTGACCTAGGCCAAACCATACATTCGAAATAAAGAATATATAGGGGCAAGATTTTAAACGACGTTCTTTGCGGAGCCCGTTTCCGCAGAGGAAAAGACTAAAACAGCATCACGAAAAACATGAACCAAACCTACAGCAATGGTGGATACCCTGTATAATGACTAAGCAAACTACGAATAATGATATCGCAAAAACCATAAATGAAACGGCTGGAAAGGTTCGTATCAACCCTTCCAGCGAAGTTCTGATTGAACATGCTATTCAACAACCCGAAGTTTCACAAACTGTAACGGGTACGATTGTTGCAAGAACTGGCGAATTCACAGGGCGCTCTCCTGGCGACAAATTCATTGTTGAAGATACCTTGACCAAAGATACAGTTTGGTGGGGAAACACAGGAAACATATCGAGACAGTCTTTTGATATCTTGATGGGAGACATGCTTGCAGAAATGGCCGGGAAAGATATTTTCCACCAGCAATTGCAAGCCGGCGCCGATCTCAAGAGCTGCTACAATGTAGATGTATTCTCGCCCAGCGCCTGGCATTCATTGTTCATTCAGGACCTTTTGATTGTGCCGACTTCCGAGCGATTGATTGCATTTAGCGCAGATGTAAGTATCATTCATCTGCCGGAATTCAAAGCCGATCCTGCCCGTCACGGTAGCAAAACAGAAACCTGTATTGCGCTCGACCTAAGCAGAAAAATCGTTCTGGTTTGTGGCACCGCTTATGCGGGGGAAATCAAAAAATCAGTATTCTCACTGTTCAATTTCCACGCGCCAGATAGCGATATCCTGCCGATGCATTGTTCCGCAAATGTTGGCAAAGACGGCGATTCCGCTCTGTTCTTTGGCCTTTCTGGAACGGGAAAAACAACGCTCTCATCATCTCCTGATCGCGCGCTTGTGGGCGATGATGAGCATGGCTGGAGCAAAGAGGGTATTTTCAACCTCGAAGGCGGTTGTTATGCCAAGGCGATTAACCTGACATTTGAGGCCGAGCCAGAAATTTTTGAAGCTGCGAAATATCCAAGTGCCGTGATGGAAAATGTGGTGATTAATCCTGATAGCGGAGAACCCGATTATACGGATAGTTCGCTTACCGAAAATACCCGGATTGCTTATCCTTTATCGGCTATTCCAAACAGGGTAGAATCCGGAATTGCCTCCGCGCCCAAGAATGTTGTTCTTTTGACCGCTGATGCCTTTGGTGTTTTGCCTCCAATTGCACGACTAACCCGCGAGCAGGCAATCTACTATTTCCTATCCGGTTACACCGCAAAAGTGGCAGGAACGGAACGCGGTGTGGTTGAGCCACAGGCAACCTTCTCAACCTGCTTTGGCGCGCCCTTTATGGCGCGTTTCCCTTCTGACTATGGTGATTTGCTCGACAAGCGTTTGCAAGAATCCGGTGCTCAATGCTGGCTTCTGAATACCGGATGGACGGGTGGTGCTTATGGCACTGGAGGGCGCATGCCTCTTGCCACAACCAGACGTATTCTCAATGCTGCCCTCAATGGAGAACTCAATGATGCTGATTACCGCATTGATGATATTTTCAAATTTGAGGTTCCCACATCAATTGAAGGTGTTGATGCGACTATCTTAGAGCCAGAAAAAACATGGTCCGATGGAGCCGCATTTAAAAAGCAGGCAGAAGAGCTGCTTCGCTTGTTTGAAGAAAACTATAAAGACCTGGCAAAGAAAGACGCCAGCTAGGGCAAAACTCTAGGATATGAAAAAGGTGTTAGCGCTACAGGGGAGCCAGTTCAAATGGTTCCAACTGTCCGCTGACATCAATTTGGTGAGTTTCCCTCTTCGACACGACATAACACCTGCCTGTCGAGGATGAGAGATATGGGGCGTTTCCTGGCCAACGCGGCGACCTCTGCATTTTTTAAAATATCAAACGCCAAACAGCATTGAAGGCAACACTTCAATTCGAAGAGCTGCCTTCAATAATTAGCATAGTCGTAGGTTCAGATTAGCTGAACACCACTTGCACGTCGGTGTATTCTTGTAAGCCTTCTTCGCCGAACTCCACACCAATGCCGGAAGATTTAACACCTCCAAATGGTGCATTCGGCTGGATGGCGCCATGCTTGTTGATCCAGACTGAACCACATTCCATTTGGAGAGCAATTTCTTTTGCTTTCGCGATGTCTTTTGACCACACAGATCCGCCAAGACCATTGGTGCTGTCATTTGCTGACTTAATGGCATCTTCGATATTGGAGTATTTGATGATAGGCAGTGCCGGGCCAAACTGCTCTTCGTCCACAAGCGGGTCGCCATCTTCCAGATCAGCGATAATTGTAACCGGGAAGAACAGACCTTCGCCAGGCTCGCCACCTAGTAATACGCGGCCTTTTTCAGCACCGGATTTGACCAGCCGTGAAACTTTGTCAAACTGCATTTGGTTCTGGATCGGCCCAAGAACACTGTCCTCAGACATCCCATCGCCTACCGGAATATTTTTCGCAAATGCAACCAGTTCGTTACAAACAGCGTCATAAACATCTTCATGTACATAAAGACGCTTCATTGCAGCACAGGTTTGGCCGTTATTAATGAAGCCGCCCCAGAAAAGACCTTCGGCAATTTGCTTGGGATCAACATCAGGCAATACTATACCAGCGTCATTGCCGCCCATTTCCAACGTCAAACGTTTCATGGTTTCGGCAGCAGACATCATTACCTTTTGTCCTGTTGCGCATGAACCGGTGAATACGATCTTGCGAATGTCAGGATGGGAAGACATTGCTGCACCAAGGTTATCACCTTCATCGTCGCCAGTAATGCAATTTACTACGCCAGCTGGCAGCACTTCGTTCATGATCTCAACGAGACGAAGGGTTGATAGGGGAGTGTATGGCGAAGGCTTGATGACAACGGTATTGCCGGTTCTAAGCGCTGGCATGATGTGCCAGATAGCGATCAAAACAGGGAAATTCCATGGAGTGATTGAGCCGACAACGCCAAGTGGTTTGCGGTGAAGTTCAACTGTTCCTTCGTTGTTGTCCTGCAGAGTTTTCATTGGGAGAGAAAGCCCGCTTGTGTATCCTGCCCAGGCACCGGCACCGCCGAGTTCCCAGCGAGAGCCCAAACCATTGAGAGGTTTTCCCTGCTCTTTGGTAACAAGCGTTGCGAGTTCTTCTGCATGTTCACCCATTTTTGCGGTAACTGCTTCGCAAGCGGCCTGTAATTCTTCATCGCTCTTTAGCGACCAAGTCTCAAAAGCTTTCTTTGCTGCAGCAACAGCTGAATCCAAATCGGCTAAATTGGCCTGTGGTGCCAGTCCTGTCACTTCGCCAGTTGACGGGTTTTTTACAGGAAATGTATCTTGTCCAGATACTGGTTTCCCATCGATCGTCATTGAAAAATTGGTCAAATTTACTCCTCCAGAGTGTTGTAGTGTCTATAATTAGTAAGCGGGAATTCTGTAGTTTTGGTCTTGGAACTGGGCGACAGGTGACTTGGACTGTGGCGACATAGGTAATCTCTATCCCGCTTGCAAATTATTGGAAAACCCGCCATTCTCAGTTGATGTTGATAGAACAAAAAGCATCAAAATTACCCGTGGAACGCTTTATTGCAGATATGGAAACAGTATGCGGCTGTTTTGATGTTCGCACAACCAGCGGAAAGAAAACTGTGTGGGGCGGTATCACAAGTGATGTGTATGCGGAGATTGAGATGGCATTTGTTGCCACAAACCTTCAGCAGGTTACTCGTACAAGGCGCAACATTCGTCAAGACTTTGGTGAGAATTATTTTCTGATTATGCAGCAAGAGGGCCGCGCATTGATGGCGCAAAACGATGTTGCCGCTATGCTGCTGCCCGGCGATTTCATTTTAATTGATAGCTCAAAACCATCGGAATTTACGTTCTTCGGTGATAAGGGCAAACAGATATCCCTGCATTTGCCGAGGGTTGAAATCCAGGAACGATTTGGTTTTGATATAAAGGGCGGTAGTTCGCTTTCCAGCAACGACCCTACCGCAAAAGCAATTCGAGCCGTGTTGGCAAAAGCGCTAATGCCCGACACCACATCCGGCCAAAACGGCTATTTGAAGGAAGCGTTATTCGGATTGCTCGGCGTGTTTTTAAGCAGCCAGAATGAAAATGGCCATAATAATCGGGCGTATGAATTGATCAATGAAGGAGCCCTTTTGGGAAAAGCTCTTGATTATATTGAGGCTCGTTTTCGCGACCCTGAATTTTCAATCAATGAAATTGCCGCCAAGCTTGGTGTTTCCGCGCGGCAATTACAACGAACATTTGCAAATCTTGGTGTAACCCCGACCAAATTTTTACTTGCCAAGCGTTTGGAATATGCCCGTGTAGCATTGAAAAATCGCCAATCGGGTGAACGGGGTCGATTGATTTCAAGCATTGCCTACAGTTCAGGGTTTGCTGATCTTTCCTACTTTAACCGCAGGTTCAGGGAAGCATTTGGGTGCGCGCCCGGTGCTTATGAGAATATTCAAATCAATTAAATTAGTGTTTAGTCATTCTTGCAGGGCAGGGACCCCATGGCGACAAAAGCAAAACAGCTTGTGTCGCCATGAGGCAATTTAAATGCGCTACATCATTTTATTCGGCAAGAACAATACGATTGCCGGTAAAAGAATGATCAGTGCAAGACGAATAAAATCTGCAATTACAAAGGGTATGACGCCCTTGTAGATCGTCGTGATTGGTATGTCCTTCGCAATCGATTTGATGATGAAGATATTCATACCGATTGGCGGGGTGATCAGGCTGATTTCAACAACCACAACAATCACCACACCAAACCAGACAGGATCAAAACCGAGTTGCATCACCAGCGGGAAGAATACTGGTATCGTTAGTAAGATCATCGCCAGGGAGTCGAAGACACACCCAAGCAGCAGATAAAACATAATCAAAACCAGCAATACACTGAATGATGACAAACCCGATGACTGGACCATATCAACGAAGGCCAATGGGACTCCAGCGACATTGATGAAGTTGGAAAAGATCAGAGCACCAACAAGTACGCTCATCAAAGTTGCTGTCATCCGTGCTGTCGACATCAGAATTTCGAGAAAGGATTGCACGTTTAATGTTCCACGCGCTACGGCCAGAATAAACGCACCAGCAGCGCCAACCCCTGCAGCTTCAGTTGGCGTGAAAACACCAAGATAAATGCCGCCGATAACGAGCGAAAATAGCGCCAGTGTCGTCCATACTTTACGCACCGCTATCCATCGGTTCTTCCAGTCCAGGCGAGGACCAGCAGGACCAGCCTTTGGATTAATGGCCGTGACGACAGCAATTGCTCCACTGTAAAGCAAGACACCGAGCAGGCCCGGAATCAATCCGGCAATGAACAATTTGCCAATGCTGGTCTCGGTCATGCTGCCATAAACCACCATGATAACAGATGGCGGGATCAAGATGCCTAGCGTTCCCCCGGCAGCAACTGAGCCTGTGGAGAGTGCATCGGAATATCCAAACCGACGCATGGAAGGCAGCGCGATGGATGACATTGTTGCAGCTGTAGCAAGGCTTGATCCGCAAACGGCTGAAAATCCACCACATGCCAAAATGGTCGCCATGCCCAAGCCACCACGCCGGTGTCCAACCATCGCGTTTGACGCGTCATATAATTCGCGAGACATGCCCGCCCGGTTGACCAAATTTCCCATAAGCAGGAATAGCGGCAATACGGAAAGCGAATAGCTCGTCAGCGTATCCCATGTGGTTTGCGCAATCATGGCTCCTGCGGGGTTAAACCCGATAAAGGCAGCAAACCCAAAATAGCCCACCAGCCCAAGTGCAAACGCAAGTGGTACGCCGGTAAAAAGAGATCCAAAGAGAACAAAAAACCCAGTAAGTGCAGCACTCATTGTGCGGTGCCTTTCTTGACTTTACGACCAGAAACAAACAATGAGATGGCTGCAAAAATAGCCGTCAATGTGAGCATGCCAGCACCAATAGCGGCGGCAATTCCAATCGGAAATTCTAAAACAGATGTGTGCTCGCTGTAATCGAGCAAACGACCAGCAAACTTGCCGAGACGCCACGCGAGAAACAGGCATGCGCCGATGATTAAGATGGTCACTAAAACATCACGCACGGCCTTGAAACCTGGGCTAAATATATTGTCCAGCAAATCGACCGTGACATGATCGAAACGCAACGTAACGGATGGCAATGCGCAGAAAACCATTGTGGCCATTCCGATCTGGGTCATCTCGTAGGCAAATCCCAGCGGTGCGGAAAACAGATACCGCCCGATAACATCAAGGCTGGTCATAACCATCATAAGAAAAAGAATGATCCCGGCGATGAATGTGAAAAATATGTCCACCCGGCGCAAAAATGGATTGGAAAGGGAGTGGCTTTCACCACCCCCCTCCTGTAGTTCTAGCTCACTCACCTATTTTGCTACCTTATAGGCAGTAGCCTCAGAGCGCATTTTTGCAACAGCAGCTTTGCCGTCGATATTCATGCCATCGGCAATTGCGACCCACTCGCCTTCAAGAGAGCTGGTCTTGTCTTTGATGAAGGCAATAAATGCATCATCAGCAGTTATGGTTTCTACACCGTCCGCCGTCATGATCTTGCGAGCTGCATCATCCGCAGTATCGAACGCGCGGCCACCAAGACGGGCAAGCTCAACACCAGAAACAGACATTACAGCTTTTTGATCTTCAGCAGAAAGCTTAGCAAACGCATCCTTGTTCATGACCGCAAACCAGACTGAGGAATAGAAACCGCCAGGAATTTCGGTCACATATTTAATGACACCACTGAGTTTGAATGAAGGATAAGCTTCAACCGGCAAAAGTGTGCCGTCAACTACGCCTTGAGACAAAAGTTCATAAACTTCGTTTGCTGATGCGGCCACATTAACCGCACCCAAAGCAGGGTTGATCTTCTGCACGATGCCGCCACCTACGCGCAATTTCTTGCCCTTATAGGTTTCAGCACTGTTAACCGGTCCAGCAGATCCACTAGTCAGAATACGGCCTGACCCATGAGCCCACGTGGCCAACAATACGACATCTTTATATTCGTCGGCTTCTTTGAAAAATGCCTCATATGTATGCCAAAGCGCTACAGACAAAGCCTCGCCTTTTTCCGCCATGAACGGAAGCTCAGCTACACCAGGAAGTTTAAAACGACCGGGCGTATAACCGTGAACACCAAATGTAACATCAGCAATTCCGTCTACTGCCAGATCGTATTGGCGTTTCGGGGCACCAAGAGAAGCGCCAGTCAGCTCAACTTTTACGCGGCCGTCTGTGGCTTTTGCAACGTTCTCCATCCAGGGCTTCATAACGCCAACAAGCTGGCTATGCCCTGGTGGCAACCAATTGTTCAACCTCAAAACCGTATCAGCTTTTGCAGGCGCTCCCAATAGTCCGGCGACTGCTACTATTGCGGCAAACGCCGCACTGGTTTTCATCAATTTCATTCTATCCTCCTTAAAAATGGCCAAGTATGACCGTCAAATTTTAGAAATTTTATGTCTGCGTGGTTTTGTTCTTCCACGAAGTAAATGCGAGGGTGTGGTCGTTATCACCCCCGAGATCGTCAAGGGCACTGAGCCAGCGGCGATTGGTTTCGGCCAGAAGAGGCATGTCCATTTCCAAAGACAGGGCCAGATCGGCAGCAATTTTTACATCCTTGGATAACAACGCCAGCGCAAAGCCTGATGCGAAATTACCCGTTATAACTTCGTTCTTAATTGTCAGTTCTGTACTGAAATTACGCCCGGTTGATACATTGAAAATATCAACCATCACATCAGGCTTAAGACCAAAACGTTCGCCAACAATCAATGCTTCAGATGCTGCAGCAAAACCTGCTGCGGTGACCGAATTGTTAAGCGCCTTCATGGCATGGCCGGAGCCCAGTGGGCCGGTTTCAAATATCCGGGTACCCATTGCGGAAAGAACAGGTTTAGCCCGTTCGATTGCATTGGCATCGTCCCCGCCGAGCATAATGGCCAGAGTGCCGTTGATTGCACCGTTGACACCGCCTGAAACTGGCGCGTCAACAAACTGAACATTTTTTTCAGCCAGCAAAGTCCCAAGTTCTTTTGATCCTGATGGGTCTGAAGAACTCATATCAATAAGCAATGAACCAGCGGCAAGATGATCGGCAAGTGCATCACCTGCAGGTTCAAGCATAACCTGGCGCACGATATGCCCCGTAGGCAGCATGGTGATAATAATATCTGATGCTGCAGCCAGTTCCTTGATGCTAGTCACTGATTGACAGCCAAGTTCCTCGGCGCAGGTTTTGGCAGCGGCAGAATCTACGTCATATAACGTCAGTTCAAAGCCTGCCTTTTTGAGATGCCTAGACATAGGCACTCCCATATTGCCTATGCCCACAAAACCAACGCGTTCTGTTTGTGTGTTGTTCTCAGCCATTATTTTGCATCCAATTCGTCAAGTACGCTTTCAGCAGCAGTCATGCCACCAACCATGAGAGGGATGCCGCAATAGAGGAATGAATGGATCATCAATTCACGAATTTCTTCGCGGGTAGCGCCGTTGGATAGAGCACCGCGGGTATGAATTTTGACTTCATGCTCGCGTCCAAGCGCGACCAACATTGCGAGAGTAATCAGGCTTCTGGTCTTGAGATCCAACCCTGGCCGTTGCCAGATATCTCCAAAACAAATCTTTGTAACAACGTCCTGCATAGGCTCGAGAAAATCGGATGTGTTGTTGATTTGATTTTCAGTAACTTCCAGCCCAAACATTTCTCCACGCAGTTCTACCCCGCGTTTAAAGTCCGCACTTTCAGCAGAACGTTTCTCTGTTTTGGTCATCTTAGCTCCTCACTTATAAAGTCGGGCATTACCGATAATGGGAATATGCCCTGGTAAAAAAATCCGAAATCCAGCATGAAGAACCCCCTATTTCCTCATTTGCATAGCGCAGTGGCGCACAAATATATTCTGCACAGTGGTGTTTTCGAAATGAATTGTTGATCTCGAAAAAGCAACCAAGTGAGCCAGCTGGACTTCCTGTTAACATGTTAAATTTCTCAATATGTGTCAAGAAGATTTTTAACATGTTAATTTAATTGGATAATTTCGAAACTTTCCTCTTCTATGTGCTCAAAAATTGAATCTCTCCTTCCTGTCATATGGTGAGTAATTTAGGTCGGAGCGGGCAGTCTCAGACAAACAGGTATTCAAAGCCCTTAACTTGTGAAATACTCTGCTTGCACCACCTCTAAATCTTTGCAGGAGTAGAAAAGTGATTAATTCAAATGGGGCTACCGAGAAACCTATTCCAACGATCGGCATCATCGTTCCCCCAAAGGATGGTCCTGTGCCGACTGAGTGCACAACGCTTTATAAAGGCAGAGCCAATTTCATTTCCGAAGGATTAGGCCTGTTGACGATGACGCCTGCAGGCTATGATCAAGTAGTCCCGCTGATTGCCGAGAAAGCGCGCATATTGGCTGAGAAGGGTGTTCAGGCAATCGTTTTGATGGGCACGTCCCTGAGCTTCTATCAGGGTGAAGATTTCAACGCCCAGTTGGTGCGGGAAATTGAAAAGGCATCAGGTCTTCCGGCGACAACAATGTCTTACGCAATCATCGATGCCTTGCGTGCTGTTGGATGCAAAAAAGTCACCATAGGTACGGCCTATGTAGAAGACGTCAATCTCCGTCTGCAAACTTTTCTGGAGCATCATGGTTTTGAAGTATTGCACCTGAATGCGTTAGAGATAGAAGCCGTAGATCAGATCAACACGGTAACCGAAGAACACCTAATCAACCTTGCCCATTCTGCAATTGATTCCGCGCCTAGCGCAGATTGTCTGCTGATTTCCTGCGGTGGATTGCGAACACTTGATCTGGCCGAAAAGGTAGAAGAAAAAACAGGCATCCCTGTCATTTCCAGCTCAGTCGCCGGTGCTTGGGCAGGTATGCGACGTCTGGATCTAGACAGTCAAAAATCTGGATATGGCAAGTTGTTGTCAGAGGAAAACTGATAGTCTCTGATTGATGGATTGAAACCGTTCATAAGACGAGACCAAGCGGCTCCCAACAATCATTAATTCTGGCAAAGTTGCGTCCAGCCCTTTGTCGCTCTGTTCATAACGTCGTGACGAAGGAGCGTTGTTTCGGGAAGGTCTGCCACTTTTTTGATTTTGAGTTTGCTCACTACTTTCGCGCAGTATAGTCCGCGTTCGCTGGACATTGCCGTCGGAGTGCCATCCACATAGGCAACCAAACCTGTGCCTTGCAATGTGTAATAACCCACAGCATCAGGCTTGGTGAGATAGCCTTCCACAAGTGCGATGCCTGGGTTTCCGGTGAACAGTCCTTTGTTTATGCTTTGGGCAGATAGTCCATTTTCGGTGACGAGACCTTCAACAGTAATGACATCGCCGCGGCTGAGATGCTGCGGCTGGATACCCTCGATGCGAGTGTTGCCAATGAGAAAAGAGTCATCGCTGTTTTGTGGTGGCGAGTATGAGCCCGTAACTGACGCTATTTGTCTTGCAGGAATTTTAGTTATCCTGCTGGCCACAACAGAAGAGCCGCGCCAAAGCCCATCGACTAACACCCATTCGCCATCAACGAGATCGTCCTTGTCGCTAAAACCTCTAAACTGCGTGTCGCTGGTGATGATTAGGTTTGATCCCAGTACAGAAAAACTGTTACCGGCTGATCGGGCTAATGGCCCCAACAGAGGGACGTAGTGCTTTAGGTGGGTTGCATGCCAGGCATCACCCTGACGAATCACATCAATGGCAACACTTTCGCCTGCTTCAAGCGAACCTGCAATACGTTGGCCAAAAACGGAGGAAACCACTTGCGCGTCACCCACCTCGATTTTAATGCCATTTACATGGATGCTTCCCAAATCTGTAATCACACCTGAAATGCCAGTTCCTGATATGCCGCCTTCGCGATCATCGCCGGAGGCATAAATGAATTGGGCGAGCATAAAGATGGCTAGGACAGTCAGGAAAAGACACCGCCGGATCATTGAGAATTCTCCTCATCTGGTTTTTCAGGTGGATTATGCTGCTTTGATGCAATGTAGATGCCGATGGAAAACCTTGCGTTATTCAACCCATCGCCACGGTCTTCATTTTGAAATTCCAGCGCCTGCTTGTTCAACTGCATGAGGGCTGATTGAGAAAGTTTTCGGGCCAGATCATCGAGTTTTCTGATTGAATCTTCTGAGAGCTGATTAACATGCAGTGCGCGTTCGAATTCGCGCGGTTGATCTGGTTTTGCCAATAAATTTGCCGTTGCTATTTGAAAATGGGTAACCAGATTTTTTTCATAAACCTCCAACATGGCGCTGGATTCAGGGTTAGGCACCAATGCTGAGTCCACGAGGCTAACTGAAGAGTTTTGCTCACCCTTTTCGACGGCACCTTCTGCAATCAGGGCATCAAGTACGGTTGCGGAAGGCAGATCAATACGAGCGGCGCGAACAAGGTCGTCAAAGCCTGGCGTGTCTCCATCGCCTAAATGCTTCAGTGGCAATGGTCGCCCCTTGCTATCGAGAAATCTTGTATCAGTTGTCCACAGCGCTATGGCGAGGCTGGAAGCATTCAGCGTTGAGCGCTTTGTTGGAACGGAACCGGGGCTCTTCCTGAACTGACGAACGTCTTTTCGATGCAGCCCGGTGAGCAGGCTGATGCGGCTGTCGGTTAGTTTTTTATCATCATTTGTAGCCTGCAATGCGGCATCAAATAAAGCCGCTTTTAATGCCTGGTTTGCAGAATTCAAAGGAACCCCATGCGCGATCATTGCCTGCGCCAATGGGGCAAGCAAGTTTTGCAATACACGTTCGAAATCGTCCGATTTCATTTCGGTCCCGATATTCCTCTTTTTAAATTCAAACCCATAAGTACACTTTTCCTATGAGTATCTCAAAATCAACTGTGCCTCACAAGTATTTGAGCAACCACTGAATTTCGTTACTTTACAATATTGGGAAAAATTCCCAATTCTGTATTTCGTAAATGATGATTTTTAAAAAGGCAAGTTTCAAATGCACACTTCCTTACAAAGTATGGATCTCCCGTCGGCCCAAATTCAATCAGGTTTTCAGACAAAACAACGTAAACATATCGTTGGCTTCGACATACCTTTCTCTGGCGGCAGTGCACTCTGGCAGTCTAGCCATTTCCAGCCTGAGGCCATGAGAACTCTCGGTGTACGGGACAAGTTTTTGTTCGAAGCATTCGGCCAGGGGCCTCTCGTCCGGCCAAGATTTGATACCATACAATGTGGGTTTGAAAAATTTGCAGCAACCCAACCAGATGCCATTGCTGTTGAACATTTGGGGCAGTCGATTACCTATGCTGCGCTAAATGTACAGGCCAACAGGCTGGCCCGGTTGTTGCTTATGCATGGTGTTAAACGCGGAGATGCAGTTGCGCTCTATCTCACCCGCTCGATACCGATGGTTGTAGGCATTTTGGCGATCTTGAAAATTGGCGCAGCTTATGTGCCGCAACATGTTGGTGTCGCACCGGAAAAAGTGTTGAAACACATTTTAAACGTTACACAGGCTAAAGTTGTTTTAACGCTCGATGGTTTGCAGGACGCGATCCCCCTTGAACAGCACCAGACCTGCATTGCCATCGACAGTGCACTGGCCGAACCTTTCGATGAAGGTGACGACAAGCTGCAAGGTGCCAAGCCACCGCGACCTGATGATCATTGTTTTGTACTATTCACATCAGGCACAACCGGCGTGCCAAATGGTGTTCAAGTCACGCATCGAAATGTCTGCAATATTCTTCAAACCGCACCGGGTGATTTGAGCATTCGCCCTGGAACGAAGGTTGCGCAGCTTTTGTCCATAGCTTTCGATATGGCTGCGTGGGAGATACTGGGTTGTCTGTCAAATGGTGGAACTTTGCTAATTCGGGGAAAGGACTTTCAGGAAATTGCAGAACAAGCCGATGTCATCATAGCAACCCCCAGCATCCTTTCTTCAATCGATGCGTCGCGCTGCAAGAATGTAAAAACCGTGGCAGTGGCGGGCGAACCTTGCCCACGCCCACTGGCTGATAAATGGTCGGCATTCTGTACTTTCTACAATTCATGCGGACCGACTGAAACAACCATCGTCAATACCGCCGAACCACACTATCCGACCAAACCAACTTTGAGTATCGGGCGGCCGACACCTAATAATACGGTCTACATTTTGGATGAAAACATGGTTCCCTGTGTCATCGGGGAAATTGGTGAAATGTGGGCAGGCGGTGATTGCGTGACGGCAGGATACCTAGCCAATGATGACCTCACAAACGAACGCTACAGAGATGATCCGTTTCTTGGGAATGGCCGAAAAATGTTTAGAACCCGGGATCTTGGTCGATGGACCACAGAAGGCGATCTGGAGCATTTTGGACGAGTGGACGACCAGGTAAAAATTCGGGGATTCCGGGTCGAACTGGATAGCGTCTCAGCCATTTTAGAATCCGTCAATGAGTGTAGCCAGGCAGTTACGCTGAAGTTCAATAATCGTCAATTGGTCTCCTTCGTCAGTCCTGCAACTTGCAAGGCGAAGGACTTTAAGGCCACGATGAAGGAACAGTTGAACTATTATTGTGTCCCAACTTGCATCATTGCACTGGATGATTTCCCACGCACACCCCGGGGTAAATTGGATAAGCAGCTTCTTCTCGAAATGGCGGTTGAGCATTTTGAGAAAAACGGCATGGAGATTGTGTAATGTCTATGGAAACTATTCCCCAAGTGACACCTGAATTACGGCGATTTAACTGGCGTCAATTTACACGGCACCCCTATCTCATGGAGTATCAACGCCTGCTTTGGTTATTGGTAGCAGTGAATGTTGGCATATTTATTTGGGGATATCAAAACGAGCTCTGGTTGGATGCAGCAGGGCTAAAACTTGCTGTGATCTCTGACATTGCGCTTGTTAACTTCACCATCGCAATCCTGATCCGCCAACAAAGGGTCATCAATTTCCTGTTCTGGTTTGCAACCCGCATTCCAACATCGTGGCCGCTCTGGATTCGATGGGGTGCAGGTAAAGTATTTCATTTCGGTGGGCTGCACGCTGGCGGCAACACCATGGGCACGTTGTGGTTCGTCATTTTATTGGTTGGTATGATCATCGACTTTATGAATGGAGGAGAGACTGTATCAACTCTCACACTTGGTTTAACCGCCCTCATGGTTGGTGTGCTCATTACGATGATCGGGACCGCATTTTTTCCGGTACGCTCAAGGCATCATAATTTGTTCGAAATTGTGCATCGTTTTGCCGGCTGGAGCGTGCTTCTTCTTTTCTGGGCGCAGACAGTATCCATAGTCCGAGATAGCGGAGGCTCACTTCTGCAGACCCCTGCTATCTGGGCTCTATGTGCCATTTCTGCCTCGGTGATTTCCCCATGGCTTTCATTGAAAAAAGTTCCAATTGAAGTGGTCAAACCATCCAATCATGCGGTTTCTATTCGCTTCAATTATGGGGATACCCCGTTTCCGGGGTCATCCAATTCGATAAGCCTCAATCCATTGGTTGAATGGCATTCCTTCGCCAATATTCCAAGCCCCAATGAAAATGGCTACAGGCTCATCATTTCACGTGCCGGAGACTGGACAGGGAGTTTTATCGAAAACCCGCCATCTCACGTCTGGGTCCGCGGCATCACAACGTCGGGCGTGGCGCGGATAGAGCTGCTGTTTAAAAAAGTTGTCTATGTTGGCACTGGCAGCGGTATCGGCCCGATCCTTCCACATTTGTTGGCCCATGATGTGCCCAATAAATTGGTGTGGGCCACACGCTCGCCACGCGCAACTTACGGTGATGCGCTGGTTGATGAAATCGAGGCCAACACCGAAAACCCGCTCATCTGGGATACGGACGCCCACGGAAAACCCGACCTCTCTCAGCTTGCACTACAGGCAGTGCGTGAAATCGGAGCAGAAGCCGTAATTGTCATCTCTAACCAAAAGCTCACGCGCAAAGTTGTGCATGATATGGAAAGCCTCGGCATCCCCGCTTTTGGCGCCATTTGGGATAGTTAAAATGATGAACAAAATACCATCAGCATAGCTGATTGAAACCTGAATTTTTAGGCGCGTCGCTACAATTCAGATGAATAGACCTGAGGCGCTCAACGCTCTCAACACACAATTGATGAGGGAAATACTGGGGGCTGCTCAGAGTTTTGATGGTGACCCAAATATTGGATGCATCATCATCGCTGGCGACGAAAAGATATTTGCAGCGGGAGCTGATAGTTGCCACCGCTGTTAATGGTGATTTTTCAACCCGCATTGCCTCCTAAGAAGGAGTCTTGGTCCTCTGGTAGCAATAAGAAGCTGGTGGACCAAGGCGGAATTGCTTGATGCGATGAGGGAACACGAAAATGGTTCGTTTCAACTAGACGGATAAAACGCTGGTTTCTTGAACCGAAAATTCTTTACGAGACACGCCCGATTTTGTTGACCATCTCAACCAGCTTTGGGCCAAACTCCAATTCTAGTTTTTCTTTGGGAAGATTATAAGCCGGGCCGCCGAGGTTGAAGGACATCATCGGGATATTGCCATCGGGTGAACGATAGGGAACAGCAACCGAATTAACATCTGGCTGCCAGCCGCCAATGTTCATGTAGAAACCTTTGGCCCCAATCTGATCTTGCGCTTCAACGATGGCGCCCTTCATGAGTTGGGCAAAATCCGCATCTCCACGCTCTTCAATACTGATTAGAATTTCGTCGCGTTCATCCTGGGTTGTTCCCGCAATATATGCGCGTCCCAAGGCTGAACGAGAAAGAGATATTCTCGAACCGACACTTAGTTGAAGCGAGATCAACCCAACTGACCGGGCGCAGGCCAGATAGGTCATTGTCATGTTGTCACGACTGCCAAGGGCAACGAGGACACCATCCCCACATTCGTCTGCCAATTCCTGCATATAAACCTGCGCAGTTTCGCGTATTTGCATGCCGGCAAGGCAGGCGTAACCGAGGCTCAAAACAGGCACACCCATTCTATATCGGCCCGTACCGTCGTCATAAACAATGTAGCCCAGTTTCCACAGGGTGAAGGTTAAACGCGAGACGGTAGAGTTTGGAAGCCCGGTTCTCTCTGCCAGTTCCCTGTTGCCAAGGCCAGCGCGGTCCGTTGGCTTAAATGCACGAAGAATTTCCAGACCACGGTGCAACGCTGTCACAAACTGGCGGTCATTTTCCGTGTTTGTTTTAGCGGCCTCAACTTTGGTTTCAGGTGTTCTTTTTCTCACAAATTCAATCCAGTTTTCTCAACTTAATCCTACAAGAATGGTACAACTACTTTACCGCTATTAGTCGGTCAAGTTTCAGCCAGTATAGCCTATTCCAATACATCGGTCTTTGCCGCTTCCTGCTCCGTGAGTTCTCGCCAGAGAACTTTCCCCGCACCGGATTTGGGTAGTTTTTCAACGAATGAAACTTCGGTGGGACATTTGTAGGCAGCCATATGCTCCTTGCACCAGCCGATAATTGCTTCTTCGCTCACACGATCTTTTGCGTCATTTTGTGGAACGATAACAGCCTTGACTGTCTCGCCTCGTCGAGGGCTGGTGATGCCGATAATGCAAACATCTGCAATGTCGGAATTGTTATGCATTAACGCTTCAACTTCCGCTGGCCAGACCTTAAAGCCAGATGCATTGATCATACGCTTCAACCGGTCGACCATAAAGAAATAACCGTGCTCGTCATAATAGGCGATATCGCCAGTTCTAAAGAACGGCTTGCCGCCAATTTCGGTGAATGCGGCCTTCGTCGCTTCTTCGTTATTCCAGTAACCCTGAAACACCTGCGGAGCATTCATAACTATCTCGCCCGGTTCATTCGGGCCAAGCTCACGGTCATCATCCAGACTTAAAATGCGAGCATCCACGTCAAAGACAGGTATGCCCAAACATTGCTTTTTGGGAGCGGTGAGGGGGTTAATGTGGGTTGCAGCCAACGTTTCTGACAGGCCGTATCCTTCAATATAATCAAGCCCTGTCATCTCTTTCAATCGGGTTGCAATCGCTTCCGGCATGGCTGCACCTCCACCACCAATCAGGGTAAGGCTCGATAAGTCATAACTATCTATATTGGGATCATTTATTAAATCGATTGCCATGGTAGTAATCGATGTCCACCGCGTGACCTTGTAACGCCTGATCAACTCGGCAGCGAGCTCGCGGTTCCAGCGGGTCATAATAACAACTGTGGTGCCGCAATAAATTGGCGCATTCATTACAGCCTGCATGCCGGTCACATGAAACATCGGCAAATTGGCAAGTGAAACATCATCTTCATCGGGAGGACGCCAGACAATACCGCCAATCAATGTCACCATCACGCTGCGATGGGTATGCATACATCCCTTGGGTTGCCCGGTTGTGCCAGAGCTATACGGGATAACCGCGAGATCATCCGGGCCGCACATTATTGGGCCAGGTGTTTCGCCAGCGGCAATCGCTTCCCGCCATGCCACAACGCCAGTGCTTTCTAGATCTTTGTCGCTGAGGTTTGCCAAAGTTTCTGGCATGGGGAGGTCGTAGGTTGAATCCGCCATGTCGGCATAGGCAGCTGCAATGACTAAATCCAGATGGCCGGATTCGCTTAAAGGTTGGATGAAGGAGAGAAGTTCAAGTCCCGCAAGTGCAACTTTCGCACCCGTATCTTCAACCAAATATTCCAGTTCATCCTGTCGGTTCATCGGGTTTACCGGCACGACAATCGCATCAGCGCGAAGAACAGCGTAATATCCAATGATGAATTGCGGGCTGTTCTGCATGTAAAGCAGTACTCGGTCGCCCTTTTTCACTCCGGCGCGATTTTGAAGATAACCCGCGAGCTTTTCCACATGGTCATTCAACTCTGCATAAGTTTGCGTTGCCCCATGAAAAACCGTTGCGATATGGTTCGGATCGCGTGCTGCGGTATCAATTAGATTTTGCGCAAGGGATTGTTCTGGCAGGTCCAGATGATGGGGAACGCCTTCCGGCCAAACGGATTTATGAAGGTTGGTCATTGGTTACACCTTCATGCCGGGCAGGTTCAGCCAAGCAGAATTGTTGTCAGACCTACCAACAATAATCGTGGTTTTGTTCTTTAATTTCACCAGGTATTCCTCCCAATACCAAGGAAAGCATAAAGAAAAAACTCGGTCAACATGCGAAATTATTTTCTGCTAGGTGGATATACAGCCATATGGCCTTTATCAAAAGGTGCGACTACAAGTCCATATTCCGCACAATGAAAATTAGTTCCGCATCGTTGACTCGGTCCATAATCCACGCAATAATTTCCTCAACCAATGAGGAATTTTCAAAATGTCTGATCTGTTTCCCCTTTCTGATCGTGCCAAAGATTTGAAACAAAAGCTCACCCGTTTCATGGATGATCACGTCTATCCCAATGAGGAAGTGTTTGAAAAACAACATGCCGAAGGTGATAAATGGGATACTCCTCCCATTATGGAGGAGATGAAGATCAAGGCGCGCGAAGCAGGGCTTTGGAACTTGTTTCTGCCTCATGAGGATGCGCGGCAATATGGTGGCGCGGCACTCTCTAATCTCGATTACGCAGCTTTATGTGAAATCATGGGGCGCTCCCCCATCGGTCCGGAAGCATTCAACTGTTCTGCGCCTGATACGGGCAATATGGAAACTATCTGGCTCTATGGTAGTGACGAGCAAAAAGAGAGTTGGTTACGCCCGCTACTGGAAGGAAAAATCCGATCCTGCTTCTCCATGACCGAGCCCGATGTTGCTTCATCCGATGCTACAAATATCGAATGCTCAATCATCCGTGATGGCGATGATTATATCGTCAATGGACGCAAATGGTGGTCGTCTGGTGCCAGCTCGAACGATTGCAAAATTGCGATCGTGATGGGAAAAACAGACCCCGATGCTGTCAAGCATAAGCAACAATCCATGATCCTCGTACCCTTCGATACACCGGGTGTAAAAGTCGAGCGTTCATTGACCGTCTTTGGCTATGATCACGCACCTCACGGGCATGCGGAAGTGAGCTACACTAATGTGCGTGTTCCTGTTTCCAATATGCTTTTGGGCGAGGGAAGGGGCTTTGAGATTGCGCAGGGTCGTCTTGGGCCTGGCCGCATTCACCATTGCATGCGCACAATTGGTGTTGCAGAGCGTGCATTGGAAGCAATGTGCCGCCGCGCGGTTGCGCGCGAAGCTTTTGGCAAATCCATTGCTGATATGGGCATGACCCGCCACTTGATTGCGGAAAGCCGCAACGAGATTGATCAGGCGCGATTGCTAACATTACATGCGGCTCACATGATGGACACTGTTGGTAACAAAATGGCCCGCAAAGAAATCGCAATGATCAAGGTGGTCGCGCCAAATATGGCTTGTAAGGTTATAGATCGTGCAATTCAGATTCACGGCGGCATGGGCGTTTGTCAGGATACATTCCTTGCTTCCGCATATGCTCATGTGCGCACCTTGCGTTTGGCAGATGGTCCTGATGAAGTTCACCGTGATGCAATTGCCAAGCAAGAGCTCAAACAATACCGTAACACCTGAGGATATTCATGTTCGATTTGAAAGATAAAGTCGCCATCATCACTGGCTCATCGCGCGGTATTGGTCGTGCAATCGCAGAAATGTTTGCAAAAGCCGGAGCCAAAGTTGTTGTGTCTTCCAGGTCTGAGGAAGCATGTGCTCCTGTGGTTGAAGCCATTCTTGAAGCTGGCGGCGAAGCCATTTCTATTCCCTGCCATATCGGTAAAAAGGATCAACTTCAGGCGCTGGTCGATAAGACGAAAGAAAAATGGGGAAAGATCGATGTGCTGGTTTGCAATGCCGCGATTAACCCGGCCTATGGCCCGCTTGGTGAATTGAGCGACGAGTTATTCGATAAAATCATGGGTACCAATGTCCGCTCGACCTTTAATATATGTAACATGGTTTTGCCTGATATGGCAGAAAATGGCGGCGGCTCCGTCATCCTGCTTTCATCAATTGCAGCCCTGCGCGGCAATGGCGTGATTGGGGCCTACGGTATTTCTAAAGCAGCCGAGGCAGCGCTCGCTCGAAATCTCGCGGTAGAGTGGGGACCCAAATCCATCCGGGTCAATGCACTTGCGCCGGGACTTGTGAAAACAGATTTTGCCCGCGCCCTTTGGGAAGATCCTAAACGGTTGGAAATTGCCGAAAACCACACGCCTCTTCGGCGTATCGGTCAACCCGATGACATTGCTGGAACGGCTTTGTTTTTAGCTTGCGATGCATCGGCCTTCATCACCGGCCAGACCATTGTCGCCGATGGCGGTGAAACCATTGCCTAATACAACCTTTATAGACTAGACTTTAGTTATCCCACCACTCTTGAAAGCTCTCTATCATGTCTGAACTTTATGTTGTGCGGCACGCCCAGGCGTCCTTTGGTGCTGCCGATTATGATGTCCTCTCTGAAAAAGGGCATATCCAATCTGAAGCCCTTGGTCGGGCGCTAGCCGTGCAAGGTGTAAAGCCGGATCTCTTTATAATCGGTGCCCAGCGTCGCCATCGCGAGACTTTTGAGGGGATTGTCAAAGGTATGGGCTTACCGCCACAAGAACATGAAATTCATCCGGGCTTGAATGAATTTGATTTTAAAGGACTGCTTGATGCAGCCCATCGGCACACGCCGCCGGTTGAAGGTATGCATTCAGATCGTAGCAGTCATTTTCGGGTGCTGCGTGACACTGTGTTGGCATGGGAGCGGGGCGATGTGGATGAACCACCGGAGAGTTGGCAAGACTTCACGGGCCGCGTGATGGATGCACGAACCTCTCTTGCGCGTTCTGGCGCGGAGCAAGTATTGGCTGTCAGTTCGGGAGGTTCTATCAGCCAGATGATTGCCGCGACTCTTTCCGCACCGCAGGGCGAACAAATAAGACTGCAACTTCAAATGAAAAATTGCGCAGTGAATCATTTTGTATATTCAGATCGTTCGTTCTATTTTCATGGTTACAATGAGACCCCGCACATCAATGCTGAAACTCAAGACGAGCTTCTAACCTATAGCTAAGGAGGGAAAAATCGTGACCACGAAAATAGCAGGCCAGTTCGATATCGATGCCGTAACTAAATGGCTGTCGGAGCATTTGGAAGATTTCAAAGGCCCTGTCGAAGTTGATAAATATCCCAATGGACAATCCAACCCGACCTTTCGCTTAATTACTCCAGAACACGGTTATGTGTTGCGCCGGAAGCCGTCAGGTGTGTTGCTGAAATCCGCTCATGCAGTTGACCGGGAATTTCGTGTGCAAAAAGCCTTGGCTGATACCGCTGTTCCGGTGGCAAAAATACATGCGCTTTGTGAAGATGATAGCATCATTGGTTCAAGCTTCTATATCATGGACGAAGTGAATGGTCGTAGTTTTGATGACCCAAGATTACCGGAAGTTCCGAAGGAAGAACGCAAGGCAATCATTGGCGAGATGAACCGCGTTTTGGCA
>JAESUH010000075.1 GCA_016763155.1 Rhizobiaceae bacterium
GGCGCGGTTGAGCTATACCAACACCCTTGCCGATCATCTGGTGAAGTGGCTGCCTGATGGCATGGAGGGATCAATCAGTACTGTTCCCGGCACCTACAAAGCTTGGATCACAGGAAGTGATGGACCCCAAATTATTGAAGCGATTAGTGATAATATTATTCGCCATGTGGCGCATCTGATCGAGATCAAAACCAAATTCGGCAAGACAATCAATTTGGCTTTAGAGCCTGAACCCTGCTGTTTGATTGAGACCATTGAAGAAACCATTTCCTTCTTTCACCATCATTTATTCAGCAAACGTGCGGTGTCCTTGTTAGGAGAGCTGTCCGGGTTAAGCGAAAGCGAAGCAGCGGATGCAATCCGTTTGCATGTGGGGGTTTGCTATGATGTTTGTCATGCAGCCGTAGAATTCGAAGATGCCCAATCAAGCCTTGATGCGTTGAAACATGCGGGCATTAAAATTTCCAAACTGCAACTGAGCTCCGCCCTGCGCATTCCCTCCGTTGGAACAAGCACGGCCGCACAATTGGATGCGATGAACGAGCCGGTTTATATGCATCAGGTCGTTGAACACAATAACGGCAAGATCACCCGTTTTTCTGATCTTCCAGATGCTTTGGCAACAATTGATTCAGCCCAGGGCGCGGAGTGGCGCATCCATTTTCATGTACCAATTTTTCTTGAGGAAATGCAGGATTTAGGAACAACCCAACAATTCTTGCAGGAAGTGTTGGCCATCCACAAGGCAAATCCAGTGACGGAACAATTGGAAGTTGAAACCTATACCTGGGACATTTTGCCTGACAAATATAAAACAGCGGGCCTCAGTACAGCGATTGCCCGCGAGCTCACATGGGTTCGAGATCGGTTGATCTAATGAATTTGGAAATTGCGTTAAAACTGGGCCGGGTATCCAATCTACCAACAGTCTGGACAAATGCCGCAGCGGGCATCGTGTTGACTGGCGGTGTGATCGCTGATTTTCGCATTCTTTATGTCATCATCGCTCTTTCACTTTCCTATATTGGTGGCATGTTCCTGAACGATGCATATGACGCAGAAATTGATGCAATTGAGCGCCCGGAACGTCCAATCCCTTCAGGACAAATCAGCCAAAGTACCGTATTTCGCTGGGCCTTTGCGATGCTGGCTGCATCAATCGTCATTCTCCTTGGAATTGGCATGCTGCTTCCCGATGGCACCGGAGTCTGGCCTGCCCTAAGCGGGATTTGCCTGGCGACGAGGATTGTCATTTACAATCGCAATCATAAAAACAACCCGATCAGCCCATTTATTATGGGGCTATGTCGGGTGTTTGTTTATTTGACCGCTGCAGTCTGTTTTATCGTTCCGCCAACCATGCCTGTTTTCATTGGAGCTGGGTTATTGCTGGCCTACTTGATCGGCCTCACCTATATCGCGAAACAGGAAAACCTTGGCAAGGTTGAAAATCTCTGGCCATTATTGTTCTTGGGCGCACCAATTATTTATGGTGGTTATCTGGCGTTAGCCCAGATTACGCTTGCGCCCTTCTGGCTGTTGTTTACGGCTTGGGTGTTTGTTGCCCTATATTTTCTCAAGCGTCGCGGCCCGGGAGATATTCCGCGAGCAGTTGTCAGTCTGATTGCCGGAATGTGTCTACTGGATGCAATTTTAATTGCCAGTGTTGGCCAGATTGAATTGGCGATCATTGCCATATGCGGTTTCGCATTAACTCTGTTTTTGCAAAAATTCGTATCTGGAACTTAAGGCTTTTTAGACTCGTCAAAGACGTGAGCAAGCACGAGCTTTTTGAAATCCACCGCCTCGATTGGCCCCTCGCCCAACAGGTCACCTCTTGAACTTAGGACCATTGGGCCATCGTCGGGATTATCGGTAATTCGCCCGTGGGAACCTTTGACGATATTAGTATCCTTCAAGGAAATTACATCCAGTAGATTACGAAAACCCAATTTACGCTTGGCCAGTTTAAACGCCATTTGAAGCATCGGAAAACGCATGTCGGGATCGACGAATAATTCGACAGGATCATATCCGGGCTTACGGTGGATATCGACAGTACGGGCATAATCCGGCGCTTTTTCATCATCGAGCCAGTAATAATAGCTAAACCATCGGTCATCATTGGAAATGGCAATCAGATCGCCGGAGCGCGGGTGATCTAGCCCCTCCTCCTTTATGCCCTTCGTATCGAGCACCCGTTCAACGCCGTCCAATCCTTCAATGAGTTTTTTGACTTCGGCAATACGCTCAGATGACTTGACATAGATATGGGCGATCTGGTGGTCAGCAACAGCAAAAGCATCCGACGCACCAGCATCAAAAATATCGCGTCCCAATTCTTCACGACACTGGATAAAACCGTTTTGCCGCAGCAAACGATTGATATGGATCGCATCCGTAACGGGTGTAATGCCATATTCTGAAACAACGATAATTTCGCGCCCATCACGATCTGCAGCCTCTATCAGGCCACCACACAAATCATCAATTTCCTTCAGGTCACTGATGATTTTCGGATGGGTTAGGTCGGGGCCCAATCTTTGAAGGTTGTAATCAAGATGGGGCAGATAGGTCAGAGTCAGGGTGGGCTTACGGGTATCCATCACATGCTGGGTTGCCTTGGCAATCCAAGCGCTTGAAGTGATGTCAGCCAATGGGCCCCAGAACTTAAACAAAGGAAATTTCCCAAGCTTGGCGTCCAGTTCATCTCGAAGTTCCAAAGGATGGGTATAATGATCCGGAATTTTTCTTCCGTCAGCTGGATACATTGGGCGTGGTGTGGCGCTCCAGTCTGCGGTCGAATACATATTGTACCACCAAAACATTTTTGCGCAGGTAAATTCCGGATTGCGCAATTTTCCCGCATCCCAGATTTTTTCGCCATGCACCAACTGGTTTGGTTGCCGCCAAAATAAAACTTCAGCCAAACTCTTAAAGTACCAGCCATTAGCAACCGCTCCATGTTCTGAGGGCAACAATCCGGTGACAAGCGTCGATTGAACCGTGCATGTAACAGCCGGAATAACCGTATTTAAAGGCCGTGCACCTCCGCGCTCTGCAAGTTTTTTAAGATGGGGTGTATGCGGCCCGACCAAGGATGGCGAAAGCCCGACAACGAGAATGACAAGGGTTGGTTTCATAACAACCAGTTTTAATTTTCTCGCGCAAATTGGCAAGAGAAAACAGCATATGTTTGTGCCAGTCATTCAACTCGGCGATGTGAATTAATTTGAACTACAGCGTGGGATGAGGTGACGTTCCTGAATGAAATGATTATGGATGGAAGAATGTCCTGATCAGCTCATCTTAAATGGTCAATTTCCCTGGCAACTCGACAAGGCCAAAATCAGCTGGATAAATTTGAATCCGTCTCACCAAAATATTCTGGATAGGATTCCATGATCGCTGGAAGTGACGCCAGAGTGCCGGACAGGTGCTCTCTGGTTTGCGTTTCGACCTCTTGGCTATCGCGTTTAACAATTGCTGACAAAATGCGCTCATGTGAATTCAGCACAGCTGATATCTTTCCAGGGTCCGGTAGATTAAGCCTTCTCAGTCGATCAATGTGACCAGAGCGTCCTGAGATCATGTGCCACAAGGATGCAACACCTACAGCCTGAAAAAGGGAGAGGTGAAAGAGCCGATCGAGAGCAGCAAATTCTGAAATATCGCGATCCTCCCCGGCCATCTTTTGCATTCTGAGAACTCTGGATGAGGGCAGTAGCAGGTCTGGGTCTTGCAACTGAACAAGCGTCTTGGTGACTTCAAGTTCAAGACTCAATCGCAAAAACTGTGTTTCGCGCGCATGATCAACATTGATTTTTGTGACCAGCGTCTTGGATTGGGGAAAGGATATTACGAGCCCCTCTTGCTCCAATTTCCGGATAGCCTCCCGGACCGGGGACTGACTGACGCTGTAATCCTTGGCGATATCGGTGCGAGATAAAACTGTGTCGGGCAGAAAATCCAGCGAAACAATACGTGCCCGCAGCCCAGTGTAAACACGCACGGCTGCTGAACCATGTTGAATTGGCCCCGTCAGTTCATCTGACGCTTTTACAAGTGCTTGGGACAGGGAACTGACAACCATATCCAATCAACCTTTCAAAAGGTGCGTCCAGACTTTACATTAACTGATTAGGCATAAACAGCGAAAGCGCCGGGAGGGCAATCAAAATCGCAAGAAAAACCAAGAGCGCAAGGAAATAGGGTACTGACGCCTTTGCAAATTCACCGGTTTTGACATCCAGAATGCCGCACACGGTGAACATGATGACGCCAACAGGCGGAGTAAGGCCACCAATATTTATCAGGGTGACAATGAGAATGCCCATGTGGACAGGATCAAATCCAGCCTGAATCAAAACCGGCAGAACGATTGGCGTAATGAGCAAAATGTTGGCGGCACCTTCCAGAAACATGCCGCTAACCAGCAAGAGAAGTAAAACCAAAAGCAGGATGAAAACTGGCTCTTGAGTGAGCGTTGTTACCATCGCTGCAATTTGTTGCGGGCCTTGCTCAATCGTCACGGCATAGCCCAGCACGGACGCCATCATGATCAAAAGCATCACCATACCAATATCGGCGAGCGTGCTCTTCATCGCATCATAGAGTTTGGCCAGTGTGAGTTCACGATAAACGAATACGCCGATAAACAAAGCATAGAAAACCAAGAACGCGCCGGCCTCGGTGGCTGTAAAGAAACCAAAACGGAACCCGACAATTAAAATAACAGGAAACGCGAGCGCCCATATGCTCTCCTTGAAACTCACCCACAGCTCCTTTGAGGTAGGTGGCCCAGAAAGATCAGGCGCGTAGCCATTGCGTTTTGCGACAAACCAGGCTGTGACCATCAAAGTTACAGTCAGCAGCATTCCCGGTACAATACCTGCGAGGAAAAGCCTGCCGATGGATACTTCATTGATGAAGCCAAACAGGATCAAGCCGATGCTGGGGGGAATCGTCGCCGTTATGATTGATCCAAAGGCCAGCACCACTGCGGCTGCCGCTTTTGAATAGCCGCCCTGGGAAACCATGCTGGGGCCAAGCAAGCGAGCCTCCATTGAAGCATCAGCCACGGCGGACCCGGAAATGCCGCCCATCATCAAGCTCAAAATGATCGAGACCTGACCCAGACCACCCGCCAACCAACCGGTCAACAGCCGCGCAAATTTGATGAGGCGTTCGGTGATGCCGGTCGAGTTCATAAGGTTACCAGCAAAAATGAAAAATGGCACGGCAAGGAGCGGGAAACTTTGTGTTGCGTTGACCATTTTTTGAATGGCGACCGTTAACGGCATTGTATCGGTCAGCACAAATACCGGGAACGAAGCGAGCGCAAGAGCAAACGCCACGGGTATGCCGGAAATCAGAAATAGGGCGAACAGGCCAGCAATCAAAAGTAGCATCAGGTAACAACCTTTTGGCGAATGGCTTGGACAAGTTGGACGGTGAGCGTCCTTATCATCAACAAGAAGCCGACGAGCATGCTTGCGTGAAAATAAGAACCCGGTGTCTGCAAGGCTCCGTCAAGTCTGGGATGCATGAGGACCATGTTTTTCCAGGCAAACTGAAGCAAGTAAGTAAGCAACCCAATCAGCACAACAATGTTGATGATTTCTATAGCCTTTCGAACAGAAGGCGGCACATTATCGAGTAGAATGCTGAGGCCAAAATGCCGATCTTGCTGCAAAGCCAGATCAATTGAGAAGATGCAAAGCCACAAAAAAAGTAGTTGCGCCACTTCGATTGACCAGATGATCGGTGAACCCATGGCGCGTGCGACAGACCCTGCGCCGACCAGCAGAACCACCGCCGTAAGCAGAATAGCGGCGCAAGCAGTTTCAATGCGATTTATCATTTTTTTCGCCTTTGTTATTGCCTGCGCCGATGGGGTTACCCAGACTAGCGTCCAAGTACTTTGTTCACAATTGCTGCTTCGCCTTCCAGCTTAAGCAATCCGTATACACCGGCTACGGCTTTTTTGAACGGTGCAAGATCAACTTCCGAGATCATTACGCCGCTTTTAGCAACCTTAGCCATAGCTTCATCTCCAAGAGAGATTGTTAGATTGGATGCAAAACGGCCATTCTCAACCGCCAGATCACGCACGATCTTCTTGTTTTCGGCTGAAATCTTATCCCAAGTCTCAGCACCAACGACAAGAGCCGTCACAAGTTGAATGTGACCGGTTTCGGTCACGTGCTTGATCACCTCATAGAGCTTAGCACCCCAGATGGCAGTAGGTTGAGCTTCAGCAGCATCGATGGAACCCAATTGCAGGGCTGAATAAACTTCACCCCAAGCAATCGGAGTTGGCTCAGCACCCATGGCACGAATAGTCTCAATCCAAATCGGTGCACCAATCGTACGCATGCGCACACCGGCCAAATCTGCAGGAACCTTAATCGGCTTCTGTGTCAAAGCATGACGCGCTCCCTGGTACCAGTTTGAAGCCAGCATAACGATGCCTGATTTTTCCTTGAGCTCATCACCCCAGGCCAAATACTCTTTGGAAATTGCAAACTTGTCCGCCTGTTCATAGGTATCGAACAGGAATGGTGCAGACATGATGGCCAGTGATGGAACGAAGCTTGAGAGCCGGGCAACGTCAGTTATGGTACCAACATTGGCTCCTGCTCGGGCCTGATCTATCATTTCGGTGGTGTCACCCAATTGCGAATTGTGAAAGATCTGTACTTTAACTTCGCCTTTGGTCGCGGCTTCCACTTCGGCTTTGAATTTATCAAGCCCCTGCCCCATCGGATCATCAGGCGCCAAAACGGTGCCTATACGAAGGGTGGTGGCTGCAAATGATGGTATGCTCACACTCAAGCCTGCTACGACAGCAATGCAAAGTCCAAGCGCTTTAATTGTAGGTTTCATCTTTTCCTCCCGGTAGGGTTTTGCGATATTTGCAAAATTGATATATTAATTGCATTAGTATTCTTATTGCTCCATTGTTGATGAGTCAAATGGTTTTTGGAAACAGATAAAAATCACCAATACCAGCGCAAAAAAGGCAGAACGATACCAATGACGAGTTTGAGTTTTCAGATATTCAGTCACCAGCATGAAAAAGCGCAGCTGGGCGAAAGCCCTTGCTGGGACCCTGAAAGGGATGACCTTTGGTGGGTGGACGTATCAGGCAAGCGGCTGCTGAAAACGAATATTTCGTCAGGCGAGACTGAGGTGTGGGATATGCCCGAGCACATCGGATTTGTTGTTTTAACGGCCTCAGACGCTCCGGCAGTTGGCATGGAAACGGGCATATTTGCTTTCACCCCAGACACAGGCGCATTCGAGAAACTCGTTCAATACGACCAGGCAGGCTGTCGCTTCAATGATGCAACTGTTGACCAGCGCGGCCGTTTATGGGCATCCACCATGGCACTTGATGCACAGGCCGGACGCGCAGCCATCCATCTTGTCACTGAAGATTTCGGGCTTGAGACCTTTGTGAATGAATTATCCATTCCGAACGGTCTGGCCGTTGATCTAGACCGACAGAGAATTTTTTATTCGGATTCCCATCCTGATATTCAAAGAATTTGGGTAAAACCTATTGAAGAGGCTTCTCCCCTGGCGGGCCAGGCAACTCTTTTTGCGAATACAAAAAATCTGGCCGGACGACCGGATGGGGCGGCTTTGGATCAGGATGGGTTTTATTGGATTGCTGGCGTCGATGGTTCCGAACTTTATGTCTTTGACCTTGGCGGTGAGCTTCATGCCACCATTGCGGTTCCATTTCCGGCACCAACCAAAATTTGTTTTTCAGGAAACGACAAGCGACTGGTCGTAGTTACATCCAAAGATATTGGAGAATTCGGTGGTTATCTGGCGCAGGCGAGCCTGCCGCTAGAGATGACCCCAGGAATCGTACAGCCATACTGGAACATAAGATAGAAGCCCGTGGCGCATTAGAATGCACCACACAACGGAGGAAACATGACAACAGGTTCGAAAAAGAGCAGTCAAAACCTTAGAAGCGCCAGATGGTTTGAACCAGATGATTTACGCTCGTTTGGCCATCGCAGCCGCGTGTTGCAAATGGGCTATGACTATCAGGATTTTATGGGCAAACCCGTTATCGCCATTCTCAACACCTGGTCTGATTTGAGCCAATGTCACGCCCATTTCAAACACCGTGTTGAGGATGTGAAACGCGGCGTGCTGCAAGCGGGCGGCTTTCCTGTGGAACTGCCTTCTCTCTCTTTGAGTGAAAGTGCTGTGAAGCCGACTACCATGCTCTATCGCAATATGTTGGCAATGGAGACCGAGGAGCAGATCAGGTCCCACCCGATTGATGGTGTGGTTTTGATGGGCGGTTGCGACAAGACCACGCCAGGCCTCGTTATGGGTGCCGTGTCGGCTGGCCTGCCAATGATCTATTTGCCTGCCGGTCCGATGTTGAGAGGCAACTGGCGAGGTCAGACCCTCGGCTCGGGATCGGACGCATGGAAATACTGGGATGAGCGCCGCGCTGGAAATGTCAGCGAAACCCAATGGCAGGAAATGGAAAAGGGTATTGCCCGCTCCTATGGCCAGTGCATGACCATGGGTACCGCCTCCACCATGACAGCAATTGCTGAAGCCTTGGGACTTTGTTTGCCGGGTGCATCTTCTATTCCTGCTGCGGACGCCAATCACATCCGCATGTCAGCAAGCTGCGGCCGCAGGATTGTCGATATGGTTTGGGAAGACCTAACCCCGGACAAAATCCTGACAGCTGAAGCATTTGATAATGCAAACACTGTTGCAATGACGACTGGCTGCTCCACCAACGCCGTTGTTCATCTGATAGCGATGGCACGACGGGCCGGTATCGATTTTGGTCTCGATGACCTCGACAAAAAAAGCCGAACCACCCCCGTCATTGCGAATATACGCCCCATTGGCAAAACCTATTTGATGGAAGATTTCTTCTATGCGGGCGGTTTGAGCGCCTTGATGAACAGGCTTGGAGACAAGCTCAATCTTGACTGTATGACCGTCAACGGGATGACGATTGGTGAAAATATCGAAGGCGCGGAAGTTTATAATGATGATGTTATTCGTACACTTGATAATCCCGTTTATTCAGAGGGCTCACTTGCGGTACTGAGGGGCAATCTTGCACCCGATGGCGCTGTCATTAAACCCGCGGCCTGCGACGAGGCATTTCTTGTCCATGAAGGTCCGGCCTATGTTTTTGACAGTTATCCCGAACTCAAGAACAAAATTGAAGATGAAAATTGGGATATAAGTCCCGATGCTGTTTTGGTTTTGCGTAATGCCGGCCCACAGGGTGGGCCGGGCATGCCTGAATGGGGGATGATCCCAATGCCCAAATCCCTGTTGAAAAAAGGGTATCGGGATATGGTCAGAATGTCCGATGCACGCATGTCCGGCACATCATACGGTGCCTGCATCCTTCACGTTAGCCCGGAAGCATTTATCGGCGGGCCTCTCGCTTTGTTGCAGACCGGAGATATCGTTAGTCTTGATGTGCCAAATCGCCGACTGGACATGCAGGTGAGCGATGACGAGCTCGCCAAGCGCAAGGCAGCATGGACGCAACCAAAGAAGCGGTATCAGCGAGGCTATGGCTGGATGTTCTCTCAACATATTCTTCAGGCCGACAAGGGGTGCGATTTCGATTATCTGGAAACCAGCTTCGGCGCGCCGGTCGACGAACCTGAGATTTACTAGGAATATTTAATGTCAAAATATGTTTTAAGCGAAGCGGTAAAATCAAAACTGATGCGGATCTCATCGGCTTCGATTGCCACGGCGTTGTTCAAACGCGGATTGCGTAACCAGGTTATTCAAGGTGTCGCCCCTGTTTCGCGCAAAGGCGATAACATGGTCGGACAGGCGTTTACGCTTCGCTATATTCCAGCCAGAGAAGACCGCAATGATATCTCCGTCTTTCGCAATGAAGATCACCCCCAACGGGTAGCAATTGAACAATGCCCCCCCGGCTATGTTCTTGTTATGGACAGCCGGAAAGATGCTCGGGCCGCATCGGCAGGTTCAATCCTGATCACGCGATTGCAGATCAGAGGATGTGCAGGCGTCGTAACAGATGGTGGGTTTCGGGACGCCGAGAGGATCGGAGATTTGGAAATGCCATCCTATCACGCTCGCCCAACTGCACCGACAAATCTAACCCTGCACGAAGCAATAGACATTGATGTGCCGATAGGCTGCGGAGATGCAGCTGTATTTCCTGGTGATGTGATTGTGGGTGATAGCGATGGCGTGATTGTCCTGCCTGCCCACCTTGCAGATGAAATCGCTGAAGAATGCTCAGGAATGGAGGACTTTGAGACATTTGTTCTTGAAAGCGTTCAGGCTGGCCATTCTGTTATCGGCCTCTATCCTCCGACACGACAGGAAACAAACGAACGCTATGAAGCGTGGCTTCAAGCGCGTAAGAGCTAGCGAAAGCCGTTATTGATACCTTCTAAAACATGCTGCCCCGGGCAAAGTGTTTTTCATTCAGGCTGTTGAGAGATGTATCTGTTGTGTTGAGAATGCCGTGCATGTCGTGAAATTCTGGATCGCAGTATAGCAAGCCAGTAAGAATTTCACCCTTTTCTTTGTGGGCGTGAAGGGCATTGATTGCACCCATTCTATCACTGGGATCAAAGCCATCCTTACCTTTGTGCAAACGGATGATTGCCCCGTCGTGAAGACAAATATCCTTGCTCTCGCCTTCGCTATATTCTGTTGTGATTTGGTCACTTATAGGTACAAAATCTGCAACCGAGCCCTCCAGAACATGCTCGCGCACATAATCATAGCTTCTGGTGGAAGTGGCGTGATTGTTAAAGGTGACGAAAGGCGAAATAATATCGATGAAGGCGAACCCTTCATGGCAAATTGCAGCTTTTAGCAAAGGCACCATTTGATCCTTGTCACCAGAAAAACTACGCGCCACGAACGTTGCACCAAGTTGTAATGCCATGGTTGGCAGATCAATATCTGACCAAAGAACTTCTGCACCTTTTTTGGTTGTTGATCCTCTTTCAACAGTTGCGGCAGTCTGTCCTTTAGTCAGGCCATAGACACCATTATTGGCAACAATATAGGTCATATCTAAACGACGACGAACCACGTGGGCAAATTGCCCAGGGCCAATCGAAACTGTATCTCCATCTCCGGACATACCGATATATTTCAGATTTTTATTGGCCATGCTGGCACCGGTAGCAACCGAAGGCATACGCCCATGAACCGTATTGAAACCATGGGATTTGTTTAGAAAATATGTCGGTGCTTTAGACGAACACCCGATCCCTGATGATTTTGCAATTCGGTGTGCTGGCAAAGACAATTCATAACAAGCCTGCACGATGGCAGCCCCCACTGCATCGTGACCACAACCAGCGCACAATGTGGACATGGAGCCTTCATATTCACGATAGGTTAGCCCCAATTTGTTTTTGGCTAACTTCGGATGATGGAATTGGGATTTGATGTAGCTCATGAGCTTACCTTTTGCCGCATCTTTTTCGTCGGAGCCGCATCGATGTTTTGCAATATCGTGCCACTGATAAAGCTGGCCGTGATCGGCATGCCATCATAATGGGTAACTTTAACCAGTTTTGCCGGGTTTTGTTCCAGTTCGTTGATCAAAAGCTTTCGCATTTGGCCATCGCGGTTCTGGTCAATCACAAATATCTGGTCGCGGTCTTCACTAAAGTCCAGCACAGCTTTGCTGAATGGAAAAGATTTTATGCACATGCATCAACAGAATGGCCCTGTGCCCTTAGGCGCAGGTCAAGACATCTGATTGCTGTGTGCGGGTTGGCATTCCGGTGGAAGGCCCTGCCCGCTGGATATTCATCAGCATTATTGGAATTTCAGCAAAATATGCCAGTCCCAGAAACTCACCCATTAGAGAAATACCTGGCCCGCTGGTTGCGGTGAAGGAGCGAGCGCCATTCCAACCAGCGCCGATCGCCGCAAGCTCATCTTCAGCTTGCATGATTGCAAAGTTTTTCTTTCCCGATGCCGGGTCAATTCGCAGCCGGTTGCAGTATTTTTCAAAACTCTCAACCACGGAAGTGCTCGGCGTGATTGGATACCAGCCAACAACCGTGTCACCGTCATATACAGCACCTAGACCAGCTGCGGTGTTGCCATCTATCAAAATTCGATTTCCCACTTTATCGGAACGTTTCACCCGAATTGGGAGTGGGCAATCGAAATGAGATTTGGCGTATTGATACCCCTGTTCCAGTGCATGAACATTGGGAGCAACCAGTTTTTCTTTTCCCTTAAACTGATCTGCAACCAGGTCCTTGAGAACTGCAAACTCCATATCCAGCAGCGCTGCCAAGACCCCCACATAAATGACATTCTTAAACAGCTGACGTAAACGCGGATCGCTATATTCGAGCAAGCAAATTTCAGAAATAGGCATTCCTAGATAGGTGATATCCCTACGGATCAATTGTGGGTTAATTTGCTTGGTAGAGTCGTAGAAGAAAAATCCGCCCGGCTCCACATTTGCCACGTCGTCTGACATGCTTTGGGAGTTCATCGCAACAACGATATCCGACCCACCTTCACGGTGTGCCAGATAGTCATTTTCACTGATGCGGACGTCATACCAAGTAGGCATGCCCTGAATATTAGATGGAAATATATTGGTTGGGCTTACCGGAATGCCCATTCGAAATATTGCCTTAGCAAACATCGCATTTGCATTTGCAGAGCCAGTGCCGTTGGTGTTGGCGAAGCGGATGACAAATTCGTTTACTAATTTTTAATCTGTTTCATCGTTATGCAGCCTGATCTGCATTAAAGAGAAATTTTTGCATATCCCATGCCCCGGTCGGACATCGCTCGGCGCAAAGACCGCAATGGAGACAGACATCTTCATCCTCACCATAATTCTGCGACTTTTCAAAGCGCCGGAAACATAGATATCCCTGTCACTTTCAACGGCAGAAACTTTCAAATGTGACCGCAGATCAGGTTCGCTGCCGTTTTCGATGAAGTTGATACAATCCATCGGGCAAATGTCTTCGCAGGCCACGCATTCAATGCATTTCTCTTCAAAAAATACTGTTTGAACATCACAGCTCAAACATCGGGCCGCTTCACTCAATGCAAGCTTCTCATCAAAACCAAGCTCTACCTCGGCGCAAAGATCCTCAAGCGCTTTTTCCAAATTGATTATCGGCACATCATTACGATGATCATCGGAGATAACCGACTGATAGGACCATTCATGAATGCCCATCTTTTGCGAAGTGATGGTGTAGTTCCCATCGGGCACATCATTATTGCCTTAACATCCGTAGCACCAAGACAACGCGCTGTGCGGGTACAGTCCATTGCCGTATTTCCGCCACCAAGGACAACAACACGCTTTGGGGCTTCGTCAACATGTTCGAACGTGACGCCAGCCAACCAGTCAATACCGATTTGCACGTGGTCGCCAGCCTCTTTTAAACCCGGCATATCAAGTGGTCGCCCAATGGGTGAGCCGGTTCCAACGAACACTGTATCGAAGCCCTCGTCGAGGATCTCTTTCATGCTGGTCAGCTCTTTGCCAAAACGGGTTTCGACGCCCATATCCAAAATGATATCAACCTCTGAATTGATCGTTTCCTCTGGCAGCCGAAAGATCGGAATTTGCGAACGCATCATGCCACCGGCGAGGTTATCGCGTTCAAACAAAGTTATCTCATAGCCCAGAGGCATCAAATCTCGTGCAACCGTCAAGGATGCCGGGCCACCACCTAACAGGGCCAGTTTTTTGCCATTTTTTTGGGCCGGAATTTTGGGGAGGCGATCGGTAATATCCCCCTATTATCCGACGCCACGCGCTTCAAACGACAAATTGCAACGGATTTTCTTCGACCCGTTGGCGACGACATGCAAGTTCACAAGGACGACCACAAACGCGTCCCAAAATACCGGGAAAAACATTGGCTTCCCAATTTACCATGTAGGAGTCTGTATAACGTCGGACCAAAATCAAGCGAATATATTCAGGAACCGGCATATGTGCAAGACATGCATATTGACAATCAACTACTTTATGAAAGTAGGAAGGGTCGGAAATGTTGCTCGGTTCCATCGCGAATTTAACTCGTTACTTATTGTCTAAACACGCATCTGAAATTGTGTAGTCTACGTTAAAATTCATACCATCACTGTGCGAAAAAATTGTAATAAACTTCTGGGCCACCCCCATCATTGCTATAGGTGTGTGGTTTATGCGCGTTAGTTTTCCTTGATTTTCAATCAGGGCGTAACGGTTTCGTGTTCCAATTTATCGACTAGGTGCGCATGAAACGAACAGAACTTTCAAATACAAAGGCTATACGGGGACAAATAATCAGATGTGAAGTCAATAGGTTGCTCGCTTCCATGACCTGACAGGCCATATCTGTTGCAACAAAAGAAAGCACGATCTTGTTCGGGCTTGGTCAAAGAATGCAGCATGAAACGGGTGCCTCTGACACTGTCCTATTTCGTCTTTTTTAACGTCACCAAATCTTTACCCCATTGAGCAAAGTATCGAGAGTTCTTGCCATAGCTATTATCGCTCAACACTACTTTTCGCTCCAGCAACAGGCCGAGAATGGCTCCATGCAGGCGTGATGTCATCCAGGGATTATGCTCACCGATACGAAGCGCAATGGCCTCGACGACTGACCGGATTGTTTCATGATATCCAAATAAAATATTTGCATTGGGTCGATTGATCGAGCCAGAGACTTTGGTTCGCAGGCGATGGCGTTCAATCTGCAACTTTTCGGCAAAACTCATAATGTCTGTCCAGTCATATGCTGGGGCTTCATCAGAAGATTGAGAACTGACAGGTGCGGCTTCCACATCTCTTCGCATCAACCGGAAGGGTGTTGGCGATTTGACTTCTTGTTGCGATATTTTTTCACGTATGGGGGCAAACCCATCATATAACCGATGGGCTAAATCTGGACATAAAATCACTTTGTCTGTGAAATAATTTCGCGCGATTTCAAAACTTGGAAGATCACGCACGTAAATTGTTACATTGTCATGCTTGGAAAAAACGGAAGCACTTTGGCGCATCGCATCATCGGAAGCAAAATGAAATGACTGGGGCATTATCACGACAGGTTTGTTTGGAAATGCCTGAACTATGTTTTCGCGTAATTGTTGATGCTTGGGATAGATGTCGCCAAAATTCCCCCCGCCATGACAGGCAATCACGTCGGTTTCTTCAAGAGCATCAAAGGCCCTGCTTTTTGCATCATAGAGGCAGAAGGACGTGGGAATAGAGTTCTTATTCCATTTGAAAAAATCCATAGCACCCAAAAATATCAACAGATCACCAACATTTATGTGCATGGGATAATCAACATATCCAACGCGCGAACCAGGAGAAATTGTCGAAGAAATATCGTCAGTCAATTTTCCAAGGCTTTGCATATGTCTTGCGGTGTGCAGTGGCATCTCTGGATTTCTATCAAGCATGTTTACCTACCAACTTTCTGACATGACGATAAAGCGTTTCGTTTTTCCGGATAGATTTCTTGAGCTCATTGCGAACCAGCAACCACGGAGTAAACAAGTAATTTTTGGTGATGCCAATATAGCAGGCAACGCGCCACCAACCATGATTACCGCGCTTGGCAGCTTCCTTCATTGCTTCAATCAGGAAATAATTGTCACCGAGGTTCTTGCTGGGGATCAGCGCGATTTGCCAAAATTTCGCTAGCTTTCGAAAACCCTTTGGCTCAACTCCAACAGCGTAGAAATTCAGTTGAGTGCGAATGCATTTTTCGCATGTGCCGCAATTTTCGCCAGTTTCAGCGTTTTCCCAACAGACCCTCAAATGGGGAGCCAGATTAGAATTCTCGGCGACAAAGGCTGCCCGCCGGGACCGTGTTTGTCCGGCACCTTCAGTGTAGAGTTGCAAATTATCGCTGGAAAGCAATGGGTTTGTGATGGCATTTGAACCCCAGGGAATATCGATTAGATCAGCCCCTTCATCGCCGCCAACAACGGCAACATCTACCATGCCCTGATACTGAGCCAAGCAGGCCATCAGGCCACACATATGTTCCATGGACCAATGATAACAAAGATCAGTTTTCCAATTGGTTTCAACAATTGTGAGCGGAACATCCAGTTCATCAAGGATTGCCAGCGCGCTAGTGGTTGCAGTTTCCATGGCTGGTTTATTTTCCAGATCCAGGTCAAATCCATTGATCAACAAGGCAGCTTCTGGCGTGATTGTTCGCCTTTCGGCACTCTTTGTTTGATGGCGCAAAAGAGAATAGGTAGCATCCAGCCCACCAGAAAAGGCAAAAATTCCACGCCGGCTAGTTGTTATTGGAAGCTCTATTTCTGCATCGGCACTTACAGAGATGACGCTATAATGCTCGGGCAACCAAATAGTCCAAATTTCCTGAAACTCCTCAAGATTGCGGAGCAGGCTTTTGCTGACAGGACCACAAACATGCAGAGGTTTTCCCAATCGCATGGCGGTGAAAATCCCGGCAATTACCGCAAAATCCCAGGTGAGAAGTGGCGGCGGAAGGTCCTTGCCCATGACCTTAAAAAAGATCGTCTGCCCGTTGAGATACATAGTGCGGGTAACATGATCTTTCTCGCGTTGCTCTGAAACCGTTAACATCAAGGGAGCGTCATTCTCATTGCTCTTTGTTGGTGCCGATTTGAGGCTGGAGATTACGCCTGGAATTTCTTTGAAGTTAATCATCGTGTTAATGCCAGATAAAGTGAATGTGGAGTTGTAATTAGATAGCGCATGAAGAGCGCGCGTGGACGGGTGACCAATCGGTGCACCCATTCAAGACCGGAGGTTTGCATCCAGTTTGGGGCACGAGAATAATCTCCAGTGACAAAATGAAAACACCCGCCACAAGTGACCAACCAACCAGCTTCAATTGAATTTTTGTGCTTGATGCAGAATTGTTGTTCGCGCGGTTTACCCAACCCGACCCAAACGATATCCGCTTTGCTGGCGTTGATCATTTCAACGACATCGGCTTCTTCGCTTTCAGAAAAATATCCGTGATGGTAACCGGCAATAATCAGTTTTGGAAACCGATTAAGAAGGCATTGTTTTGTGCGCTCGGTAAGCCCCTTTTCACCGCCTAGAAGGAAAAAAGACAGTCCCTGTTTTTCTGCCCGTTCTGCTGCAGCCCAGATGAAATCTGTGGTGGCAGTGCGTTCAGGAATTGCCGGGCCTTTTTTCAGGCGCGACAGGAATACCAAAAACCCGCCATCGGCATGGATGATATCACCTTTATCAAGAACCGATCTAAATTCAGGGTTGCTGGCGTGCATTGATAGTCCTTGTCCGTTCGCATCAAACACAGTGCGTGCTGTGGTGCCTTCTTGTTCACGCGCAGAAAAACAATCCACGCTCATCTGATCGGTCAAAGACCGCATAGAAGCAGAAGCAATTTCTATGCCACCAATGGTTGTTATCGGAAAAGAAACCGGGGGAAGATGTATGCTCATGGATTACCTCTTAATTTCGATACTATTCTGACGCCAGTAATTGCCCATATTGATACCAACAAGGAGCAGTACAAAACCTAGCGCCAGCGGGGAATAAATGGCCTCTTCCTGCAACACCGCATTGGCACAGATGGTGCAAATGGCGGTAAGGCCGAAGAGAAATGTTTTTGAGCCTGTCATTAGGAACAGGCGAAGATTGGCACGGGCAATGGCAAACAGAACGAAGAAGTAGCCGAATGCCCCAATACCAATTTGAAAAAGCATCACACCCAGTGCACTTTCTACCGGGATATCTGCAATGCCCTGTTCCTGAGCCCGCGACCAACTCAGCACCGTTTTAATAGAGCTTGAAAGATTGCCACCAAAACCCAGGCCCTGACCAAAGGGATTGTGTAGGAAATCACGAATGCCTGCCATCAATCCCAAAACGTGATAATCACCGCTGGCTTTGCCAAATAGAACCGCGCCAACAAGGTAGATAAAGAGCGTCAAAAGATATGAAACAACGGTGATACGAACGCCGACCAGTCTAATACCGATATTCATTGCGACCGCCGAAATCAGCAGGATTAGTGCGCCCTTGGAGCCAATGATCAATAGAAGTGGAAATGCCAATACGGCAAACCAGGAGCGCTTGGAAAACAACATCCAGCAAGATATGACGGACAGAGCGTAGGCAAAAGAAATAGGGTGAACATTGGGCCCGCTCAGACGAAACACCTGAGGGAGATAGTCATTGAAGAATGCCATATTGAGAAAGGGCACCATCATCACATCATTAAGTCCGCGCAGAACGAAACCGGTCTGGAGCAAGATACGATCCCAATAACCACTCTCAATTTGTCCGACCAATCGCAGGCGAAAATAATCATCGCCGTTGAATAGAGCTAGGAAATCGAAAGCGAAAAACAGTTCGCAATATCCGTAACCAATGGCGGCCAGTCCCAACCACAAAAGATATTGGCGCACTTGAATTTTATAAAGGGATGCTGCGGTGATCCCGATGGCAAAGCAGGCCAAAGGTGTCAGGGTATTACGGAAATAAATCATCGCATCTTTTGGATCGCCACGAACAGCACCAAGGGCCAGATAAAAGACCACCACGCACAGCATCACCATGATGATACGCAACCAACGTTTGGTTGGGGCGGGCAAGCGTTCGCTGTGTAAAAACGCAGCTAAAAGGCACGCGCCGAGAACGGTCATCAGAGCAACGAAGTTCATGCCACGCACGGCATCAAATACAGCGCCATCTCCCATTAAAGGGAGGAAAATCGCGATGGTCATGTTTTGAAACATGAAAGCTGTGATGAGTAGCGCCGGGCTAGCTGCTGGAAGCATCAGGCATAAAAGCAACGTCATCGAAAACGTTGCGGCGACACCAAACAGGGTGGAAAACGAAAAGCATACGACGCTCAGCGCGATTACGATAATAGCGCTAAGTAGCTGTGAACCGGCTTCCAAAGTGCTTGCCCGGACTTTCAGCCCGGTGAACTGGTTTGCTTGAGTGGCGTATAATTCAGACATCAGACTGCCCCGCTTCACTCAATTTAAGGGGCGGAAAGTCTTGCTTTTCTACAGAGTTCTTCTGCTTACCAATCAACGCAAAATAGCGATTATGCATCATGGGAAGAACAAGCAGGCGGCCTATTCCCAACGATGCCAATGCGGTTGTCGCATTGATGTAACCAAAGGCATAAAAACTCATCAATGCGGTAAGGCCGATCATCAGGGATGTAAAATGTGCCCGCACCAAAAATTTTGTTTCGCGTAGCACTGAAAGGCCAATATCCAAAGGCGCGCCATAGATTATGGGTAGGAACAGCAAGGCCCGTAATTGAAGTTCCAAAGTGGCATGTGCGTATTTTTCGCTATAAATCAGGGTTAGAAAAAACTCTGGGAAGATCAATAGCAATGCCATAGGCACCACGATCAAAAAGCTCGATGCCAACCAAAGGTTTTTGATTACCCGATGCAGGCCAACGGTACCGTCTTCCTTATAGGTTCGAACGGCACTGGAAAAATCTACAGCCAGCAAGGTTGAAATTATGATTGTAATCGGGCGAACCAGAGTTCTGGTGATTGAAAATATGGCAACAGCTGCGGGAGTACCCAAAGCAGAAAGCAACACCAATGTGCTTGTATATGCCAATTGCCAAATGCTGCCAGCAGTACCCAATTCAATAATCAACCGGCGCTCACGTCTGATGCGCTGCCAGATTTCACGGCTAAAACGTGCCTGTGTTGCTATCTTCAGGGTGAAGATCAAACCTGGAATACCGTAGGCAAATGTCAGGATCAAAGCGCCCCAAACAGGAGTGATTACTTCGACATATTGCACGACTGCCAGAAGGGCCAGAATGTAGCTCACTCCGTAGATAAGTGTCTGGGTCAATAATGATTTACGATCACGGTGATGATAGTGAACACGGCGGGCAAACATATAGAGAATACCAACAAAGGTCATAGCCGCTGAAAGAATTATCCCTTGAGCAAGTTCTGGCAACAATGGGAGCAAAAGGCTCCCCAGCACTAGCAATAGAAGTGGCACAGCGAAGGATGCGGCAATGTTTAGAGCGAGCCATGCGCCGAATTCAAAAGGGTTATCTCTGGGCTTTGGGCAGGACAAAATGAACGGGCTGATAATGACTGAATCCTGAAGCATCTCAATGATAAGCCAGATGCCAGTGGCAATGGCCAAAATGCCGAAATTATCAAGGCTCATCAGACGTGAAAGAAAGATCAGCCCTACCATGGAGACGAGGCTGGCAAGAACCTGTTCAATACCACCGACAATACGATCTCGGTGAGTGTGGAAGAGACCCGTGACGTTTGATAGGTTCAAACTGCCTACAAATTTAAGTGCGGAGGTTACCTTGGACATAGGTACTAATTCCCCATCTCTACAGGGTTCAAAAGCGCGTTGATCATCTGGTGATCAATGTTCGATGGGTGGTCACGACTATCCAAAAACCCGAATCCGCGATCAAGCTCCCAATAGGTCCAGCCGATATTATTTTTTTGCGCTGCTTCGCGAACGGCTCTGGTCCAATTGGCTCGGCTGATTTTATCGCTACATAGGTTTAGAGCGCCAAATTCATTTAGGATTACCTTGACACCATTCGCCTTTGCCCAATGGCCCAGACGGTTAAAATCATTTTCAATTTGACCATCTGTCCAACCATCCTTGAATTGTTGTTTCAACCCATCAAACCGGGCTGCATCTGCTTGCGCCAAGGCTGCCACAAATTTCGGAGAATTTTGTGTTGCAGGAAATGGTAGATCACGGAGATTGGCGTAAGGAGAATTACCCCATGGCTGGCATTGATGGGTAAAGGCCATGGGAGAATAATAGTGCACACTGACAATGGCGTTTGGGTCTTCCAAAACAGGACAATCAATAGTTTCTGAAATGCTTTGATATTTATTGGCACCCCAGATCAAGGTGTGGTCCGGGCAGATCTGACGAATTGTTTTTGCCAATTGGTTGCGTAGAGGCAGCCAACGATCACGCCACATTTGAGGTTCGTTGAGTAATTCTAGAAAGATGTGAGAGGCCGGAAACTCTTTAGCGACTCTGGCGATATTGGCCCACGCAAGATTGAGTGGTTTGTCGCCACTACTTCCCTGCTCAAGCATTTTAGAAATTTTACCACTCGGATGCATATCAAGGGTGACCGAATAACCAAACCCAAGTAGGCGGTTTAGATTTGTAACCAGCTCATTACTTGCTTTTAAAACGGTCGCTTTATCCGAAGCAAATCGATCAGGATCAATTGGAAGGCGTATGGTTTTAAAACCGAATTCCAATAGCTGTGCGAGAACAAAATCTGAAGGCGGTTGCATACTCCCATCCGGCTGATCTAGCCATAATGGGATATTAAAACCATTGGTGATTTCAGGCAGGTTTGTAATTCCACGGGCAAACGGAATGGAAGGCAGGGCTGCTGCTAGGCAAGCACCGCCCAAAATACCGAGCGCATCACGGCGAGATCTGTTTTGACCCTTAAAAAGCATTGGTGAATGCCTTCCTTGAAAAGACTGTAAAAAACAGAATTTTTAGATCAAGGATGAAGGACCAATTCTGAATATATTCCAGATCATGGCTAACCCGCATTTGCATATGTTCATGCTCTTCAGCAGCGCCACGCCAGCCATTTATCTGCGCCCATCCGGTAATGCCCGGCTTTACATGATGGCGGCCAGCATAATAGGCGATGCTATCCATGAATTCGTTGTTGTGCTCAACCGCGTGAGGGCGAGGACCCACAAGGCTCATGGTTCCAAGGAAAGCATTCAGCAATTGCGGCAATTCATCAATATTGGTGCGCCTAATGAAAGCACCGATGCGCGTGATGCGAACGTCGTTTTTCTGGGTTTGGGAAAATTCAGAATCTTCCGTTACCACCATTGAGCGAAATTTGTAGATAGAAAAAATACGTTCATTAAAGCCGTTGCGCTGCTGGCGATAAATGGCTGGACCTGGGGATTCAAGCTTAATCAAAGCGCCGATCACCAGAAAAACAGGCGACAGAAGCAACAGGCCGAGACCCGAAAACACGATATCAAATGACCGTTTTAGGATCCTGGAAAAAAGGCTGATCGGAGGACAAACAATGCGAATGCCCGATAGACCACTTTGTGGGTTGGTCAGCGCATGGCTTAAATTTTTATATTCACCAAAGCACGTTCTGATTTCGTCCATTACCGGATCTGGAGCCAGATAAATAGTGGCAGGCAATGTAATGATTTGATCCAAAACCTTTTTGATTTCATCCATTTTCGACCATGGTAAAGTCAAAACAATGTCGTCGGCTTCAATCTCGCGCAGATAAGGAAGGCTGTTTTCAATGCCAACGAGTGGCACTAGAATCTGGTGGTTCTTTACCCAAAGGTCCGGGCTTTTAGAGGCTCCAGTGGAATCATAAATAAGAGTAGCCGCTACCTGTATCCCCTTCTTCCATAACTCTTCGCTTTCGCAATAATGATCAATGTCATTTTCGTTGCCAATCAGCACAATGCGGCGAGTAACAAAGCGGGTTGTTGCAATTGCTTTCTTGAGTAGTTTGAAAACCAGCGTCCGGGTCAAAACAATTGATAGATATCCAAGTATCCCAAATAAAACATATGCACCACGGGATTGGACATCTGTGTTTTTTAACAGGAAGGAAAGAATAAGAACGACCGAAAACGTAATCAACCAGTCGCGCAACATGCTGGATTGACGGTTTGATCTGGTCAGAATCCAGGAAGTGACATATTTCCCGGATGTGACCTGCAGCAACGTAAAGATTGAAGCTGCAAAAAACCCGATCAAGCTCCAATGAGTAGAGGCTGAGTGGCCGTAAACTACCTCGTGATAAACCCAATCCGCGATGAATGCGCTGGCCATCAAGACACCAAATTCAAGCAACATGATTGATGCGCTTGCAAATGGCAGCCTGTTCATCAGGGATTTTTCCAAAACCCCGGAAGTTAACTTGGTAGGACTTTTCCCTGCATGGGCTGTCGTATTTTTGCTCCAGGCGTTCATGATCCAATCCGCCTAGGTGATGAGGTAAGGCTTGAATTACTGCAATTTGAACCTGGTAATTTTCCAAGCGTAATTGATAAAACTACTAATTCGCCATGCCCTTCAACTAAAGTAACAACTTTTGCGTGGAATATTTCCATGCCATTTTCCTAGCTCTAACTCTTGCTTTGCAGTGCTGCGAGCCTGTTGATCGCAACTTAAATGCGTGGTGCGTAACCACCTGTTCACTTGCCTTGGAAATTTTGAAATACCCAGCGGCGCGTCGTAAATCGGCCCATTCTCAAGCAACGGATTCCAATGCTTCCCTTGCGTGTCGAATTGGGGGAGATTGGCTTTCTTGTTGCGGCTTCGCTGGGGCTGGTAAAATCGTATTTCTATGCAAATTCGTAACGAATTGCGTTTGATATCCTTCAGCCGAAATGGGGATTGAAGAAATTGGGGAAACCGGACGCTTTTTTGCGCGAGGTTCTGGTAAATCCACCGGAGCTTTTTTCGGTTTTGATTGATTTACTGGTCCCAGATAGAGAGCAGTTGCGCCACCAAGAGAAAGACCAAAGAAAGTCGATACAGCCAATAGAAGCAGGCCTTTAGGCCAAGTGGCGGAAATCGGAGGTTCAGCGCGCGAAATTACGCGTGAATCAGAGCGTTGAAGATATTCAAGCTGATTTGTTTCCTTTGCGCGATTGGTCAACTGTTCCAGAACCCGACGCGTGGCATCAGCCTGCCTTTCAAGCTGGTGCAGTCGAACTTGGTCCTGATTTGACTGTGCATTCTGTGCACTTAGCTGAAACAGAGCATTTTCTGTATTTCGCACATTAGCAGCAGCCAAATCGCTTCTATTGCTGATGCGTGTCAGCATCGTTTGGGCTTCGCTGCGAATGAGTTTTTCCAATCTACTAATTTCGGTTTTTGCCACCCGCAAACTAGGATGTCGAGGCCCCAAACGGGCCTGAAGACTGGAAAGTTGAATTGATGCGCGATTATAGTCAGAGCGCAATTGTTCGGCGGGCTCACTGTCCAGAATTTCAAATAACCTTGGCAAGCTTGCGCTGTTTGTATTGATTGAGCTCACCTGTATATTTCTATCGCTGGCATTGCGTGCACGTTCTTTTGCCGCGACGAGCTGGGTGCTTAATTGCTCAATCTCTCTCTGCAACAAAGTGCCGCCAGAGCCGATGCTCAAAATGTTATGGCTATTTTTGAACAATTCAATACGGGCTTCAGCTTTGGCCAACTCATCGCGCAAGCCTTCAACCTGTCCGCTCAATTGCACAGAAACCTGAGCATTTGCATCAGACTTCTCATTCACCTGACTACCAAGATATTCTGCAATGACGGCGTTTACAATATCAGCTGATTTTTGCGCATTTTGGGATTTGAATTTGACCGACAAAATATAGGTCAGTCCCTGACGCTCTACGTTCAGGCGACGCCAAAAATTAGCAAAAGCCTGAGCTTTCGATGCTGGCTCGGGGGTATAGATAAAACTGAATATCCGTTTCAAGAAGCGTGGTTTTGAAAATTCAGGATCACTTGAATATCCATTTTGTTCAAAAACCTTTTGTACCAGAGTGCGGGATTGAATGATTTCCACCTGAGATGAAATAGCAGCACTATTGGCACCAATACCCGATAAGACGCTGTCGGAATCAAGAACACGTGCTTGACGCGGATCGATGACGATCACCCCTTTTGCGGTATATGTGGAGGGCGTGATTGATATATAGAGAACCGTCAACGCAATGAAAATTGCTGCAATTAAGCCGATTAAAGTCTTGCGTTGCCACAAAGTTTTAACAAGGGGGCCTAAAGAGATCAAAGGTTGAGGATCTACGTTAGGATTATAGTTACTTGAATTTGGGTCACGCCGATAATCTTGCATTTTACTCTTCCCGAACACGAAGTTATAAGAACTAACTTCTGTAAAATGCTAACAAAGGGATTGTAGTTGCAATCTTAAAGGGTTGTTAACGTTAATTAGGAACTATATTTTTCATTTTAAAACAAACACTTCCGTAGGCGTGGAATGGAAAACCCTCACCCGGCTGGCGTAACGATCTATGCTCGCTTTCCCTTGCTAATTCGTTGAGTCGAGGGACTTTTGTGGGGATGCGTTAGCGAAATCAGCCTTGAATCTATTCGGATTTAGTGGACCCAATTTGGTTCTTTGTCCGCTGCCAATACGCCCAAAAAGTGAATTAACCCTACGCACACGTTTTCCAATTGGCAGTATTATCTGGATGAGGTTTTGTGAAAATTACTAAACCGGTGTTCTGCCAGTAGCCGTTTCTTGCAGAATACAGCCTATATATCGTCATTGTACTAATCACGTTTCCGGTACGTTGCGAGCGACGTTAAATCGAGGGAACCGAATAGGTCGGAACAATCCCGCTTGCTTCAATAAATGGCTCAACTTCATGGCCACGAAACAAGCCATGATCGCGCACTAATACTGTCGACCATCCCCGCGAGGCGCCGCCCAAAATATCCGTATGTAAAGTGTCGCCAATCATGGCGATGCGCTGGCGTTCCTGGTTGGGGGCGAGGCGTTGTTCTACGAGTTCGAACACCGATGGAAACGGTTTTCCGTGGAAAGCGATATCACCACCAAACCGGGCAGTTATTCGATGAGCGACAAAGCCGGGTTCAGTTGAAAAATGCTCTTCTAGGGGCGCAATAACATCGGGATTTGCAACAACAATCGGCCGTAATTTTTCGTTTAGCGCTTCGTCCAGGAGGTGTTGCCGGGCTTCATTCCAATCCCAGGTGGACAGGAGCAAAAATCCATCTACTTCACGATAGATCTCCAGATCGTCTCCCAGCATCACCGTGGGCGCATCAAAATCCTGGGGTGCAGAATCTTGATGTCCCATCACGCCCCAAAGTTTTACGTCTTGTTTTGCAATCCAGTTTTGCGCACCCAATCGACTTGAAATAATTTCGTCACGGCGAAAATCAAATCCCAAATTTTTAAATTTCTCCTCATTGCGTGCCGCAGGAAAAGTTGCGGAATTTGTTAAAACAAAAATTCTCTTTCCCTTGTCGCGCAATGCAGAAATACACTCAGGCGCCCCATCGATGGGAGTGCTACCTACGTTTAATACCCCGTAGGCATCAAAGACGAAAACATCCAATTCATCGGCAATCTCCAGCAGGCCAGAGACACGTTTGCTGGTCTCAGGGAATTTGGCCTCAGGTAAGTTACCACGCACGGATTCGTAGAATTCGAATGTGGATTTAGTGTCAAACCCTTCGAAATAAATCCCGTATTTACTAGATAATGGCACCGCGAACCTTTGCGGAAATCCATTCTCCTGCAATAACCGCCACGAGAATAACCAGCAAGATCAAAGTCACTTGTGGCCATGCCAGCGTATTAAGCGAAGATTGTAATTGTAATCCGATGCCACCGGCACCAACCAGACCAAGAACCGTCGATTCTCGAATATTAATATCCCAACGGAAAACTGAAATTCCCGCAAAGGCTGGCATGATTTGTGGAACTATACCATAAACCATGACCTGCCAACGGCTAGCACCGGTCGCAGTAATCGCTTCAACTTGACTGGTGTCAATTTCTTCAATGGCCTCATAAAGTAACTTGGCGCAAAACCCAATAGAGCGAATAGAAATCGCCATCAATCCGGCAGCCACACCGGGGCCAATGATTGCCACCAGCAACAAGGCCCAGATGAGTGAGTTGATCGAGCGGGTTGAAACGATAATCAACAGGGCGATGGGGCGCACAAAAAGGGTACTTGGGGTGGTGTTTCGCGCCGCAAGAAAAGCTATAGGAACGGCCATTATCAAGGCAAAAATCGTACCAAGTGTCGCCATGTTAAAGGTGTCCCAAATCGGCTCCCACAATTCCGAAATATATGACCAGCGTGGTGGCATTGCTCGCCCACCAATGTCGGCTGCAATGCGGGGAGCATCCCACACAAAAAACCATGTGGTGACATCTGAAATTTGCTTCCAGCACCACATGAAAATAGAAACCGCGGCAAAGGTTGCAAACCAGCGAGTCAGTGTTTGGTTTCGACTACGCAATTGCCAGATTTTTTTACCCGAAATAGGTTCTGATACTGGCATTATTGCACCTTCGCTCTGATGATTCCTGACAGATATTCCAGCGCCATGACGACAGCGATAATAATCAAGAGGATTGCCGCAGTGGTATCATATTCATATCGGTCAAAGGATGTGTTGAGAGTAGCGCCAATGCCGCCCGCGCCAACCAGCCCCAGAACAGCAGACTCTCTAAAATTGATATCCAGACGATAGATCGACAAACCGATCAGCCGCGGAATAACTTGTGGTTGCACACCATAATTGACCCATTGCAGCCACGACGCACCAGTTGATTTAACGGCCTCGGCTTGAACTTTATCCATGTCTTCAATGTTTTCTGCCAACAATTTGGCGAGAAAGCCAATCGTTGCAAAACTTAACGTAATAAAGCCTGCAAGAGGACCAAACCCAAAGATTGCCACCATCAAAATTGCCACAATAATTTCATTCAATGCCCGTGACAGCGCAATAATTCCGCGACAAATTAGGTAAACTGGCAGAGGGGCAATGTTGCGCGCAGCGCCAAGGCCAATTGGGATTGAGATTATAATGCCAACAACGGTGGAAGTGACCGCCATAATAATGCTTTCAACCATACCATCATAAATATCTGTCCCTCTGGAAACAAAATCGGGGGAGGCAAAGGCTTTGACGAATTTCCAGCCACGAACCAACCCTTCGCTCACCCGCGTCCAATTCACATCAATGGAATTAAAGGCGAAGAACAGATAGACCAGCGTTATCGCAAGCAAGCCCCATCTCAGGACTGGGCTGTGAATAAAGTTTGGTTTCCGCCAGGGAGATCCAATCCGGCTCTCGAGTGCGCTGCTCATTCAGCTTCCTCGTCGTCTACCTTGGCGATGGTCAACTTCCAGTCTTCCTCGCCATAGATCGTAGTCAGTACGTCAGCGTCCATATCCTCTGGCGCGCCATCAAATTTTATTTCGCCCTCTTTAAGCCCAACGATGCGCTGCACAAACATTTGCGCTAATGCCACATCGTGAATATTAATGATCGCCGCCAGCCCACGTTCCTCGCATAATTCGCAAATCAATCGCATGATCTGGCGCGATGTTTTAGGGTCAAGCGAAGCTGTGGGTTCGTCAACCAACAATAATGCGGGGTTTTGAATCAAAGCGCGGGCAATGCCCACTCGCTGTCGCTGACCACCTGAAAGTTCGTCAGCTCGCTTATCGACCATTTCCAGAAGACCAACACGATCCAGCAAACGAAAGGCCTCATCCACATCGGATTGGGGAAATTTGCGTACCAAACTGCGCCAAAAGCCCACATACCCAAGGCGGCCGGACAACACATTTTCCATCACGGTCAAGCGTTCTACCAGCGCATATTCCTGGAAAATCATACCCATCGTACGGCGTATTTTTCGCAACGCTGAACTGCCCAGTTTGGTAATATCCACACCATCCAAAATCGCTGCACCGGAGGTTGGCTCCACCAAACGATTTATGCATCTTATCAACGTTGATTTACCAGCACCCGAAGGGCCGATTAGCGCCAATACCTGCCCCTTTGGCACGACCAGATCAACAGCCTTTAGAGCCTGATCACCAGTTGGATAGGTTTTTGTAAGTTTCTTGAGCTCGAGCATGGACAACCTGGAAAATAAAAAAGTAGGGCTGAAATATTAAAAATATGAGGGGCTGCGGGTTTATTAGAACCCGCAGCCTCCACCGATTATTTGCAAGAATAGCTTACGCCATTTGCTGTATCAATTTTCCGGATCACGTCCCAAAATTCCTTGTAAGTCATTTTTAGGAACTGACCTTCGTTGGATTTTTCAAACTCTTTTTGCAAGCTTGAGCCATCCCACTCAAAGGAGAAAAAGGCATCCATGATTTTCGCTTTAAGTTCTGGCTTCAAATTGTGTGAAACGCCAAAACCTGTGGTCGGGAAAGTCTGTGATTTATAAATAGACTTCACCTGATCTGCCTTAATAACATCACGCGAAATCATGCGTTTCATTACTGAGTTGGCAATCGAAGCGGCCATGTAATCTTTGTTGGCAACACCCAAAATTGAATTATCGTGCTTGCCGGAATACACAGCCTCAAAGTCTTTTTTCGGAACCATATTGAAGTCTGCCTTCAAAATAGCAGACGGTGCTTTAAAGCCTGAGTTGGAAGTAGGCGAAGTGAAAGCAAGTTGCTTACCCTTAATGTCCTCAACCTTTTCAATGCCGGAACCTGGATAGGTAATAATTTCCATTTCATATCCAAAATGTCCGTCTTTGGAAGCCATGATTGTAAACGGATTGAAACCGGCACAATTCACAGCCAATGGGTTTGAACCCGTATTAAATCCTGCAATGTGCAAACGGCCGGAGCGCATGGCTTCAATTTGTGCCGCATTGTTTTGCACTGGGAAAAACAAGGTTTTCTTGCCTGTCACTTTTTCCATGTGTGTCAGGAAATCGGCCCATGCTTCTTTATAAACCGCAGGATCTTCAACAGGGGTGTAAGCGAAAATAAGTGTGTCAGGATCCACTAGTTTCGAAGGGTCTGTTGGTGTATCTGCGAGCAGATCGCCATCAACATCGCAATAGCGTGTATCAAGTGTTCCGCGAGGGCATTCATCAGCCGCCGAAGCACCAACAACAGACATTGCAGTGAACGCAAGTGCAGAGACTGCGCCCAGTAAAAAGGTTTTGATTTTCATAGTGGATTCTCCCAAATATTTCATTCCTTTAGATAAGAAGCTGAAGTGTAGCGATGGAAAAATAGGAGTCAATCAAGTTGTCAGATGAAATCAATACAAAGGCAATTTAAGCAATGAACACATGCGATATTGGGAAACAAGTGCTGAATTTCCCTCGCATGCCTTCATCACAGTTCACGCCAAAAATGGAGCAAACTTGTGGTGAATAGCACGTCTAGCATGGCTGCTCAGTTAGCATATCAAGCCTGCAGATACCGTTTCTGTTGGAAAGTACAGTTTCTAGCCAGATCATCAACGCTTTCAATAATGAAATCAACAGTTGCATCATCCATTAAATAACCAAAATTCAAACGTGTCCAACCCGGTTTGTTGCCATTACTTCCAGCCGCAATTGAACGCCTGATCTGCTCGGACATCTCCCTCTCAACCCCTAACAACCGATGCCCATAGGGGCCGGCACAGGCGCAACCGCCCCGCGCCTGAATGCCGTAAATATCACTTAGCATCCTTGTTACCTGTCCATGATCAATCATCTCCCCGCCATCATCGCGAATGATAAACGAGAATATAGGCAATCGACGATTGGCGGAAGGTGCAAGAATTTCGATATTGGGGTTTTTCTGCCAAACAGCAAAGGCCCTTGAAACCAGCTCCTCATCACGCTGCCGTATGAATTCTGTGCCAATCGCTGCTTTGATGATAAACACCAGCGCTGCTCTGATATCACCTAAAACATTGGGCGTACCTGCCTCTTCGCGCTCAGTGAGACTATCCAGATAATCATGCGCCCATGGCGACACATAGGAAACCGAGCCACCTCCCGGCCATGTAGGTCGGGTTGCGCGAACCATATTATTACGAATGATCAACAGACCAGACGCGCCCGGCCCGCCGAGAAATTTATGCGGTGATAAGAATACCGCGTCCTTCTCCAACCCCGCAGCCGGGTTCATATCAATGGGCAAATAGGGAGCGCCGCCTGCATAGTCCCAGCAGGCCAATGCTCCATAGCGCCGCAACAATCTTGTCACCGCATCCACGTCGCTCACGATACCGGTCACATTGGATGCCGCAGAAAACGCACCTATAACAAGGGGCCGGTCGCGAAAACGTTTCAACTCGTTTTCCAAAACTTCCAAATCAGGGCCACCGCCCTCACCTTCAGGAATTTCCACGACCACGCCACCGCTTTCACGCCAAGGCAGTATGTTGGAATGATGCTCGTAAGGCCCAACTAAAATCACAGGTGGTGAATCAGCAGCAATATCGGCAACCCCACTTAGTGCTACCAGCCTGTTGATTGCCGATGTGGCTCCGGAACCTGTAAATATCACGCTGCAATCATCGCCAGCATTAACGTGATCCCCGATGAGTGTGCGGGCCTCTTCGCGCAATCCGGTTATGAATGCCCCGCAATAGGAAGATTCTGTGTGGCTGTTTGCGTAATAGGGCAACACCTTGTTGAGGATGAAATCTTCAACCTGACGTAACGCCCGACCAGACGCCGTATAGTCAGCATATATCAGTTCTTTTTCCCCGAATGGCCCCATTATTGGCACTCGCTCACCAATTAACCCGGCACGCAACTGCGCCACCACATCGTCGGATTTAATTTCAGTCGCAAAGCGTTCAAGTATCATGCTGGCCTCTCAAATATTTCATTCGGTTCCCAAGACCGATCAATTTTGGTATAATACCTCCGGTGGAAACGTAATATTTCCAAATATTTTAGCTATTTCTATAATAATATTATATTTTGATCGATAAATTATCATGAAACTCGATAAATTTAACATAGGCATACTTCGTGCCTTGCAGGAAAACAGCGACATTTCCCAACGCGCGCTTGCAGATAAGGTCAATTTGTCCCCCAATGCCTGCTGGCACCGGGTACAAACGCTCCGAAAGAATGGGATCATCACCGGACAAACCACATGTCTGGACAGGAAGAAACTCGATTTGAAACTAGTGGTATTTGTCATGGTGCGAACACGCTACCATTCCGCTGAATGGCTCGATAAATTCAGAACGCTTGTAGAAAAAATTCCAGAAGTGATAGATTTCTACCGCCTTGGCGGCGATTACGATTATTTTCTTAAAATCGTCACCAAGGATATGGAAAGCTACGATGACGTTTATCAACGCCTGATAAGCGGCATGGATTTCGACTCCATCAATTCCTATTTCGCCATGGAAGCCATAACAGAACAGCACCCGTTGCCGTTAGGTTTATAACAGCAATCGATTGAATAACTGATCGAGATTTTTTTGCTCGTTCAAGCAGGGTTTAGATTATTGCCAAACTCAGTTCTAAGCCTCGGCGTTCTTGTCATCTTTATCTTCTGTGATTTGGTGAATATGAACATCGCGCTGCGGGTAAGGTATGGACAGACCAACTTCGTCGAACCGCTCCTTCGCCTGTTGCATGATATCCCAATAGACGTTCCAATAATCTTCAGATTTTACCCATGGACGGCAAATGAAATTGACGGATGAATCTGCCAGCTCGTGCAAACGAATATTTGGTGCTGGATCATCCAAGATTAGCGGATGCTTATCCAGTATCTCACCAAGCGTTTTCTTCGCCAGTTCGATGTCGTCATCATAGCCAATGCCGAATGTGAGATCGACACGGCGGGTATCGCTAGCATTTACATTGGTAATAACACTGTCCCAAACCATCGTGTTGGGAACAACAATGACCTGATTATCAAAGGTCAGGATGGTTGTGGAAACGATGCTAACATTGCGCACAGTGCCTGAAACGCCAGCTGCATCAACCACATCGCCCACATCGAATGGTTTGGTCACCATCAACAACAGCCCACTAGCCAGATTGCCGAGGGTGCTCTGCATGGCAAAACCAATAATAAAACTTGCCCCGCCAAACACAGCAAGAAGCGGTGTCATATCTATGCCAAACAGAGAAAGCACGATAATGATACCGACCCCCATGATGAGCCAATAGATCATTCGGGATACGAAATTCTGCAACAAATTGGACATATCAGGGATTTTTAACAATGCTCTGCGAACAAAACCGGTAACAATTCGAGCAATAAAGCCCATCACAAATAACGAAACAGAAAGTGACAAGAGCCAGATCCCGATTTTCCTGCCACCATCTGGTGCCGTGAACCACTCCAGGACCCATTTAGTCAGAGTCATGATATCCGTTGATTTAATTTCATTGCGTCTGACCGCCGTAATATAATTGCGATAATCCAACAGCTCTTCTGCTGTCGCACCTTTCGCAGACCATTCATTGAGAACGATCTCTTGCTTTTTAAAAAGCGAATTACGATGCTCAATCACACCGGCAAGCGTATCTCGCAATTGTTCAACCTGCGCGCCTTTGGCCTTTGAAAGTTTGATATTTATTTCGGCTGCTTCTTTGGTCTTTTTCTGTGTGATCTTGATCCATTGCTTGGCGAACTCTTCGAGTTCTGCTCGGGTCAGATGCACCAGCCGTAAGGTAAATTCCTCATCGCTGAGGTTTGCATCCAAATGTACAACAACCTCATCAACGCCACTTGGGGCAGCGGCTTCTTGCTCCTGAGCAAATGCCGTAGCGTGAATGGAAAACGCGAAGAATGCGCAAATGAGAACCAAAATTCGCGGAACTTGAAATACCGAAACCATAGAATACAAATTATTCACCTTGCGTTACTTAAAAACATTTCCACTTTTCAAACATCACAACCCAATTCCTACCTCATCGGTAAGCATTTTTGAAGTATAAGTGGTTGTTGCTCAATGCAAAACTATCTCACAATCAAATTTTAAACAACCGGAGTAATTGAGATAGCGGTCGAGCGTTACCGGAGAAAAAACCGGGTTGAAACAAATTGCATCACCGCTCAGTTATCAGCCAACACTCAAACCCCATCTCTTCCGCTATTTCAGTGTAAACGCCCAATTTATCCATCTGGAAGAGCCTGTGAGGACAAGTTTATCATGCGTGTTACAGCTCATACCAATTGCTTTTAGCTTATAAAATGAACCTCATTGCATGATTTCATCTGCTTTCCTTCCCTCTATATGAGTTTAAAATTCCTGCCTGATACTTAAACTCATTTGCCATGCAAAATTTTATTTGTTAAGCTTAGTCAATACTTTAACTTGAAAACACTTTAGAGAATATGTCGAAACATAATCTGAATCCAGCAAGAGTGGGATTGATATGAATAGATCGAAACTGACCATCATTGCTTTTGCAATGGCGCTGTCACCCACCAATGCCTCAGCCGAGGCGCTTAGCGAATATGCGACTATCGGCGAGTGGCAAATTCTCGTCGATGCTTCTGTCGGTAATGGTTGCCTCATGGAAAAAACATTTGAGGATGGCACTCGAATGAAAATGGGTGCCTTGCCCAATAAAAAGGGCGGTTTTCTATCCGTGGAAAACAAAGCATGGGTCCAGATCAAAGAGGTCTCAACAGTTGTTATGCAGTTCGATCTTGACGGAACACTGTTTGGCGGCGACGTCGAATATATCATCGATGGAGACTGGCGTGGTGGATATGCATTTTTCAACAATCCCGAATTTGTCGGTGTGTTAGCCAGCAAGAATGCAATCACAATCACGGGGCCGGCAAATCAACCGGTTTCATACCCACTTAACGGTACAAGTGCTGCACTAAAGGCCCTAAAAAAGTGCCAAAAAGAAAATGAAGGCTGATCGTGTGAAGTTTTCAAATAGGTGGGTGTAATGAGAGTTGCCAAATGGATATTCATGTCGATCACCGGGCTTGTTATCATCGTATTGATCGCTGCCTGGCTGTTGCTAAGCAGTTCGATGTTTTCGAATTTAAGGCGTGATATAATCCAAACTGCACTGTCTGAACAGATTGGCCAACCCCTGATAATTAACGACGATGTCAGGATCAGCATTGCCAGAATGGCGACGATCTATCTGGGTGGCGTCATCATACCCAGTGAAAACATAGAAAATGTCGAGTTGGCAAAATTAGAAACGGCCTCGTTCAAGCTGGACCTAATTGGCTTGCTATACGGTAAATTCAATATCAATGATCTCGATATCTCGAAATTACATGTAAACCTCATCACCGAAGATAACCGGACCACCAGTTGGTCAGAAAAAGATAACCCACCATCAAAGGAGAGTGAGGGTTCGCAGAGCGAGAGCGATGTCACTTTGGACAGCGTTGTTGAGTCAAATCCCGATATTTTTCGATTTCTGAGTGACAAGTCTGTAGATTTCAAAGATATCCGCCTCACGGTTTCGAACAAGTGGACCGGCTTTGAGTTTGCCTTCATCCTTGAACAACTGCTTCTTGAACAATTGGAAGGCGGAGCAATCGTATCGCTGTCGAGCAATGGCACGGTTAACGAACAGGATTTTGCAATTAACGGCACCTTCCCAAGTGCAGCAGAATTCATGGCCAAGGCAACAATCGGTGGGTCTGTTCTAGACATCATAGGCACACCATATCCGAAGGAAAAAGGTCCTGGATTTACCGCGGCAGCTGTTTTCGATTCCGGCTCAATTGGCGACCTTCTTGAAGGGCTTGGTTTGAAGCGCTCGGTCGATGGCGTGGGAATACTCAACGTCAATCTTACCGGCCATCCCGGAACGCTTGCAATTTCAGACCTCGACACGAAAATCGAATTTGAGAAGGGGCAGTCATTTACGATTACGGGCAAGATCGATAATGTTTTGAAAATGGCTGGCGTGAATGTCGAGTTTAAAACCAGGCTACAACCAGCCGATACCGTTCTGGCTAAGGCTACAAGCCTGAAGGAAACCAAGGTCGCCGAAATCAATGGTCGGTTGGCCAGTGTGGACGATGGTCTTGAATTGGTAAACCTTCATATTATTACCAATTCTTTCCAGCCCAAATTTCGCAACCTTGGGCCAGTCTCTGTCGGGCGATTTTTCAGGACAAAAGATGGCGAACTAAGCCTGTTGGATGTCAAACTGCAAGTTGGACCATTAGCAGCGCCCTATGTGAAGGCAGAAGGAGATATTCGCGACATATTCGGATTAAAAGGCATTGCTTTTGACGGTGAATTAGCCGCTTCAGCAGATATTTTACTCAAAGGGCTCGACCCGAAACGGGTTGCTGAATTTGGCTCGGTGAAGGCTGAATTCAGCGTATCTGACAAATCCGGCGACATGTCGTTAACCCACTTCAAGGGCTACTCCCATGGTTCCGATCTTTGGTCATTAAATGCAGAACTCTCTGTTGCCGATCTGGCCAAGCTGAGCGATTTGGACTTTACCTTCGATCTTGATGTATCCGATGGCGCACGGTTCCTCGGAGCCCTTAACATGAAACCGATAAATACCGGTGCCATCAGTTTTGCGGGTCAAATCAAAGGCAATGGCCTGGACATTGCCACCGAAGCAAAGGTGAACATCGCCAACTCACGGATAGACGCAACTTTGAGCAGCAAGGAAGTGAATGAAGAATTTGTTGTTCGTGGTGGCATGAAAAGCGCCCAGATTGACATTACGAGCTTGCGCAATGTTGTTGCCGCAGCTGTGCAGCTACAATACTTTTTCTCTAAATCGAAAAACGCGAAGCCAAAAGGCGAAATCAAACCATTGGTGATCGAAACGAAACCAAAAGAAAAACAGGTCAAAGCGAAAGATAAGCCAAAAATTCGCCCGTTAGTTCTCAAGGAACCGGCAACTGATGTTAAACTCGTTTCCGGGAAAAAACTCATGGACCGGCTGGACCTCGAATTCGGAATTCATATCGCCAAGATTATCGGCCAGGAAGGGATTTCGGCTATTCATAGCGATCTTGTCTTGAAAGATAACAAACTGAAAGCCGGGCCAATTGAAGTTACCTATGGCGGCGGTTCGTTCAAGGCTGATGTGGCTATGGATTTGAAAAACAAACCCGGTATTGCCAGGATTACGGGTTCAACCAGCGGTTGGGATTTTGGCAAAATACTCGATTCAGTCGGCCTTGGCATCGAAGCGCATGGTAATCTCAATGGCACTTTCGACATCGCAGGCAACATTTCATCAGCCAAGAAATTCATGAATTCGATGACCGGCAATGCCAAGATTACAATGAAAGACGGAAATATCGCAACCAGTCTACTTGATCTCTCTGGACTTGGGGTATTCAAGTGGCTCTTTTCCGAGGAACTCCGGCAGGGTTACACCGATATCGTTTGTGTTAGCGCGCCGGTCAGCGTGAAATCAGGAGGCGTTTCGACCGAAGCAATCGTCATTGAAACGAAAACTATTCAGATGGTCGTTCGAGGGCAAGTAAATTGGCTGGATGACACCATCTCTATTCGCGCCGAACCAAGGCCGGTTGGGAAACCACTGCATCGAAGCGCTTTTCCATTCGAGGTGAATGGAAAGCTTTCAAAACCAAAATTTAAGCTGATTATGTTGGGTATCCCTCCCAAAAGGGGGGCATGGCTATCGACGAAATCAAAACCACAACCAGCACGCGTTCCATGCGTTGTTGATGGAACTGAACCAACGAATTTGGAGGCCGCCAAGTGAAATTAAAACCGGTTCAACTTCTGGATTTAAGCGAAAACCCATTAGTGAAGCTGAACCGGCCTTCGCCCCCAGAATTGCGGCGCAGGGTGCCGCAACTGGAACCACAAGAATACTTGTAGTAAGCCTTAATATAGGTACAGGCGTTACATATTTCTTACGAATTGAAGCCAAATTGTCACTACCTCACGACAATTGAAGTTGGTATGGTTGTATTCTGGATGTTGAAGGGGAGTTGCAGCTGTTATCCTTGACAATAGGAGAAGAGAAGAATGCCCAAAATACCAACAACAAGAACAATTGGCGCGAAGGCTGTTATTCAGGAGCTAAAACGGCAATTTCTTGATGTAGATAAAATTGCGAAAGCGGCTGGTCTGGATGTGGCAACCATAAACCGTGAAGACGGATGGATACCGTTCGTGAAATTTGCAGCTCTAATTGATATTGCAGCGCAGGAAACCGGTGAAGAATTCTTTGGCCTGAAACTGGCAAATTCCTCTGATCCCCGCGATTTGGGAGTGCTGGGTTACATCGGACTTTCATCCCATACACTGGGTGACGCTCTCATTAATTTGGAACGCTATTTAGCAATTATCACGGATGCCTCACGCATAGAGATGTCGGTGGCTGGTGATTTTGTAGATGTTCGCTTCAAATATGCAGAAGCGTCATTTGCCAGTTATAGACAGGCAGTGGAATTTGGAGCTGGCGTCTTGGTAAGAGCTTATCAGTTCTTCACTGATTGCGAGATCATTCCAGCCAAAATTGAATTCGTGCATCACAGTAATGGCGACCCTCAGGAGTACACAAAATTATTGGGGTGTCCCGTAACATTTGGTGAAAAGAACGTTCAAATCGTGCTCAATCGCAGTGATGTTGCCACCCCAATTGCGACAACGGATTATAGATTACTGCGTATTCTTACGGATCTTGGTGATGACATATTGCAAAAAAATACACACGGGAAACCCGAACATATTATTAAACTGGAACGCCATATCGTCGACCTGTTACCCAAAGGGCAGGCTAAAGCAAAAATTGTTGCTGTTGAAATGGGTATGAGCGAGCGCTCACTTGTTCGCAATCTTGCGGAGATGGAAACCAGCTTTAGCGAAATCCTCAATCGCCTGCGTCATGAGCTTGCATTGCGCTATCTTAGCCAGCCCGAATTAAACCTGACACAAGTGTCGTTTTTGCTGGGTTATGCAAACCCAAGTGCATTTAGCACAGCCTTTAAACGGACAACGGGTATTGCGCCAAAGGATATGAGAGCATCGGCATAACTGCATAGCCTGCGGCCATCCCACGACTATTCCCTGTAACTAAAATTGTAACCAGTTTCGTCGCTGTTTCTTCAGTTGTTAGCGATATCCTGCTCAAGCTAAGCAGCCGTCACTGAACAGAACTGAGATACAAAAATGTTGCATTACAATAATTTTAGCAATTTGGATTCTGCAAATTTACATGAGCTGGAAACAGTTTCATCCCTGCAAGCGGTCTATGAACATATTGCAGGTGATCCGATCCTGCGCTCATGTATATTCGACGTAAGCCTTGATGAGGATGTCTTAGTGATCTTGTGTCGTGATAGCGGAAAAAATGCAGTTGTGAAAACAGCAATCGAGCGGCATTGGAATGGCAGTGTTGAGATATATTGTCCTAACGACGTGGTAACCGGTTCCACTGCTTCGGCAACCAACTGACGCAAGTGATGGCGTTTTTTCGCGCCGTAACAAATAATCAAATAATGAAGTTGTAAGTGCGTTCAAATACCCAGAACATGGCTATGGAACCAATGAGATATGCGGCAGGAAATGCTGCAATAGATATTAATTCCCAGAGGGCAAATTTTCGTTCTCTCCGTGCAAGCAAATAATTGGCAATGAAAAACAGCCCAATCACGCAAGCAACAAATGTCAGCTGACCAAGCTCCACCCCGACATTGAAAAACAGAAGCGCCAGTGGAATTGCATGTTGGGGTAATCCAATCTCACTCAAGGCACCGGCAAATCCGAACCCATGAAGAAGGCCAAACAGAAAAGCTATCACCCATGGCATTCGGGTAGCGATACTTGGTTTTCCCTGATGCATTTGCAAAATCTCGACGGCCACAAACACAATGCTCAGGACAATCAGCACCTCAATCAGCGACGGGGGCATGTTTACCCAGCCAAATGAAGCCGCCACGAGCGTAACACTGTGAGCGAGTGTGAAAGTCGTAATGGCTGCCACAAGTCGGCGCCAACTGCCAACAAGAAAGAGCAGAGCCAGAACAAACAATAAATGATCATAGCCCGAAAGAATGTGCTCAAAACCGAGAACAAGATAGGTCGTAGAAACTTCGACCCAACTTGATTTAGATTTTATCACAAAAGTCGAATCTGAAGGCGTGAGGCGTTGGGTTTGTCCTGTACCGTCAGCGCGTATTACCCGGACAATTGCCTCGCTTCTCGTTTTCTCAAGCCCAGTAACGAGAATTTTTCTGTTCACCAGATCACTGCCGCATTTGAGGTGCCAGCGCTCCAGGAAAGCACCGTTTACCAGACGGGATCCGCGATTGCTTTCCACGCATATTTTTGGAAATTCAACATGAACCGCAAGCCTCTGTGTCCCTTTTGCTGGAACTTTTAGCAATATGGCCCAGATATTTTGGGATAACTCGGAAATTTCAAGATAGTTGGGGCGTATCCCATCTGCCTGTGCCACAGGGGGGGAGAATTGTAGCCAGATGACGGCCAGGATGAGGATGCGCAATATTTTCATAATTCGGCGATTACCTTCAAGGACTGTCCTGATTGGTGGTCATGATCTCCACATCGTATTGATCTCTGAACGCTTGAAAAACCAGTTTATTGTTTTCTTTTCGTTGCTTATCGCGCCACTCTCTTTCCACCGTTTTACGAACTATCGCCAATGTGGGTGGTGCGGAGGGAACAAGTTCATCGATATAAATGAGGTGCAATCCAAATCCTGATTTCGTCGGCCCGGCCCATTGCTTTACCGGTAGAGAAAACAGGCTATTGGCAAATTCCTGCCCAAACAGTTTGGCAATATCAAAAGGCGTCACATTATTCATTGCGCCTGGCAGCATCGTTGCATCCCCAAACGACTCCAAAGAAGTTTCTCCAGGCACGAGTCCTTTCAGGTTTTCTAGAGCGGATTTAGTGCGATCTTCGGCGCTATCTGATTTGTTGAACTTGAAATATACCTGAGTGAATGTAGCCCTTGGCGGGGTCAGGAATTTCTCTTTGTTGGCTTCCAGATATTCTTGCAACATATCGTTTGATGGTGCAGGTGGCTCCATCAAATCACGGCTCAGAAAATCCATTTTCTGACGCAGACGCCGCCTGATGACGGTGTCATTTTTGTCCAAACCAAGTTTCAACGCCTCGCGATACAGAATTTCCTCCTTCAGGTAATCCTGTATCATCCCATCCATCTCAATTTTTGTGGGTTTACGCATCCAGCTTCGTTCGTATGAAGCTGCAATGGTATTGATTATCCGGTTATCAATGACAATTCGGTTAGCATTTTCTTCCACCGCAGGCTCACTGAAGAACTGAAAAGTAGAAAACAAAACAGCACCAATAACGACAAATTGAAACAATGGATCTTTAAAGACCCGTTCAAAGAACCCCCTATTGTCGGTTTCCGTTGAAGGATCATGTTTAGCCATACTATTCGTTCCATAAATCAAACGGCCTTCAAATAAATATAGTAGAAGGCCGTTTTTAATTGTTATCAAAGTGTTGGGATAACCTCAATACAGATATGCACTCAGGTTAAATAAACATCAAAACTGCTGACTGCGTTTAACCCTTTGGTTCATACCAAATTGGCGAACCCCAGGCGCGTTCCTGAATGGTTGCAGCAACGTCTTCCAGCAATGGAAGGTTGTTGCGTACAGCCTCATAGGTTGACCAGCGCGGGGTTGGAATTTCCAATACTCGCGCATAGTAGAATGCACCATCGGCAGGATTGAAATCCTTGTCTGTCCAGCTCCCCATGAGCACAGGCGTGCCAATATCATTGGTGTATAGCGCGGTTTTCAAATCAACGGTGTTTCCAACCGCTGGCAACTTTCCAGCTTGTGTCGCAACCCGCTCACCGGACCAGACAACGTCGATGATTATTTCATTCAGATCACCAAATTTATCCACCCAGCCTTTGATAATCTGGATACGATCCAGATTTGCACCATCAGGATCTTTTTCAGCGTAAACCGTGAAAGTTGGCGCAACGCTCGACTGCACCAAATTTCCACCCATGGGAACACCATGCTGATAGCCCTGCGTAACCAATTGAGTGGCGTCCTTTGGAACAGCATTGAGACCAACGCCGCCAAACATCCGAACTTTAATACGCGGACCAGAGGTAACGAAGGTTTCCTTGCGTCTCATTGCATCCCAAATCCCAGCGCGGGTGTTTTCTGTTGCCCAAACTCCGGTGATCGAACCGATGGATAGGTCTTTGCCATCGACCCAGCCGCCGACACCTTCGGTGCGGCGGCGTTCAACAGTGCCATCTTCTGGTCCGTGACCACCAATGAAGGTGTCTTCAGCCACATCAGATGGCAAACCGTTGTGGCTATCCGTGCCGCCAACGAAACCATATTTGAACGGGTTAATACCCAGAGACTGTTCTTTCTGCAGGCCGACTTTCAAACCGCCCCGGACGAAATCTCGCGCAGAGAAGATGCGGCCAGAATTTTTCTGGATTGAATCTGCGTTTTCAAAATCGGCAAATTCATCCGCAGCCCAGAATTTTCTATGGACTTCTGAATTGCCCTTGATCTGCATCATTTCAATGAGCGGTTCAAAGTGTGCTCTTGTGCGGGCATATTCAAGCGATAGCGGTTTACCGGTAGAATCCGTGTTTGGAAACATCCTGCCTTTGGATGCATTTGAATTATGCGAAATAGCTAATAGGTGACGGCCAGCAGCCTCTTGCGTGCGCATCCATTCCCATAGCTCTTCTTCCGTATTCACATCAAGATAGCTAATCGGTGATGCCGGTACATTGTCATCGCGAAACAGCACATTTCTGTGCAGATTTGCGCCACCTGGGGCGCCAGACCACTCAAAGCCAATCATTGCGGTAAAAACATCAGGATCATTATGTTTTTCTGCTGCTTCAATCATAATCTGCCAGGCACTTTTCACCGTGCTTGGCCCGGCGAAGAAGCTTGGGTGTTCAGGTTTGGCCGCGCCCCGGTTCACGGATAGAACATATTTGAAAAACCACTGCTGTTTTTCTTTAAGCGTTTTGAGATTGCGCAAAGCTTTCAAATCTTCGTTGTCATAGCCTGGTGCGCCTTTAACAATCGTCGAATACATCTCGCCAATATATTCGGAATGATCCGTTACAGCTGCAAAATCCAGTGGACGTTTAAGCTGTTTTTTGACACCGTGAATTTCAAACGCTTCACCCTTGGCAAACCGATAGGCCATGGATGGCGACATTCGATTATCGCCGATATAGGCATCAAGAGAATACATGGTGTGCACATGGGTTTCACCAAAATAGGCATTACGAAGAGGATTCTCGTCCGCGTGACCCACCGAAACCATCATGGCCATAACGGCGATGGATGTGGATGAAAGTAGATTTTTCATTTCTCTTCCTTACTTGCTTGGTACCAATAATTTCATTGTGAATTGAATTTTATCGCTAGGAGCGACGCCTGTATCATAAAAATTTCGCTCATAAGAACCGATGAACTGAACTCTGTGTTTGCCGATCTTGACCAATTTTGCCAATTTGACGCCCAAGGGCAGACTGGTGAATTTGTTTTGTTCCCAGTCGTAATTGAAGGTCATTTCCGAGTTTCCAATACTCCAACCATCTGGCAACGAATAATTGAAGATGGGCTGGATAATTGAAACATTCACATCAGGTCTGGAACTATCGCCAGCAACTGTAAAAATGTTCTGATTGAACAGGCCCCAAAGAATTTTATCGTGATGAGCTGTGAAACCAAATGCAGGACCAAGCCCCCATTTTTCAGTACTTATACCGCTTTCCCCGGTCGGCAATAATGCAACTGCCCCAACACCCCAACGTCCCCATGATTCATCAAACGTTGTCAGATTGAACAATGTGGCATCGTTAAAACCGGAAAGGCCACTGGGGCTTTTGGTGACATAGGGAACCGTAAGCCGCGCGATATTATTATGACCAAGGACAGTGAAAGGAATCGCTGCGCGAAACTGCAAGGTATTACCTTTTGCAGAAGGCGCATTGTAATAGTTTGGCGTGTAGAATTCTTGAAACTGAAAACTCATTATTGAAGCAGTCGGGTCGCTTGCTGCCTGGCTTAAAGACTGTTTTCCATCAGCAGTTTCCTGCGCTGAAGCAATGCTGGCAATTGCACAATAAATTACCAGCCCGCCCAAATATCTGAAAATTCCCATTGCCTTATCCTCCCTTCCAACCACGTAATTTATGTTCAAAAAGAGCCGTCATCCTCCCGAATTGGACAGCTAGTTAAAGGCGGTATCAGCGCCTGTATGGGTAAGAGTGTCTCTGGCAATATCTGCGAAAATGGCATTCATTGGCTGGATTTGCATTGTTGCTCAGATACACTTTCGCTACCCAGTCTAGCCGCCTAACCGCCGCTTTTCGGCGTGTACCAGATTGGTGATGACCAAGCGCGTTCTTGGTGTTTCATTGGCACATCGTCTGTCATTTTAATGCCAAACCGCAATTGGTCATAGGCTGTCCAGCGCGGTGTTGGAATTTCAATGACGCGAGCGTAATAAAACGCCTTTTGCTCGGGATTGAAATCAGGATCGCTCCAAACTCCAGACAATTCAGGATCACCGATCGTGTCCGTCCAACTGGCGTTAGCGATATTAACGGTATCACCGACTTTTGGCAGTTTTCCGTCTGCGTTTAGCTCACGCTTATCCGCATCTCCCCAAGCAATATTGTAGATTTTTTCGTGGGTTTTACCATCAGCATCCAACCAGCCCTTGATGATCTGGATACGATCCAGATTGCCGCTCAGCGGATCTTTCATTGCAGCGACCAGGAATGTTGGTGCTTTGCTGGCATCCTCTTGCGCAGTCAGATCACCGCCCATGGGAACACCTTTGGTGTAGCCAGCATCTGCCAGATAGCGACTTTTGGCATCTTCTGCCTGATAATCCCATCCGCCAAAGAAGCGAACGGTCATGCGTGAACCGGACGTTGCATATGTTTCTTTACGAAACATTGCATCCCAAAGGGCTTCACGGGTATTGTCGGTTGCCCAAACAGCGGCATAGCCTGCACCTGTATAAATCCATGTATACCGGGTTTTACCAAAACCCTTTTTGGCAACATGTTTCCAACGTTTGGGTCTTGGCTCCTGAGAAACGTGTTTGCCGAAGAAATTATCTTCCTCAATTGAAGTCAGTGAGTTATGCACATCCGTTCCGCCGATATGGCCAAATTTAAACGGGTTGGTTCCGAGTTTCTTTTCCCATGAAAGGCCCTGCATCAGGCCGCCACGCAAATACATATAGGGGCGCATTTCTGGTGATTCCGGCTCTCCCTGCATCGTCAGATTACCATATTCCCAGCCTGCAATACCAAAATTGGCAAACTCATCATTGGGAGATAATGTAGGGTGCGTTTCACTGCTGCCCTTGGTTTGCATAACCTCCTGCAATCTCTCCCAGCGCTGACGGCGTTTTACATATTCTGCATCCATCGGAGAACCATCAAACTTATGAGGTTCAAACATCCGGCCATTGGATAGATTACCGTTATGGGGAATGGCCAGCACTTTGCCGCCGACATTCTTTTCGTAATTTTCCATCCATTCCCAAAGTTTTTCCGGGTCTTCGCTTATCCAGGAATTAAAGGGCATCATCTTATCGGCATTGCTTTTGCCACCGCGATACAAGACATTACGATGCAAATTGTTGCCACCGGGAACAGACGTCCATTCATAGCCAATCATCGCTGTGAATTTTCCGGGGTTGTTAAAATCTTCAGCCGTTTGTGTATAGGCCTCCCAGACTGATTTCATTACCGGGCCAGCAATTTTTGGGTCAGTAAGAGGTTTGGGCAAAGTGCCTGACGTCTGAGCAACGATAACTTCATTGACCGCATCAGTGGCTGCTTTGCCACCAGCTTTCATCGCTTCGCCCCAGCGTACCAGGGTTTCATCTGTCAAGAAAGAGGGGTTGCCATTATAGACTTCATTCATAACCCCCAGACCTTCGACGTGATCAGAGATAACGAGAAAATCCATTGGCCGGGAGAGTTTGACCGGCACACCGGATGATGAGATCACTTCTTCGCCACGCGCCAAACGATAGGCTTGCTCGGGAACCAGGCGGTTGCCACCCATAAATGCATCGCCAGAATTGGCGGTATGGTGGTGTGTGTCACCGAAATATACCCTTTGCGGATACTTCTTCTCGGCATAAGGGGAATATCTGATATCGCCCTTCTTCACCTGTGTTTCAGCAGCATTCATCATTGCCGTTGAAAAACCAATCATAAGCAGGCTTGTAGTTGCCAATATAGTGAGATTTTTCCCAAAATTCATATTTTTCTCCCAGATGCATAACAAGAATTATTTTCTATAACTCATGTCAAATTCAAATTATTAGAGCAAATACACTTGCTTTATCGGATCAACACTTGACTTGAGCGAACAAGAATAGCAGAAATCCACCCCCAAGATTGATCAAAACTGAACAATTGGAGATCAATAATTATTATGCAAAATATCAATGAAAAACAGGCAGTTGTTCAGGGGTGGCTGGGGCATACACCCGAAATATTTTCCAACAAGCTACTTGCACAAAGCACCCGCGTAGAAGCTGAAAAGGGACGGGTTATTTTTTCGGTTGGTGAAGAGGCCAACGGGCTATGGGGTATTGCCAAAGGCCAAGCACATTTCAACATCGCAACTCATGAAAGCGGGCCACGATTTGCTCATATCATCGGCCCCGGCTCATGGTTTGGCGACCATGAATTGCTGACAGGGTCCACGCGCATTCTCGAAGTTAAGACCAGCAGCGATTGTGTTCTGTTTCATGTCCCTGAGCGAAAATTTCTCTCATTAGCCGCAGAATACCAACTAACCTGGCGCTGGCTTGGATTGCTGGCAACACAACACACATTTCTTGCATTGGGTTCAGCCGATGATTTGATGATTGGGAATTCAGAGGTGCGTCTAGCCGCATTGTTGCTGCGACTTTCCGGCCGACGCGGTGCTCCCGAAAAAACCATTCCACTTGATGAACTTGAAGTTACGCAGCAAAACATCAGTGAAGCTCTTAACCTTTCGCGCACGGCAACCGGTCAAAAATTACGACGTTTCAGGGAAGATAATATTATCGGGTTTTCCTACAACAAACTCCAAATACTAGATCCGCAAGCACTCGAAGCGCGCCTCGCCGAATAGGCTCTAAAGACAGATTACTACGCCACTCACAAAAAGGTGATCGAAGCATTTCTCGTTGATCTGACTTTTCCAGGAAAAATGACTACGGATCATCGCCTTGGTTTTACAAGAAAATTTGGCAATTGCTGATTGCCGCTAAACTCCAATCAGAACTTCACCACGCCCTTGAAGAAAACCGTATCGCCCTGGAGGCGATTCTGTGTGCTGGTTTCGTGCAACCATTTAAGTTCGGCAAGAGCGTCCAATCCGCCGATTTTTGAAACATACGAGAGCACAGGCCCAAATCCAACAGTATTTGCCCTAAATCCTCCGAAAGTGGCACCAGTGCCGCTGTCATCCGTGATTTGCTGGTAATAATATCCACTGACACCAATTCCGGCCAATCCACCCATTAATGGAAAATGTTGAGCGAGCGTTCCATCCAGGTGAAACTGTGTTCCGGATCTGTAATTGGTCGCAGGGTTTTCAAAATTGAAATCAATGCCTGCGAAAAGAGACGCTTCAAACCCGTTTTTTCCTAAATACATGACCGCAGCTGTCGGCTCGATGGTCCAGAAATTTTTGCCGGTATTGGCCAGACGACCAAGTTCGTAACTACCAGTTGGAGCATAGGCAGCAACCCGGAAATTAAAGTTCAATTCTTGGTTCACATTGTAGTTTAGCATTAGCGGCATCAATACAATATCGCCGAGCCCTTTGGTGGTATCTGACACCGCAACTAACCTTCCTCCGCGAGTAACTGCGTCAGCAGACACTGTCGTATCAACGAAGGGGATGGTTGCACTCATTGCGTAGCTCCACCTCTCTCCAAAGTCGACTGGAGGCCGCCACAACATTGTCAAACCCAGTGCTGTTGAATTCGCCTTAACGCCTGCAGCAGTTATTCCAGCAATTGGTAGCGGTTTTCCACGCTCAAAAGACCCTTGGTAATTAATGACATTGAGCCGAACAATGAATGTTTCATCCGTGGGAACACCATCTATAAAAGAAGACATTGCACCCGGCAAATAGTGCCCAGACCCGCCCTCTTCGGCCACACCTTCAAAGACCAACGTACTGAATATCGAAGCACTAGCAATGACAGCCAAAGTCAATTTTTTGCAAAAACTCATCTCATCCTCCTGATCCAGGCAACAATAATTCAATGGGACGAAAAGCCTGATCGTTGGTCGGCATTTTAAATTTACTCTTTAATTAGTTGTACTTATACATCTGCAAGCAAGTCAAATCAGAAATATTGCGATGCAGTCAAACCAAAAACCCAAGAATAGTTTGCCTAGCAAAATTCCTAATCGCAGAATGGTAAATATTGAACATTTTACAAAAAAAAGCAGTCGAAATGGTGCCAGTATCAAAACCTTCGCTAAACCTTGGGCAGCTTGTAGCAATCTCCCTGCCTCGTTTTTGGGCAGCCGATGTTATATGTTTTGGCAATTATTAAGCGTTCAATTCACGAGGAATTCCCGAATAACATCCATGAATCGAGGCTCTCGGAGGTTGAGGGTATGGCCGCCTTCATCAAACACGATCACTTTGTTTCCCAACTTCCCTGAGTATTTTTCAAGGGCCCGTTTGTAGTTGAGAACCTCATCATCACGAGACAGCAGAACAAGCCTGGAGGTGCTTTCATCGACCGGGATTTCAATACCACGATAGTGCTCTAAATCCTCCGCAGTCACGATCAGTTCAGTTTGGCGCCTTTCTACGTAATGGCGACCGATGAATTGCTGTAATTGGGTGACCGGGTCCACCACAGGATTAACGACTAAGATTTTTTTGATGTTGTATTTATACGCAAAATGATTTGCCCAAAAACCGCCAAGGGAAGTGCCAGCGGAGATGATTTTTCTCCCCTTCAAGGCCTTGTCCCATAACAGTGCAAATGCTTCCTCATTGGCTTTGATATCAAAATAATCATAATTGAAACCAACCACTGAAAAACGATCATGAAAAGCTTTGTGAAGCCGTTTATACGCACCATTCGGCATGGCCGATTTAAAGCCATGAAAGATGATAATTACCTCGTCTTTAAGGCCACCCTCATCGGCGTTGTATAGGGTAAATTTACGATATTTGACTGCATCTGCAGCCACAGCGTTCTGATTCATCATTGCCCCGATAATGCTCGTTGCGACTAACACGTATATTGCAAGAAATGAGACAGATTTCCAATTTCCATTGCTTTTTTCAACTTCAACCATTGTCTGATACTCCCCATTTTTGATGCACGATATATGCAAGCGAGCCCGCAAAAAACAACGGTGCCAACATTAGAATTGGAGGCCCTATTATGACACACCAAATGATCAAAACCACAATGGACCACGGAGGAGATATCAAACGACCAACTGCCAGGATCACCGAAAAGGGAATGAGATAGCACATGAACCAGAACGGATCATTGGAGAAGGCTCGTACGCCACCAAGGTCGGCCTGAGTTCCGAACAGGTCGAAGAGCCAAGACTCATTGAAATACAACATGCTGCTTGCAAATATGGTCCCAATTTCTCCAATCGAATAAGGGCGTCTGGCATTTTCACTGATATAATAGTCGGTAAATTGATACGCAGCCGCATCGGCGCGATATCCAATATTATCGAGGATCAGGGTGATAACCAGCATCGGAAGAAGGATGTAATACATTGCGAATGCACGCTTCACGATCACACCGACCGCTCCGGACCGGCTCCGGTCAATGGACATCATCAGGAAATAACCTGACATCATAAAGAATGTCGGCACAGCAAAACGCGGAGCAGCGCCATCAAATCCTGGAATGTGAATGGTGGTAAAATTTGAGAAACTATAGTGGCCGAGCACCACGCACATGGTTGCAACGAGTTTTACCAAGGTCAAAAATTCGCTGTGTGAGCGCGTGATCGAAATTGGATGACTAGGTTTGTTAAAGTCCTGCGGTCTGGGAAAGCGGCCATCAAGTTTGGTGATCAACCGTTTTTGCCAGCCATCAAAATACGGCTTGAGATTGAAGCATAGGCGACCCAGAGCTGTTGCAAATAATAGCGTGGCGACCAGCAAGAACATCTGGTCAAACAGGCTATTGCGATCATAGTCGGTGATAGCAACGATGAAATACAATATTGGAAAATGAAACAGGAAAATTGCCGTAGAGTAGCGATTTAGCCACTGCAATTTGGGGCCAAAGATTGATAGATGGTTTTGTGAAATGAACAAATACCGGGATAAAACCAACAGGCTAAACAAAAAGACAATGTGCCCATATTGCAGCAAATACCGTTTGCTCATTCCCAGATATTGGCGAACTGAATATGGGGCAAATGTTTTTGACCACGCATACAATTCCTGGCCTGCACCGGTATAGGCATATATCGAATAGAGGCCGAGTATTATAACACTTAAAATTGCAGCTAATTGTGGAGATGGTGCCGATAAACTACGGGGATGTTTCTGGTAATGCATTCTGTTTGCTTACAATTTTAAGTTTTTTAGGTCTGCTGATAGTTGAGCATAGAAACTCTTAATTGTAAAAACCAAGGTATATGCGTTGGTCCAGATCCGTTTGAACACCACCTCAATGATCGAATATTGGTATTTACCTAGGATCACTTTCATTGACAAACAACATTGCAACGCCATAATCCGACACGACTAATACTGTAGGAGTTCTTGTTTTGTCAAAACCTTCGAGCACTAAAAATACAGAATTATCAAAGGTATACCTGGTCGGTGGTGGCATTTCTTCCCTGGCTAGCGCCAAATTTCTAATCGATGATACGGGCGTGAGCGGCGACAACATTCACATATTGGAACAAGACGATATTCTCGGCGGAGCCATGGATGGATCAGGCGAACCAGATGATGGGTTTGTTGTGCGCGGTGGCAGAATGCATGAAGCGCACTACACCTGTTATTGGGATTTGCTCTCTGATATCCCATCCTATGATGACCCAAATATTTCGGTGCGTGACGAGTCTTTCGAATTCAATTCAAGGTTTGTTTCCAATGCTCAGGCAAGATTGCTGCGCGATGGAAAAAAGCTGGACGTCTCGTCCTTCGGACTGTCGCTGGGGGATCAGGCAAACCTGTTGAAACTGACATTTGTCTCTGAACATTCCCTCGGCAATAAACGGATTGAAGACTGGTTCAATCAATCGTTTTTTGAGACAAATTTTTGGTACATCTGGACCTCTATGTTTGCGTTCCAAAAATGGAGCAGCGTTGCAGAAATGCGGCGTTATATGAAACGCTTTATCCACCTTGTTGAAGGGCTGCCAAGGTTGGGTGGTGTCATGCGTACCAAATATAATCAGTATCATTCGGTTATCCTGCCGCTCAAAAACTACCTGAAAGAACGCGGCGTAAATTTCGACATGAATACGCAAGTTGTTGATATCGATTTCAATCTATCCGCAAACAAGAAAACGGCTACCGTTCTCCACATCATCGACAAGTCAGGCAGCGGAAATGAAATAGCGATTGGCACAGATGACTATGTATTTATGACCAATGGTTCCATCACCGAAAGCACCGATAATGGCGCGTGGGACAGGCCAGCAATATTGAAGGATAAATCATCCTCGGGCGCTTGGAAACTCTGGGAAAAGATCGCGAAGAAGGATAATGCCTTTGGCAATCCGGGCGTATTTTGCGACGCGATCGAATTGCAGGAATGGTATTCTTTCACCGGAACCTTCAAGGACACCACCTTCCATGACTACATGGAAAATTTCTCAGGCAATGTAGACGGCACGGGCGGGCTTGTAACTCTAACGGATTCCAACTGGCTAATGTCGATGGTGATTGCTCGACAACCGCATTTTCCCAATCAACCAGATGACGTAAAAATCATGTGGGGTTACGGTTTATATCCGAACCGGAAGGGCAATTTTATTGACAAGAAAATGGCTGATTGCACAGGCGAGGAAATGCTTCAGGAACTCTGGTATCACCTAAAAATTCAGGACCTGATGCAACCGGTGATGGATGCGGGCAAGATCAATTGTATTCCCGTTGCAATGCCGTTTATTGATAGTCTGTTCATGCCACGCTCCTTGGGAGATCGGCCAAATGTTATTCCAGACGGCTCAACCAATTTTGCCTTTCTGGGGCAATTTGCAGAAGTGCCGACGGATTGCGTGTTCACGGTTGAATACTCTGTGCGCACTGCGCAAACGGCGGTCTATGGCCTGTTCGACACGAGCAAAGAAGTGATGCCGGTATATGATTCAATTCACATGCCGGAAGTCCTCATTAAAGCGGTGCGTGCCATTAGCAGCTAGGCGATAATGGATGGAAGTCGGTTAGGCCTGAATGAGAATTATTGTTGCCTTTGCTACAATGGGCATTTGGCGATCTCTTGCATTATTCGATTTTCTCGAAATCACCCGGTCGCCAGGTTTTGTCGAAAAATGCTTGTTTCGGACTATAGAGCCGCAACAA